>CAYMGG010000007.1:0-44557 GCA_964389915.1 uncultured Planctomycetaceae bacterium
GTACCTATTCGACGATCATTAACTTGAATTGATATCAGAGGGGGTTTTAAGCGCCCGCCTCGGCGTTGGAGCCGGCGTCGCGGTCGTGTTCGCTTTAAAAACCTCGAAACCACTTAAGGTTTTTAAAGCTGCCTGGCGTGTCACGCCTATTCTGAAACGCCGGTCCGAACTTTTCACACAAGCTCTCAGGGACCAGTGCGGTGGCTTTGGGGAGGGAGGGATTCGGTCTGGCCAGAGCGGGCAGGAATGCCCCATTTTTTTGTTCAGACGGGCGCTACTAAAAATTACAAATCGGGCTTGAGTGGTCAATTGACGGTTGCAGATTTTATTTTATCGCCATGTTAGTCTTTATCGCAAAAGGATTAATATATGCAAAGGCAAACTTTAGTTTGTTTGCTGAGGCGGCCGAGGAAGGTATGCTAAAAGCAACGGCCGGAGTCGCTGGAATCGGCCGTTAAGCTGATTAAGGATTGGGCTATGCCGGCCAACAAAGACGAAAAATCCCTGATTTTGAACCAGATCGCCAACCGGCAACATGGCTATTTTACGGCCGCCCAAGCTAATTCCGCCGGATATAATACAGGCAGTCCCTCCTACCACGTGGCGCGCGGGCATTGGCTGAAAATAGACAAAGGTTTGTACCGGCTGGCCGATTACGTCGATTCGTTTCCGGCCGATCTGGTCCGTTGGGCGCTCTGGAGTCGCAATCAGGACGAAGCCGCGCAGCTGGTTTTTGGCCACGAAACCGCGCTGTACGCTTTCGGATTGTTGCCCGAAAGTCCGGCCCGGCTGACGGCTTTTGTCCCGGCCCGGTTCCAGAAACGGCGGCCGGCCGCCCTGAAATTGCTGCCCGGCGAGGCCGACGGGCGGGAAACGGTGGAGCGGGGGCCGGTCCGCCTGACCTCGCCGCGCCAGACGCTGGCGGACTTGTTTTGCGTGCCCGCCTGGCGGGACGAAGTCCCGCTGCTGACCGTCCAGGCCCTGGCCGAAGGATTGATCGCGCCCGAGAAGGCGCGCGAGTTCGGCCTGCCCGTGTCGGCCGAAACCTTTGCCGGCGCGGCGGTCCACTCCGAAAACCAAATCGTGCGGCCGTTGTCGCCTTTGGCCGCGACCGATGCCCGGGGTCGGGTTGAAGTCGGCCCCGGCCTGCCGTTTCCTGCGGCCGAACTCGGCGGGGCGGTGGCCGTGGAAAAAACGCCGGAGCTTATGTCGCCGTTATCGCCAATGGAGGCCCAAGCCATGGACAATCGGTCTGCTCTCGCAGGTTTGACGCCTTATCCTCTCTCGCCTGCGGCGTCGGGCGAGACTTGGCTTTCGCGGGGGTTCCGCCTGCGCCCGGCCCGGCGCGAGGAGGCGGGCCGTCAGAGTTCGCGCGCCGGCTTCACCCTGGTCGAACTGCTGGTGGTCATCGCCATCATCAGCGTGCTGGCCTCGATGCTCCTGCCCGTGCTGGACAAGGCCCTGGACAGCGCCCGCGCCGTCCAGTGCGTCAATAATCTGAAACAGATCGGCCTGACCCTGCCGCAATACGCCGACGCGCACGCCGACTATTTGCCCACGCCCTACACCGAGGCTGTTTCGGTGGGCAACAAAGTCTGGTTCTTAAGTCAGAAATATGATCCCTATGTCGATTTGGCCCCGGCCAAATACGCGCTCAGTCCCCGCTCCCAGCTCTTTATGTGTCCCAACTGGACCGGCGGGAAGTTCGGCGGGCCGTTTTACCCTTGGGTGGTCGGGGAGACCTGGAGTTATTCGCTGCACTATCCCGGTTGCGGCACCTATGAGAGTCCGCGCTTCAGCCGCTTCTCGCCCAGCGCCATTCTGCTCTTCGACAACCGGGCTCAGTCCGACACCGCGGCCTATTCCTGGGTCAGCGTGGGCAGCACCACCCAGACGGTGAGTACATTTTTAAGCAACTGGCTGGTCGGGCACGAGCCGTCCGCCCTACGGCACAACGGAGCGTTCGCCTCGCTCTTCGGCGATCTGCACGCCGGTACGCTCCATCCCGGCCAGGTGCAGGACAAGCACATCAAACCCTATTGACTTGACGCCCGGACCAACCCGAGCTTCCGCCCGTCTCTTGCCCCGGAGAATTCGATGGCCGCTGCCCGAAAAAATCCCCTGTCCCTCAAATTCGCCGCGATTTTGTTGCTGCTGGCGGCCAGTTATTGTCCGGCGGCGGAAACCGTGCTGATGGATGAGCAATTCTCCGCTCCGGCCGACACCTGGAAGGGCGGCGAGATCGAAACCGAATCCGGGCAATTGCGCCTGACGGTAGGCGGGCAGACCTGCTACGCCGGCCAGCTGTTCATGACCAATCCCGTCCTGCATCTGCCGACCGACCCGGACGGGCAGCTCAAGATTTCGCTGACCGTGGCCGGGTTTTCCGAAGCCGGCGGCAGGCCGGATTTTCCCTGTACCCTGCGGGCTTTTGTCATGGCCGAACCGCTGGCGAAATTCATCGAACCGTATAACGCCGACCAGGGGTTCTGCCTGATGCTGGAGTACCATAACGCCACCGAGCCGACATCGATCTCGTTCTTCCAAAAGTCTCTGGGCCAGAAGGGCTACGGGCAGTTGCTCTATTCCGGCCGGATCGCCACCGCGGAGCTGCCGGTACGTATCGACTTGTGTCTGAATAGAGAAATCTACCGGCTGAATTTCTCCAAAGAGGTCGACACCAATCAAGGCGCGCGCTCCGGCCGGCAGCAGCTGGGCGCGACCCCCTTCGGGCAAGCCGACCTGCGCTTCGGCGCGCGGCTGGTCAATCACGCCGACGGCGGTCAGTCGGTGGTCCATTTCGCTGCCCTGCGCATGGTCCAGACCACGCCGGAATGATCCGCGCCAAATTCAATCGATCTGACGACGGACGCGATCCCGTCACCCCTTATTCTGTCCCCGGAGGAAGCAAGATGTCTGGCACGAAACGAAAATTAACCTGGTGGCTGGCGCTCGTCCTGGGCGCGGGCCTGACGGCGCAGGCCGAAGAGGCAACCCCCATCAAGATCTGGCCCCAGTATCTGCGCGAGGTCGGCGGGCAGAGCGAGGTCCAGCGCATCTTCGGCGGTTGCGTCAACGGCACCAGCCGGGGTCAGGGCACCGAGATCATCAAGGAGTTGAATCTCAATACGGCCCGCGCCTATTTCTGGGCGCCTTTCACCCAGTGGACCAAGAATTTGCCCGATGGGGTCAATCCGCCCCACACGCCCTGGGCGGCGTCTCAATACGGCGGCAAGCCCGTCACCCGCGAAGAGGCCTTCGCCGCCTGGGACCGCTATTTCGCCAAGGATTTCGACCAGTGCTTTGATACCTATTATCCCAAGGCGCTCGAAACCTGCGACATGGCCAAGCAACTTTTCTACTATCGCGACTGGGGCATGTCCAAGGGCCTGGTCTTCCACACCCAGGTCGACGGCAGCGCCGACCGCAGCCCCGATGGCGTCAATCACTACTACTCCACCTACATCCGCTACATCAAGAAATACGCCCCCTGGGTGGACGTCGATTTCGTGCAACTGACCAATGAACCGAACTACTCCTGGTGGAGCGGGCAGTTCGCCACCACCAAGGAATCGGTGGACACCTGGATCCGCGTCTTCAACCGGCTGGACAAATATCTGCGTCAGGAATTCCCGCAGACCACGCTGCTCGTGCCCTGTCTGGCCTCCAGCGCCTTCTTCTCCTGGGGCGGCTGGAAGGACTGGACCCTGCCGATCCTCAAGGAAGCCGAGCATCCGCTAGCCTATTACAACTATCACCTCTACGACCAGGGCGCTTACACGCATCTGGCCTGGATGGAGATGGTTCAGGCCCAGACCGAAAGCCTCGGCCGCGGCCGGCCGCAGGGCGTGGTCACGGAGATGAACTATGCGCTGTATGAGCCGAATTACCGCGAGCGCTTCCGTTTCTTCGCTGACCAGCTCTTCACCGGGCTCGCCCACCCCGACAAATTTGCCATGTTCCATTACTTCCTGCTGGTCTATCCCAACTGGAACAAGAAGGACGGCGGCAGCGGCAACAACGTGACCAGTCTGATCGCCAAACGGGACGACGAACTGGTCCCGAACCCGCCCTACTGGCTCTATTGGGTTCTGCGCGACACGCGCGGCCAGAATCTGTTTGTGGAGACGCCGCTCGATCCGGAGTTGAGGGCTTTTGCCAGCCGCCCCGATCCGCGCCACTTGGTGCTGAGCGTCTACAACACCCAGGAGGCTCCCCGGCGCGTGGCGCTCGATCCCAATCTGCCGGCCGGCGCGGCGGTCGCCAAGATCACCCGCTCTTACGCCCATTTCACCGGCGAGGAGATTCAGCACGGCAGCGAAGATCTGCCCGCCGGCCAGCCGGTCGAGTTCGAACTGCCTGGCCAGGGCGTGGCCAGCGTGAAGTGGGAGTTGGCCGCCGATCTGCCCGCGGCCGCGAATCCGCGTCGCGAGCGCGAATGGTTCGCCCCGCTGGCGGGCAAGTATTTCGCCGACGAGTTGAGCGTCGAACTGCCCGTGCCGGCCGTACCCGCGCCGGAGGAGACCGCCTATCTGCGCCTGGGCGCGTACTGCGACGACCTGCTGGCCGCGCGGGGCTGGAAGCTCAAACTCAACGGCCACGACCTGCCGGTCTATTGGAGCGACGCGCCGGCCCAGGTCGAGGGCGACCAGCGGACGGTCTGGTGGCTGGAGCTGCCGCTCAAGCCCGAGTGGTTGCAGGCCAAGAACGAACTGCGCATCGCCGCGCCCGAGACGGCCTACAAGCTGATGTTCGCTTCGCTGGTCTACCGCGAACAGCCGACGGCCGAACTGGCCGCCGCGCGGCGGGCGGCGGAGCTGGACCGGCGCGAACGCAACATCGCCGCCGCGCTCTCCGTGCCGACGGCGATTATCGCCGGCGAGTCGCGTCCCTTCGACGTCGAAGTCGAAAATCGCCGCGCCGGCCCGACCACTTATCAGCTGGCGGTGGAATTACCGGCCGAAATCGCCCAGACCGTGGCCCCGGCAGCCGAGGTCAAGGTCGAGCCGGGCAAGCGCGCGCGCTTCGCCGGCGAGCTGCAGGGCGGCGCGGTCGAGCGGGTCGAGGAGCGCTTGATCCGGGCGCGCCTGAGCGACGACCAGGGCGGCCGGCGGGAGCTCATCGCCAAGGTCGCGGTCTATCCCCGCCGGGTCGCGGTGCGGATGACCCCGACCATCGACGGCGACTTCGCCGACTGGGCCAAGGTCGAACCCGTGACCTTCGCCTCGGCCGAAACCGGGATCAAGACCCAGACTCGCCTGGCTTGGGACGACAAATGCCTCTATGCGGCCGTCGACGTGCGCGGCCCCTTCACTCCGCGCGCCCCCGACACGCTGGGCAATTTCTGGAAGAACGACTGCGTGGAGATCTTCGCCGACCTGGGCAATCAGAAACAGCAGATGTACGACGCCGACGACTGGCAGCTCTTCTTCTGCCCGGTGGGCCTGGACAACGGCCCGGCCTTCGGCGGCCTGCTCCGGCGCGAACGCAAGGGCGACGAGATGAAGGTGGTTGAAACCGTCGCCGAACCGACCTTCGTCACCAAGGTGGTAAAGGCCGCCGACGGCTACCGGCTGGAGTGCGCCGTGCCCTGGGAGGTTTTGGCCAAATCGTTCCACCCCGTGGCCGGCTATCGCCTCGGTTTGGACGTGGCCGCCAACCACAACGGTCAAGCCGGCTCGCTCTGCGCCTCGATCCTGGGCCTGCCCGGCAAGCCGTATTCTCGGCCTGACAAATGGGGCGTGGTCACGCTGACCGAATAACCCCTCCTTTCAAGCATTTTCAGTACCGAATCCGGGAGACCCCTTTTTATAAAAAGGGTTCTCCCGGACCCTTTCCCAAAAATTTTCATCATTTTGGAATTCGATAGGTTACGGGTGAAGTCCGGCGTTATTTACGCCCGGCCGCATAAACCAATCCCCGTTTGAAGCGCTCATCTGAACGCTCGAAACGGCGTAGCCGGGTGAGAATTTTTTGGAAGGGTCCGGGGAACCTTTTTTGTAAAAAAGGTTCCCCGGAATCGGCGATTATCGAGGTGAGCGGTTATTTAGAAATTGATGACCACCTTGAGCGAAGCCTCGGGGTGCTCGAATCGTTTGGCGAAGGCGGAATTGATTTCGGCGAATGGGGTGACGTCCGAGACCACCGGCCGCAGGTCGATCCGGTGCGTGCGCAAAAATTCGAGGTTGGGCTCGTACTCGCCGGGATTGAAATAGAACGACCAGACCAGGCTGCGTTCCCACCATTCGGGCAGATCGAACGAACCGTTCAGTCCCACGAAGGTGCAGATGGTGGCGTTTTCGGCCGAAGCCCGGAAGATCTCGGGCAGGACCGCGGCCGCGCGGACGTAGGTGTAAATCTTGTCCGCGCCGCGCCCGCCGGTCAGTTCGCGGATGCGGTCGGCGACTTTCTCGGTGGTCGGATTCACGCCCGCCGCCGCGCCCCAGGCCCGGGCGGTCTCCAGCCGGCTGGCCACCGGGTCCACGCCGATGATCGTGCCCACGCCGGCCGCTTTCAGAAACGCAATCTGCAGCAGTCCCAGCGGCCCCAAGCCCCAGACCGCCACCCGGTCGTCCAGCGCCGGCCGCAGGCGGCGCAGACCCCGCAGGGGCACGCCGATGGCGTCGGACAAGAGCGACGCGGTGACGAAGTCGTATTCCTCCGGACAGGGGAAGAGCAGGCGTTCGTGGAATACGGCCATTTCCGCGAATCCGCCCTCAACGAAACGTTTTTGGCCGCAGAGGGTGGGCAGGCCCCGGGCGCAGGCGTCGCATTTTCCGCAGCCCAGAATGGCGTAGCAGACCACCCGGTCGCCGGGCTTGAAGCGCGTGGCCCCCGGCCCGCAGGCCACGACTTCGCCGGCCGATTCGTGGCCGTGGATCGGCTCGTTCTCGCGCGCGGGCGCGTTCCACCAGGTGTCCGACCCGCAGATGGCGCAGGCCTTGATCCGGACCAGATACTCGCCCGGCCCCGGCTGGGGGTCGGGTACTTCGCGAATGGTGATCTCTTTGGCGGCGGTATGGAAAGCGGCTTTCATGATTAGTTCTCCTTGACGGTTTCGGCGCGGTAAACGGATTCGACAACTTCCAGGTCAGAGATGGCGTCGGCGAGGTCCTGGCCGGTCCGGCCGGCCAACAGATCGGCCACGGCCGTGGCGGTCTGGTTGCGGAAGGACCACTGGTGATTGTTGCCCAGTTGCAGAGTCTGATGCAGATCGCCGGCTTCGGTGTACAACTCCACCTCGGCCGCGCGCTGGCGGGCCAGGGGCGGCGGGGTCAGCACGCGCACCGCGGCCTTTTCGAAATACAGCTCCGTCACCTCGTCCCAGCGGTGCATTTGGAAATTGACGCAGAATTCGAGCGTGACCGGCGTCTCGCCGGCCGCGAACTCGACCAGGCGCACCCCACCGGCCGAACGGGCTCGAACCACGTTCAACTCCCGCCCGATCAGGGCGCGCAGCAGATTGACCGAGTGGCAGCCCGTATCGAGCAGGCCGTAATAAGGATTGCCGAAAGAATAGAAAGCCGCGTCGCGGGGAGCCTTCAGCCAGGCCGGCCCGGGATCGAGTTCGGAGGCGACGAAGGGCGGCTTCTCGTCCGTGGCGATGAATTCGTCGTATTGCTTGGCGCAGGCGTCCCAATGGCTGCCGATGAAGGCGTGGGCCCGGGCGAAGAGCAGTCGGCCGAACTGGTTTTCCGCCAGCCGGCGCCGCAGCTCGACCAGATTGGTCTCGTGGCGCTTCATGTACCCGATCCGGACCTCGCGCCCGGCGGTTTGGGCGGCGGCCTGCAACTTCCGGGCCGAGTCCGCGCCCAGAGCCAGCGGCTTCTCCACGAACACGTGCCGGCCGCGCTGGAGTGCTCGCTCGACATGATTGAGGTGGCACTGGCCAGGCGTGAGCACCCAGATCGCGTCGAGCGGCTGGGCCAGGAGCTGCTCGTAATCGGCGGTGACAAAGGGAATGTTCCACTTGGCCGCCAGCCGCCGGCCCAGCTCCGGCCGGGCTTCGCATAAGCCGGCCAGCTCGACCTCGGGCAGCCGCGCCAGGCAGGGCAGATGCGCCATCTGAGCCATGAATCCGCCGCCGAGCACTCCGACTTTCAGGACTGACATTTCTCTCTCCTAAACTAGTTTAGTACGAGGGGCGAAAAAATCTCCCGTTTGATGGGGAGGCAAAATCCAAAGGCCTTGAGTTGAGATTCAGAAAACTTTTCACCACTCAGGGGGAACTTTTTTTGCAAAAAAAGTTCCCCCTGACCCCTTCAAAAAAACTCTCATCAACTTCGCAATTGCCGGCGCTTAGGTGAACGCTGAAGTCGGCGAAGCTGGGCTAAAGTTTTTTGAAAGAGCTTGAGAAAACTTTTTTCCAAAAAAGTTTTCTCAAAATCCAAACGCGTTTGGCGTCGCCCTCCTAACCCGACTCGCGCCACCGGCAGGTGGCCGGCAGCACGACCTGCGGCTCCGGTTGCTCGCCGTTGAGCATCGCCCGCAACAAATTGAAGGCAGCCCGGCCTTGTTCGTAGGGTGAATAGTCGAACGTGGTCAGGGCCGGCGTCACGTACTGGCCCAGCTTGAGATTGTCCGCGCCGACCACGGCCACTTCTTCGGGTACGCGCCGGCCCGCCGCCTGCAGGGCGCGCAGCACGCCCACGGCCATCGCGTCGTTGGCGCAGACCACCGCGTCCTCGCCGAACCGGCCGGTTGCCAAGCGTTCGGCCACCAGCCGGCGGGCGGTCTCCTCGCCGAACTGGCCGGGCAATTCGGCGACCGGCTGCAATCCGGCTTCGGCCAAGGCATGTAAAAAACCGCGCTGGCGTTCGTCGCCCGGGTGGCTGGCCACGCCGGCGACGAACAGGAATTTCCGCCGCCCGCGTTCGATCAGCCGCTGGGTCAGCGCATAGGTGCCGCCGAAGTTGTCGGCGTTCACGCAGGGCAGACCGCGCGCCGGAGAAATGCCGATGCCGACCACCTGCCGCTTTTCGGCCGCGAAGACCCGCAACCACTCGGCCGGCATGCCGAACCCGTAGAAAATCAGCCCGTCGGTCTCGCGGTTGCGCAACCATTCGAAGACCGGCTCGTCGTCCGCGGCCGGATGATGCAGTTGCACCGTAAAGCGAAATCCGCTTTGCGCGGCGGCCTCGGCAATGCCCCCGACCATCAAGGCGGTGTTGGGTTCCTCAAAGGGCGTCTCGCCGCTGCTGACCCGGGTGTCGAGCAGGACGCCGATATTCTGGGCCAGCGTCGAGTTGATGCGCTTGGCGTGGATGTTCTGCCGATAGCCGACCCGCTGGCAGAAATTGAGAACCTTCTTCTCCAGCCGAGTGCTCAGCCCGTTCTCGCGACCCTTGCCGTTGAGAATAAGCGAGACGGCCGTCTTGCTGACGCCCAACTCGGCGGAGATCTTGGCCAACGAATAATTCATGGGACTCCCCAATATTTCCTAAACTAGTTTAGCTCGATCTTCTCCGGTTTGTCAACCCGCTCTTGCCGAAAAATTCCGCTTGTTGCGCCGCGAAATAACCATTTGACAATGCGCAAACTATCATATATAATAGTTACTATCATAAAGGAAAGTTTATGTCGCAGAACCAACTGCCCGGTTTACGCCGCACCCTGGCCCTGCTCGAACATCTGGCCTGCCACCGCTCCGGGGCGCAGTTCTCGGAATTGGAAGCCGTCTGTCCCGACGCCAACGCCGCCAGCCTCTCGCGCTTGTTGGCGGTTTTGCGTGAAGAGGAACTGGTGGTCAAGAATGACCGGGCCTATGTCTTGGGGCCTCGGGCCGCGCGCTTGGGCGCGTTGCTGGGCGAGAATCCGCCCGTGCCCGAGCGAGTGCGGCCCTGCGTGGAAAGGCTGGCTCATGAAACCGGCGAGTCGGCCGCTTTTTTCGAATTCACCGGCGCGGGCATGCAACTGACGGCCAAGACCGAATCGGCCGAGGTCTTTCATTACATGCCGCTCTTGGGCATCAACACCAACTTCGGACATCACGGCTTTGCCAAGGTGGCTTTGGCCTATCAGGATCAGACCACGCGCGACCGACTGCTGGCCGATCTGAAGCGGCCTTTGCCCATGCCGCGAGCCGAATTGGACGCCGAGTTGGCGGCCATCCTCCGCGAGGAATTCATTCTCAATCGCCTCGACGACCGGCCCGGCGTGGTGCGACTGGCCGCACCGGTCTTTCAGGGTCCGGAGCGCAGTCTGGCCGGCGTGATCGGCCTCAGCCGGTACGACGTGGCCGGCGGCGGCCGCTCGGATGCAGAACTGAGCCAGGCGGTGCGGCGGGTCGCGCAACAGGCGTCGGCCCGGTTGGGCGCGCCGGCGGAAAGAATATAGCCGCCATTTCTGATGGTTCGAATTCCAAGCTCCCTGAATTCGACCTGCTGAACGTTCGAGACGGCGAAGCCGGGTGAGAGTTTTTTGGCGGGGTTTGGGGAACCTTTTTTGCAAAAAAGGTTCCCCAGAATCAGTCGCGATTAACTTGGATTTATCTAGGGCACGGTCAAAGCCGCACTCCGAATTTGAGAAAACTTTTTTTTGGAAAAAAGTTTTCTCAAGCTCTTTCAAAAAACTTTATCCCGGCTTCGCCCGCTTTAGCGTTCAGATGGACAAAATGCGGGGCGTTGATCCGCATCAGGCAATTTTTAGCAGTGCCATAGGGGAGATGAATCATGAAGCGACAGAACTACATTGTTTTCATCACCGACGATCAGGGCTACGGCGACCTCTCGTGCATGGGGGCGACGGACTTTCGCACTCCGCACCTCGACCGGCTGGCCGGCGACGGAGTGCGGTTCACCGATTTTTATTCCAACAGTCCGGTTTGCAGTCCCAGCCGGGCCGCGCTGCTGACCGGGCGCTATCCGGGCAATGCGGGCGTGCGCTCCATCCTGGCCGGTCACCGTACGGCCACCGGCCTGCCTCAGCAGGTGCCGACTCTGCCCTCGATCCTGCGCGAACACGGCTACCGCACCTACATGAGCGGCAAGTGGCATCTCGGCTTGTCCGCAGCCAGCCGGCCGGCGGCGAAGGGCTTCGACCATTGGTTCGGGTTCATGGCCGGTTGCATCGACTACTACAGCCACATCTTCTATTGGGGCATGAACCGGCCCGGACCGGGTCTCAACCCCAGCCACGACCTCTGGGAGGACGACCGGGAGGTGTGGAACAATGGCGAATATTTCACCTCGGCCGTGACCCGCAAGGCAGTGGATTATCTGCGCGACGCCCGCCAACACGACCAGCCCTTCTTTCTTTATGTCGCGTACAACGCGCCGCATTATCCCATGCACGCGCCGCAGCAGTACATGGATCGGTTCGCCCATCTGCCCTGGGACCGGCAGGTCATGGCCGCGATGATCAGCGCGGTCGACGACGGCGTGGGCGAGATCCGCGCCGAACTGGAGCGGCTGGGCCTGACCGAGGACACGGCCATCTTCTTCATGTCGGACAACGGCCCGAGCCGCGAGAGCCGCAACTGGCTCGACGGCACGCTCGATCCGTACTACGGCGGCACGACCGGCCGGCTCAAAGGGCATAAGTTCAGCCTGTACGACGGCGGCGTCCGCGTGCCGGGCCTGCTCTGCTGGCCGGGCCGGATCGCGCCGGGGCAGGTCCGCTCCGAACCGCTGGCGGCGATGGACGTGCTGCCCACCTTTTTGGCCGGCGCGGGCCTCGATCCGGCCGCCTACGAGTTCGACGGCGTCGACCTGCTGCCCAGCCTGGAGCGCGGCGCCTCCTGGCCCGAGCGCGACCTGTTCTGGGAGATGAACGACCAGGCCGCCATCCGTAGGGGCGATTGGAAACTGGTGCTCAAGGGCCAACTGGTCGAGGGCGCGCCGCCGGAGGATCAGGTGCATCTGGCCAATCTGGCCACTGACCCCGGCGAGCGCCAAAACCTGGCCGCCGCGGAGCCGGCCCGGACCGAGGCCATGCGCGCGGCGGCCTTGAACTGGCTGGACGGGATCAACGCCCGCTGGCGGCGCGAGTTCGATCCGGAAGTCCAGGGAACCGTAACCCATCGCTGATATCAATTCGAGTTAATGGCGGGGGTGGACTTTTTGCATAAAAGTCCACCCCCTTAAAACGTTCCGTATCAGGGCCGACGAGCGGTTTCCTTCTCCCAGAGCTGCACCTGCAGATCCAGATCGTCGAACCAGACCGTGCCCGTCGACTGCCCCAGGTACAGCTCCAGGGTCAGGCGCGAGGCTCCGGGCGTGAGCGCCTTGACCTGGCTCTCGCCGGTGAAGTTCTGCCAATCGAATGTCCCGCCGATCCAGGCCTCACCGGCGCCGAAAAACAGCAGCCGTTCGCCTTGGGCATTGCGCAGGCTGAGGGAATAGCCGCCGCCGATGCCGGCCACCTTATCGCACTTCTGGCGATAGGCGAATTTAAAGACCAGGTACTGGTCAGCCTGAGGCTGCGGCAGGCGGGCCCAATCCAGATCCTGGATCACGCCATACCATTCGGTCCGCCCCGTGGCCGCCAGGCGCAATGCCCCCCGACCCGCCCCCGGCAGGGAGTTGTCGACGTCCGCCGTGAAGCCGCTGGGCGCGCGATCGGCCTGCAGCCGGTTCTCGTCGTACATCACGCCCCAGCCGGGAATGGGCCGGTCAGGTTCGCTGGGCGCGTTGAAGCCGCCATTGACTATCGGCAGCTTCACCTCCTCGACCAGCCGCACGCCCGGATAAGTTGGTGCGCTGGGGGTATCCTGCAACTTGCCGGTCAAGATCACCGGCAGGTCGTCCAGGCCAAACGTGAGTTTGCCCGCCTGGGCCGTCAGTTCGCGCGTTCGGCCCATCACGTCGCCCAGGCTGGCGACGGAGCCCTCCGCCAGCGGCAGCTCGACCTGGGCCCGGTCGGCATCGTAGAGAAAGACAACGTTGAACGTCTGGCCCGCGCGGGTGAACTCGTACACCTTCAGCCAGCCGGCCGAAGCCCGGTCTATCAGGTTCAGTTCACGGATGAACTCCGCCCCCACCAGGGTTCGTACCAGGGTGGCGAAGGCGACATAGGGTGGGCGGAGTGAGAAGTCGAAAGCCACCAGCCCGGCCGCCATGCGCCCTTCGCCGCCGTAGGTGTTCTGCTCTCGGAAGAGGAATTTACACATGGCCGTGGCGTGCCGGCTGAACTGCTGGGTGCACTGCTCCCAATCGCCGCGGATAATGCCGCGCTGGGCCGGGTCCCAGGGGCCGGGGTCGCGCACGCCCCGGACAATGCCGCCGATCTCGGTCAGGATGTAGGGCAGTTGGGTGTGCTTTTCGCCGAAGGCGGCGCGAAATTTGTCCAGCTCGGCCGAGTAATGCAGGGACATGACCTCCAGTCGGTCGCCCAGGCCCAGATCGAGCATGGTCTTCAACCAGGGATGATAATGCACGCCGTCGACGGAATGGCCGGTGATGTTGGGGCCGACCTGGGCCAAGGGGTCGCCGGCCCGGAGGGCGTCGCGCGCCAGGTAGTAATAGTCGTAAAAATCCTTCATCGCGCCGGCCCGGTCGTGGTTGAGGCAGCTCTCCAATCGGCCTTTCCAGAAGTTCAGCGCATCCACCTCGTTGCCGATCTCGTAATAGGCGATTTTGCCTTTGTAGCGGTCGGCCAATTCCCGCAGATATTTTTGGAGTAGCGGCAGATATTCCGGCGCCGGGGTGAGCAGGGTTTTGGTACGGGCGTCCAGCCGCGCTTCGTCCCGGCCGGCGGAGAACCACGGCGGGACAAAACTGCAGGGGGTGGCGATAACCTCGATTCTGTGGCGTGCCCAGATTTCCAAGTCCTGGTCCGATTCCTTCCAGTTCAGTTCGGCCGTCGGCGAAGCCTGGGTTCTCTGCCAGGTGATCCGCCCGGTTCGCACCCAGCGCAGGCCGATCCGCTCCATCAGCCGCGCGTCCCGTTCCCGGTCGGCCAGGGGATAGGCGATGTGAGGAAAGACCATCGCCCCGAACGGATTGGGCCCGACCGGTAACTCGGCCGGGGGGATGACTGCCAGAGCGACCTGTCCCAGGCTTTTGGCGGATGGAATTCCGGCCGGGCGCAGCTCGACCGTATAGTAGCCGGCTGGCAGTCCGGCGGGAATTTCGCGCCGTCCGTCAGGATCGCTCGAGCCGCGCTCCAGCCGTTGTTCCTGGCCGTAAAAATCCTTGAGCCACAATTCGGCGGGCGGCGTGCTCGCCTCGATCGCCAGCCGGATCGCTTCGCCGGGCGCGTAAACCCCCAGGTCATGATCCAGTGTCAGGACGGGCGGTTGCTTATCGGCTGCGTACATTATGGTTGCGCAAAGCAGAGCTAAAAAAAAGGCGGTTTTGGGCATGGGCGTGATCCTTATTCTGTGGACAAAGGTTATTCGTCAGGGGCAGCCGGGCGGTCAGCGGATCCGTCCGGCCGGGCCGGAGTGCCGCCGCGTTTCTGCCTCAATCGTAACCCAGTTTCGGATCGGAGGCGTTTACAAATGAGAACCACCCCGGATCGAAATTCTGGTTGGGTATGTTGTAGGTGGGCATCTTCCAGCCGAGCGCGTGACCGTCGACGTAGATGGCGTTCAAAAGCACGTATTTCGCCGGTCCGGTGTAATGGGTGTAGATGCCGATGCGGGGGCTGGCGTGGTAGTCGCTGCGCTCGTACATGAAGACCTGCTGGGAAGGAAAGGCGAAGCGTTCCACTTTGAGCGGCTTCTTCTCGACCACTTCGGCCCGATACGCCAGACCATAGCGATAGGCAAACGAGGTGTAATACCAGATGTTGGCCGCAGGCGTCGCCGGTCGGCCGGCGCGGTTGGCGTCGCCCGGGCAATAGTAGACGTCGGTGTTGTCGTGGTAGGGAAAGATGGAACTGGGCCAGCTGCGCATGAGCATGCACTCGCCCCAGCTGCCGACGGTTCCGCTTGGCCGGGTGAGGATGAAATACGGCATCTGGCCGGCCGCGTCGCCCTGATAGAGGGCGAAGCCGACCCCGGTCTGCTTGAGATTGCTGGCGCAGTAGATTTGCCGGGCGGTGTTGAGGGTCTTCTCCAGCGCGGGCAGCAGCATTCCGGCCAGCACCGAGATGATGGCCATTACGACCAGCAGTTCGACCAAGGTGAAGCCGGCCTGAGCTCGGCGGTGAAGCGCCGGCGCAGAGGAGCGTTCGAGGGACATGGAAATTCTCCTAACGGGAAGCGGGTTTCCGGATTCGGTGGCCTCCGGGCGGGGTGAAACGGCAACTGGAATCAGGCTTTCGGCGGGTTGGTCCGGCGGCGCTGCCGGGGCTCTGGTCAGCCAACCCAGCCCCGTGGCCTGGTCGGCGGTCAGGTAGCCGCGTTCCAGGGCTCGGCCGGCCACCAGGCCCAGCTCGCCCTGTTCGCGCAGCTCGGGCAGCAGGTCGGCGATGGTCCGCTGCGGGGTGGTCACGCGCAGAAACCCGTTTTGCTGGGTGTCGGCCGGCGACAACTCGGTGCGGTGCAGCAGAATTCCGCGCGGCGCGCGCTTTTGAAAACTCGGCGGCACAGATAAAACCAACCGGCTGGTTTGTTTTGAGGCCAAGCCGTGATAATAGAGGGCCGAGGCGTGGCTGACCGCTCCGCGGATCTCGCCGGAGCGCGATTTGGTCCACAAGCACCAATAAATCATCTGGCTAACGAAATCATCGGGATACCAGGGCAGACGATAGGTGCCTTGGGCCACGCGTTTCCAATTGTTTTGATTGACGTGATAGACTTGATTGGGATGGGAGTAGCCCAGGGCCAGGGCCTGTTGGGTGGTGAAATAACCATGCTGACCTTCGGCCAGTTTTTTCAATTCTTCCCAGCGTTCGTGGGCCAGCTCGGTCATGATTTTTCCAGTCCGTTACGTTTGGGGGCCGGCGATTTTGCCCCAACCTCCTTCCAAAGCTTATTTCCTCGGGTTTTGGCTGTCAAAAACTCGGATATTTGGCTTTAAGAAACTTATATCCGCGAAACATACAAGGCGGGTGCTTGTGGCTGCAATGGCTTATTTAATATGGTGTTGTGAGTCTGTGAGTCTGGCAGAAAAAACGAAACGGCAGTTTAAGGTGAGATTTTTGGTCTCTGCGCCCGGAAATTTACTCCACCAGCAGGGCGTCGGGCAATTCGTTCACGTCATCGGGTTGAATCGGGAACTGTTCGGCCAGCCGGCCCTCCAGGTGTTCCAGGGCGGCGACGTAGGCGGCCGCAATCGGTTCGGCCTCCCCGGTGCTCAGGCCGGCGATCAGCCGGCGCAGAGCTTCGTCCCAGTCCTCCTGGCGCAGATGGCGGTTGATGTTTTCATCGCCGTAGACCAAGGCTTGGCGCTCGAACAGAAACCCGGCCAGCAGGATGCCGTTGCGTCCGGCCGTGCGCTGCAGCCCTTTGCGCCAGAAAAGGGCTTCGGCCTTTTCGGCCGCGGCCACTGCCCGCGCCGGGCGGCCGACGAAGAAGCGCCGCAACGGCCGGCACCCGGCGGTCAGGGCATAGCCGGCCGCGTAGGCCAGGGCGCCGCCCAGGGCATAGACGTACAACTGCCCGTCGAAGAAATATAGGGCCGGCGCGCAGATAAAATAGGTGGCGGCCAGAACCAGGCCGCCCTGAAACGGCGCGGCGGCGTAGTCGCGGCAGGAGTCGACCAATGCGGCCACCACCTCGCAGGAGGTCCGCTTTTCCAGCCGGGCCACGGCCCGCCGGACTCGTTCTCGCTGCTCCTCGTCGAGCAGATTCAATGCCCGGTTGCGCATTTTTATCCTTCCTTGAGGGTTCGCGACAAAACAACTATCGCAACCGTGATCCTGCGTCGAGTCTCCCGAACGCGCAATTCGCACCGAAATGCGCTGCTTCGGGAGACCCTCCTTGACTGACAGTTGCGCTGCTTATTTTGTCGCGACCCCTTACCAGCCGCCCGAGGCGCCGCCGCCGCCCGAGCGGCCGCCGCCAAAACCGCCGAAACCGCCGCCCCCACCCCCGAACCCGCCCGAAAAACCGGTGGAGACGCCTCCCCGCCGGCCGGAACTGACCGTGTTCCACTTGATCAGACTGAGGATTAGGCCTCCGATGGCGCCGAGGACGATGCACAGCAGGATCAAAACCAGGCCGCAGCCGGCGCTGGCCGCCAAGATGGGCAGGAGCACCGCCCCGCCCGCTCCGCCCAGCAGCCAGTGGATCGACCCCAGGACGGAGACCACGACGACGAAGACCCAGAAGAGGGAGACGAGCGAATCGCTCTTATTTTTCCAGGCGTCCTTCTCCGTGAACTCACCGGCCACGGCCTGGGCCAGGGCGGTGCAGCCGGCGTCCAGGCCGGCGGCGTAGCGCCGTTCCTTGAACTGCGGCCCGATCACCTGGCGGATGATCGTACCGCACAGGCCGTCGGGCAGCTTGCCCTCGACCCCGTAACCGGTATGGATGCGCAGTTGGCGATCCTGGAGGCTGACCAAAAGGAGCACGCCGTTGTCGGACTTCTCTTGGCCGACTTTCCAGGTGTCGAAGACACGCTGGGCGTAATCCTCGCTCGCGGTCCCCTCTAGGCTGGGCACGATCAGGACGGCGATCTGGACATACGGCGGCTTTTCGGCGTAGCCCCGCAACTTAGCCTCCAGGCCGCCGCGTTCGGCGGCGGTCAGGATGCCGCTGCGGTCGGTGACGAAGCCGGTGGCTTTGGGCACTTCGAGCGCGAGTGCGCCGGCGGCCCAGAGCAGACCCGCCCACAGGAGGAAGAATAGTTGCCGGTCCAGGGCTCGGGTCATGCCTACTCCTTGCCTTTCAAGACTTCCACCATGGCGGCGCAGCCGGCGGCGATTCCGGCCGCGAAGCGCCGCTCCTTGAAGGCCGGGGCGATCACCTGGCGGATCAGCGTGCCGCAGACCGCATCGGTGAGTTGCGGCGCCACCCCATAGCCGGTGTGCAATCGCACTTTCCGGTCTTGTATGCTGATCAGAAACAACACGCCGTTGTTGGTCCGGGCATCGCCGATTCGCCAGGTGTCAAAAACGCGCTGGGCGAAACCTTCGAGCGTTTCTTGTTCCAGCTTGGGCACGATCAGTATCGCTATCTGCACGGCCGGCCGGCCTTGAGCATAGTCCTGGAGCTTGCTCTCCAGGTCGATGCGCTCTGGCAGAGTCAGAATCCCCGCCAGATCGGTGACGAATCCATGCGTCGGCGGCACGTCCAAGGCCGCCGCAAGGCCGCCGGCCGTGGCGAAAATGGCTACGGCCAGTAGAAGCCGTCCCGGCGCGCGGCGCATGAATCCGACTCCCGCATTCATTCGTCCGACCTGCCCCGGGCCGCGTCGACCAGCTGCTGCAACCGCTCGCCCGCCTGGTACGACCGCGCGAGAAATTCGCCGCCGGCCAAACCGTTGTGGCGGACATTGCTCTCGTGGTTCAGGCATTTGGCATAGCTGGAGGCGGCCAAAATTCCGGCCAGCCTCGGCCAGTCCACGCTGCCGGAGAAGATTACGTCGTGTTCGTCGGCTTGGCCGTGGTTGTCGTGCAGATGGATCGCCAGGAGCCGGTCCTTGTGCCGATCCAGCCAGTCGAGACCTTGGCCGTCGCCCAGATTGCCGTGGCCGGAGTCGTAGCAGATGCCCAGGAAGTCGGCCGGATAGTCGGCCAGTAGCCGGTCGATGATTCCCGTCTGCCCGTTCTCCAGCGCGATTCTCACCCCGGTCTGCCGCGAGCGGGGCTGCAATTCGTCCAGCGAACGCCGCAGGCTGCACCAGAAGGTTTCGCGTTCGGCCGGCGCTTCGGGTTCGCTATTGGTGTGGAGCACGATCACGTCGGCCCCGAGTTGGGCGGTCATCTGCAACCGATTATGAACCAGTTCCACCCCGGCCTGACGCTCGTATTCGCGGGCCGAGACCCAGCATTTTTCCGCGCCGTGCGAGGCGTGGAGGTCATTCAACTCCAGCTTGAAGTCGCGCAGCCAGCGGCCGATCTGGCGGATTTCGGCGTCCCCGTATAGAAAGTCGCTGTTCCAATGATGGCACCAGTGGACGCGCGCAAAGCCGTGTTCGGCGATCTGCCGCAGACTGGGTTCCGGACAACCGCGGTCGGCGCAGTAGTCGGTGGTCATCGACTGCTGGTTCATGTCAGTTGCCGGCCTCGGCGGGGCGAGGCGCGGGGGCCTGGCCGCCGAAATTGATGGCCGGCGCTTTCTCGGTGCCCTTTTCGGCCTCGAAGTAGGGCTTGGCCGTAAAGCCGCCCACATTGGCCACAAACGTGGCGAAGAAGCCCCGGCGCTGGGTATTGTAACCGCGGGCAGCCTCGTTGTAGCGGGTACGGGCCACGGCCAAACGGTTCTCCGTGCCGGCCAGTTCGTCCTGCAACTTCATGAAATTCTCGTTGGCCTTGAGGTCGGGGTATTTCTCCACCGTCACCAGCAGGCGCGAAAGGGCGCCGGAGAGCTGATTCTGGGCGGCCTGGAATTGTTTGAAGGCGGCCGGATCGGAAAGCAGCTTGCCGGCGTCGATCTTGACCTGGGTGGCGCTGGCCCGGGCCTGGACCACGGCCTCCAGGGTTTCGCGCTCGTGCTTCATATAGCCCTTGACCACCTCGACGTAGTTGGGAATGAGGTCGGCCCGGCGCTGATAATGGTTCTGCACCTCGGCCCAGGCGGCCGAGACGCCTTCGTCCTTGGCCACCAGGCTGTTGTAGGTGCCGATCCAGTAGGTCAGCGCCACGTCCAGAAATAAAACCGCGCTGCCGCCCAGGACCAGGCAGCCCAAGACCAGGGGGGCTTTGCCGCGATTGAAAATCACGTTTGTGCGCACGGGTTTTCTCCTTTTTCTGACGGTCCCGAGGGAGAGCTTGCCGGAAAGTAAGCTCTTCCTCGGACGCCCGTTCAACGAACTTCAATCAATTTGCGCCGCGAGGGACGTCCAGATGAGTTAGCCCTTCGCCCACTCATATTCTAGCGCCCCGGGCAATTCCCGTAAACCCCGAGGCGGACAATTGCGCCCCGGACCGTTTTTCATATCATTAGGTTTTTTCGCAGGGGGAATCCGTGAGCGCCGAACCGTTTGACGCCAGCACCGCCGACAAGGCGTTCGAGAACCGGCTGCGGCCGAAAGCCTTCGCCGACTTCCCCGGTCAGGACCGGGTGAAGGAGAACCTCGAAATCTACATCGCCGCCGCCCGCCGGCGCGGCGAGCCGCTGGACCATATCCTCTTCTCCGGCCCGCCGGGCCTGGGCAAGACCACTCTGGCTGGAATCGTCGCCGCCGCGATGGAAGTGCCCCTACGGGCCACCTCCGGCCCGGCCCTGGAGCGCCCCGCCGATCTGGCCGGGCTGCTGACCAGCCTCAAGGAAGGCGAGATCCTCTTCATCGACGAGATCCACCGCCTCAGCACCGTGGTCGAGGAATACCTCTATTCGGCCATGGAGGACTGGGCCATCGACGTGGTCATGGATTCCGGCCTCTACGCCCGCAGCGTGCACCTGACCGTGCCGCGCTTCACCCTGGTCGGGGCCACCACCCGCGAAGGCCTGCTCACCGCCCCGTTCCGCGCGCGCTTCGGCATTCTCGAGCGGCTCGACTATTACGACCCCGAACCGCTGGTCGCGATCCTGCTGCGTTCGGCCGCCATCCTGGGGGTGAGTCTGGCCGAGGACGGAGCCCGCGAGCTGGCCGGCCGCTGCCGGGGCACGCCGCGCGTGGCCAACCGCTTTCTGGCCCGCGCCCGCGACGTGGCCGAGGTCAAGGGCGACGGCGTGATCACCGCCCCCATCGCCCGCACCGCGCTGCGCATGCTGGGAGTCGACGAGCGCGGTCTGACCGACATGGACCGGCGGCTGCTCGACACCCTGCGCCGCCACCGGGGGCAGCCGGTGGGCCTGAAAACCCTGGCCGTCACCGTGGGCGAAACCGAGGATACGCTGGAGAACGTGTACGAGCCCTTCCTGATCCGCGAGGGCTATGTGGCCAAGACTCCGCAGGGGCGCAAACTGGCTCCGGGCGGCTTCACGCTGCTGGGCGAAACACCCGACGAGTCCGAAGCCCGGCTCTTTTGACCCCGACTTCCGGGGAACCTTTTTTGCCAAAAAGGTTCCCCGAACCCCGCCAAAAAATGCTCGCCCGGCCTGGCCATTTCGAACGCAAGAGCGGGTGGATTCAAAGTGGGGGGAGTTAAGGCCGATTCGACCTTGCTATATTTGGAAATGACGCGCGATGAGCCTGAGTGATTCGTTCAGCCGCGCAGCTTTGCCGTTTCAGATGGATTTTGCGAGAATTTTTTGAAGGGGGCTGGGGGAACTTTTTTGTAAAAAAGTTCCCCCGGAAGCGGTGAAACATGCCTATCCGGACCTCAACCAAAGCCGGCGCGCCGGCGCCGAGCCTCGAGCCCTTCGCCCCGGCCGACATCCCGGCCGCGCGGCGGCTTTGGGCCCGCACGCCCGGCCTGGGCCTGAGCGAGTCGGACCGGCCCCGGGCGCTGACGGCTTATCTGGAGCGTAATCCGGGCCTGAGCCAGGTCATTCGCTGGCGCGGCCGGTTGGCGGGCACGGTGCTGGCCGGTCACGACGGCCGGCGGGGTTTTCTTTGGCATCTGGCGGTGGCGGAAGCCTGTCAGGGGCGGGGTTGGGGCCGGGCGCTGGTGGAACGGGCGTTGGTGGAACTGACGGGTTTGGGCATTCCCAAGACCTATGTTTTCGTGCTGGCCGAGAACCGCTGCGCTCTGGATTTCTGGCGGCATTTGGGCTGGAAAAAGCGGCGGGACTTGGTGACTTTGAGCTTTTAATATCAATCCAAGTTAATTGAGACCGATTCAGGGGAACCTTTTTTGCAAAAAAGGTTCCCCTGAATCTTCCCGAAAACTCTCGACCGGCTTCGCCGTTTCGAACGTTCAGATGGACAAATTCGGCGCGGATGGATTTCGCACCTATTCGACGATCATTAGCTTGAACGGATATAAATCAGTTTGATTTTGAGTCCGGGGCCTCTCGGGAGCCGGGGAAATTGGGGCGGGACGAGTTCCGCCTCGACTGCTTCAGCCCCGGCGCTGTCGAAGCTGGAGAGAGAGGATAGAAACAGATCCGTCCTCTCCCGGCGCGAATCGCCTTGCCTGGGTACAATCATCCGTAGCTCGCTAGCCAAAATCAGAATATTCCAGCCGGCCGGCGAAAAGCGCGGGCAGGGGGGCGGCGCTATGCGGAAAGCCTGGTTCAGCTCAACTGCCGGGCCAGCAGCGCATCGATCTCTTCGGCCGTAAAGGGCTTGGCCAGGATTTCGGTCACTTCCAGCCCGGCCAGCTCGTCGACGGGCAGCGGCAGCCGGCCGGTCATCACAACCGTGCGCGCCACCTTGATCCCTTCGGCGCGCAGCTGGCGCAGGAAATTAGCCCCGTCGACGGTCGGCATCTGTAGATCGATGAAGGCCAGAACCACGCGCATTTCGCATAGCCAATCGCGCGCTTGGCGGGGGGTGCGGGTGGCCAGCACTTCGTAGCCCCGCTGTTCGAGAACCACCCGCAGCAGATCGACGATATCGAGTTCGTCGTCCAGCACCAGAATGGTCCGCCCGGTTTCCGATTTGCCGGCGGCTGGAGCGCCCGACTGGGCCGGGGCTTCCGGCTGTGGTTCCGTCCGTTCGATCTGCCGGGGCAGGCTCAGCCTGAAGGTGGTGCCGCTGCCCACCACGCTCTCTACGCTCAGCCGACCGCCGTGCTGGTCGACGATGGTTTGGCTCAGACTCAGGCCCAGGCCGGTGCCCCGCACGGCCGACTGGGCCGAGCCGCCGGTCGAATGCTCGCCCTTGGTGGAGAAGAAGGGGAGGAAGATGTCCTTGAGCTGCTCGGGCGCGATGCCGCACCCGCTGTCGCGCACGTCCAGCCAGACCGAGCTCGGGTCGGAGCCGAAAGTCAGTTCGATGCGTTTTTCCGGCCGACCCAGCAGGGCGTGGCTGGCGTTGATGAGCAGGTTCAGCACCACCTGGCCGATTTCGGCCTGATCCAGGTGGGCGGGCGGCAGCTGGGCCGGGGCCATCGCGATCTCGATACCCTGGGTGGCGAATTCCTCCTGTAGCAGGTCGACCACCTCGGCCGTGACCAGTTCCAGCTGGCCGGTTTGGCGGGTGGTCTTCTGCTTGCCGGCGAAGGTCAGCAGGTTCTGGGTGATCTGGCGGGCCCGGCCGGCGGCGTTGTAGATCCGCTCCAGCCGCTCGCGCAGCATTTCGGGCAGCCGGGGGTCGTCCAGCAGCAGCTGGGCGTAACCGAGCACGCTGGTGTTGATGTTGTTGAACTGGTGGGCGATGCCGGCGGCCAGGACGCCCACCGCGGCCAGGCGGTCGCTTTGGATCAGCGCTTTTTCGGTTTGCTTGCGCTCGGTGATGTCGAAGAGCACGGAGCGCACCCCGGCCACCTGGCCGTCGCGGAGGATCGGCGCCGAACAGGTGATCACGTCGAAACGTTCACCGTTCCGGCGGCAGGCCTGGTATTCGTTCTGGATCGTGCTGCGGGTGCTCAGAGCCTGGGCGAGGCCCTGCAAGGCCCGGGGGCGGTCGGCGGACGAGACCAGGGAGGCGGCCATGAAGCCCCGCTCGATGTCTTCGGGCGTATAGCCGGTGTGGGCGAAGGCGTACTGGTTGGCGTAGGTGACCCGCCCCTCCAGGTTCATCTCCACCACCAGGGCCGGCAGCAGCTCGGAGAGTTCGCGGAAGCGCCGCTCGCTTTCGGCCAGAGCCTTTTCGGCGGCGTTCTGCGAGGTGATGTCTTCGAAGCTTTCGATTCCCCCCACGATCCGGCCGGAGTCGTCGACCAGGCAGGCGGCGTTCTTGCGGATCAGGCGGACCTCGCCGGATTTGATCCGGATACTGCACTCCCGGCCGACGATCGGCTTGTCGACCGTGGGCGAATAAAGGCCGCAGACCTCCCGGCAGGGGTGCTCGGTGAAGAGGGCGCACTCCTGGCCCAGGGCTTCGGCGCTCGAGTAGCCGGTGATCTTTTCCGCCATCCGGTTCCAGGAGGTGATGCGTTTATCCAGATCGACCGTGAAGATGGCGCTGGGCACCAGGTTGTTGATCAGTTCGGCCTGATCTTTGGCGGCGCGCAGCTGGGCCAGAAACGCCGCCTGGGCTTCGTGCTCGCGCCGCTGGCGTTGGCGCTCCAGCTGCCGGTGGCGCCGCCGGGTCAGCCAGAGCGCCCCGCCCAGTCCGAAGATGCAGAGCGCCACTCCGACGACTGCCGCGATCTCGCCGGTCGGCAGCCCGGTTCGGACCCGGTGGAGCTCGACCGCCTTCCAGGCTCCCAGCTCCGCCCCCAGCAAGAGAGGGCAGAAGTCGACCAGATACGGCAAGCCCTGCCAGGTTGAGCTCGACGTCCGCAGGTCGACCGGCAGCAGCGGCGGCGATTTCTGCCCGTTCAACTCGAACTGCCGCTGGTCGAGATGACTGGCCGCGTCCGGCGAAATCAGGTTGAACTGCCACTCGGGAATATTGGTGGCGAAGGTCACTCCGCCGGGGGTCAGCAGGAGCGCCGGATCGGGGTGGGCGTCGAGGCATTCCTGAACGCGGTCGATCCCGATCTTGAAGACCAGGACGCCGACGACCGGCGCGGGCCGGTGGTTGCGCGGGCCATAGACGGGCGCGGAATAATACAGCCCCGGCTCCTTGGTGGTCACGCCCAGGGCGGGATAGACGAAACGCCGGCCGGTGAGCGGCACTTTGAAGTAGGGGCGGAAGCCGTAATTGTTGCCGATCAGATTTATGCCGGAATAGTCGGAGCTGGCCACCACTCGCCCGTCCAGATCCATCAGATACGCGACGCTGATTCCGTAATGCTGGGCCAGGCCATTCAGTTCGGCCTTGACCTCAGGCGGCGCGGGATAGGTGCGCGAAATCAGAACCTGTCGGAAGTTTTCGTGGGTCAGGCCCACAGCCGAGACCGCGCCGAGGGCCTCGTCGTGCAGGATGACGTTTTCCAGCTGCCGGGCCAGATTGCGGCAGGACTCCCCCAGTTTGGCCCGTTCCACCGCCTGGTGTCTCTGCTTGAGATAGGATGTTCCGCCCCAGGCCGCCAATGCGGCCAGGAGCAGCATCAAGGCCGGAATCAGCCGAAAAAACAGCCGGTCGGTCTCCTGGTCCGCAATGGGATCGAAGGCGTTGGCGCCGGGCGGGTTGGTAGGCATGCTTGACATATCGGCCGATCAAACAACCAGGCCACGCCAAGTCCTTTCCCGCCCTCGAAGGCAGGGAAGGACGCAAAGCGCGACACTAAAGAAAAGTTTTTAACTGCCCCATTGGGAAGAATAACCCCGCCGCCGCTCTTTGTCAAACTTTCCACTCGGGGCGAACAGGGGGCGCGGGCGTGGGTGTCAAACCCGCTTCATCCCGCAAGGGGGACGGCGCAGGATTGGCGGCCGGGACGGCGGGATGCAGAGGGGAGCGCGTTCTGCTCGCTTCAGCCGCCGAGTTGCTGCTGGAGGGCGGGGACCTTCTCCTTGACGTCGCGGAAAGAGATCTCGACCTCGTAGATCCGGGTGTAGATGGCCAGGGCCTTCTTGAGCGAATCGGGGTCGCCCTTGTTCTCGAAGGCCTGGGCTTGGAAGTAGAGCGTTTCCTTGATCTTGTCGAAAAGCTCCTCCCCCTTCATCGCTCGTTCGAACTGGGCGATGGCCATGTCCAACTGGCCGGTGGAGGAGAGGGCCCGCCCCAGCATGGTCAGCGAGGCGATCTTGAACTTGGGGTCCTTGGCCGAGGTTTGCAGTTCGCCGATGGCCGCGTCGTACCGGTTGGTCTGGAAGTAGAGTTCGCCCAGGCGGAAGTGGAAGTCGTTCTTGAGCGGCTGCTCCTTGACCCGGCGCTCGTACTCCTCGATCTGGAAGGCGACGCTGCGCTCCTTGAGCGCCTTGAGCTTCGCGCGCAGCTCCGGATTCTGCGGGTCCTTCTTGATGGCCGCCTGCAGTTGGCGCTGCTGGTGGCGCAGCTCCTTGATCTCCAGGTCGCCGATCTTCATGCGCACGGCGCTGTCGGTGGAGTTTAGCTCCTGGGCCTTGAGGTAGTAATCCTTGGCCAGTTTGTAGCCGCGCGCCCAGTCTTCCATGTCGAAGCAGATGTCGCCCAGTTTGGCGTAGTTCTGGTGGTCGTCGGGGCGGTTCTTGACGTCGCGGTCGAGGATGAACTTGATCGCCTTGTCGCGCTGCTCGTCGGTGCGCAGCTTGCCGGCCAGCAGCTCCTGCATGGCGGACTCGTCGTCGTCCTTGAGGATGGCCCGGGCGCCGTCGCGCGCGCCCTTGTTGAAGGCGTCGGAGATGTCCATGGCCGAAACGTCGCGCAGCTCCTGGTCGACGTCGAAGTCGGGGTCGATCTCCTTGATCCGCTCGTAGCATTTGATGGCGTCGGACGGGCGCTTGAGCTCGCGGTAGATTTCGGCTAGATCGAAGAGGTTGTCGGTGTCCTCGTTGGCGTGTTTGTCGGCGATCTCCTGCCGCTGCCAGGCGGCCAGCTCGTTCAATTCCGCCTCCGCGGCGGTTTCGGCCAGCAGCTTCATCACCGCCACGTTGCCGGGCTGGGCGTTCAGGGCGTTCTCGCAGGCCAGGATCGCCTGTTCCTTTTTGCCGATCAGTTTTAGGACGTGGGCCTTGGCCATGCCCATATAGCATTTGAAATTGCTGCCCCCGGTCTTGGCGGCGGCGCGGGCCTGGGTGGCGCGCAGCTGGGTGCGGGCCTCGGCGTTTTCCGGCTGTACGGTGAGGATTTGCAGATAGCTGAAGATCGCCAGGTCGTAGTTCTGTCGCTCCAACGCCTGTTTGGCCTTTTCAAACAGCTTCTGGTGTGTGTTCTTGGCCAAGACCGACCACCTTTCATCTGGCGCGCACGCGCGGGGAGTCACTGGAACCGGAAAGCGGAAAACCCTATACTATATGTGTGTTTCGGCGTCCGTCAATGAAAAATAACCGGCACTTGCCGTCGCTACTCATTGTCCGGCAAAGGCTTGAACAAGCCCAGGGCTCGGGCGGCCCGCAGCGGAGTCCAAAGTCCGCCTGCTCGCCTCGATCCTTGACCGGCCGGCCGAACTGCATAGAATAGTGGTTTTGTCGGCGACAACCCTGGGATATTCGAATGCCTGACACCACTCAGTGCCCAAGTTGCGGCGCGCTTTACGATACCCGCGGCAAGCCGCCGGGCAACCGGGTGCATTGCAAGAAGTGCGGCCATTCGATCATCGTCGGGGCCACCACCGACCTGACCATGGTCGACGAAAACCGCACCCTGGCCGAACCGCGGCCGACGCCGCCGGGCGGACTGGACAGCTGGCCGCTTTTGCAGCCCGAAAGCGGCGACGAACTCAAGTCCGGCCAGATCCTGGGCAAATGCCGGATCGAGCGGCTGCTGGGCCGGGGGGGCATGGGGGCGGTCTACCTGGCCCGCCACACCACCCTGGACATCCCGGTGGCCGTCAAGGTGCTGCCGCCGGCCGTGGTGCGCGAAAAACCCCAGTTCGCCGAGCGGTTCGTGCGCGAAGCGCGCCTGGCGGCCAAGCTCCAGCATCCCAATCTGCTGGCGGTCAAGGACAGCGACCGCGACCCGGGCACCGGCCTGCTCTACATCGTTCTGGAGTACATCGACGGCGGGTCGGTGCGCGACCGGCTGAACGAAGGTCCGCTGTCGGTGAAGGAGGCGGTGCGGATCGCCATCGACACCCTGCGGGCCCTGGCGGCCGCCGCCAAGCTGGGCGTGGTCCACCGCGACATCAAACCCGACAACCTGATGCTCACCAGCGACGGCCAAGTCAAGGTCGCCGACCTGGGTCTGGCCAAGGACATGGTCGAGAAGACCGACACCACCCGGACCCTAGACATCATGGGCACGCCGGCCTACATGAGTCCCGAGCAGGCCCGCGACACCAAGAACGTCGACATCCGCGCCGACATCTACAGCCTGGGCGCGACCCTCTACCATATGCTGACCGGCGAGGTGCCGTACGCCGGGCGCAACAGCTTCGAGGTCCTGACCCGGCTGGCCACCGAGCCGATCCCCGATCCGCGCCGCAAGCGGCCGGAGGTGCCCGAGGCTCTGGCGACGGTCTGCCGCCGGGCGTTGGCCAAGAATCCGGTGGAGCGCTATCAGACGCCCGAGGCGATGATCGTCGAACTGGAGGCCAGCCTGAATCCGCCGGCCGGGGAGGCGAAATCCGAAAGCCGGATCCTGCCCGGCGCGGCCATGAGCGGCGGGGCGGCCTATGCCGAGCCGGCTCCGGCCGCCAAGGCGACGCCGCCCAAGACCGAGGCGGTGGGCCCCGCCGTCACCTGCCGGGCCTGCCAGAGCCGGATCGCCGTGGGCGACATTCCGGCCAACCAGCACTGCCCGGTCTGCGACGCGGTGCTCGACCTCTCCAAGCTGAAAGCCGCCCCCAAGCCGGCGGCCTCGGCGGCGCGCCCGGCCCCGGGGCGTCCGGCCTCGGCCCCGGCCCCGACGGGTGAAGCCGAAAAAGCCAAGACCCGCTGCCCGCACTGTTCGGCCAAGCTGACCGTGCCTCGGGCCAAACTGGGCAAGAACCTAAAATGCCCGAAGTGCGGCGAGACTTTTCCCGCGCGCGAGCTCAAGGTCGCGCCGACGGCGGAGAAAGCCCCGGTCGCGGCCGGCAAGACCGGGCGGGCCAAGAAAAACGCCGCCCAGGCCGGCGCGGTCAATCCCTGGCTGCAACTGGCCGATGAGCAGCGCGACAGCTACTGGGCCGGCATGGCCAAGGCCGCGCTCTATCCCTTCCAGACCATCGGCGGGCTTTTCATCTTCGTGGTCGTCCTGCCGGCCCTGATTGGTTTTCTGATGGGACTGACGATCATCCTGGGCGTGCCTTTCGCCATAAGTCTGGGAAGTTACGCGGTCTACGCCGCCCACCTGGGTCTGCTGGTGGAGATCCTGATTCCGCTGGCGTTCTTCTGTAGTTTTCTCTTGAGCCTGGTCCGCCTGACCGCCGGCGGCAGCCAGGCCGCGCCGGTGATCCAGGGCATGGACCATTTCGGCAGCCTCTCGACGGTGATCTCCTGGGGCCTGCTCTACGCGGGCCTGCCGGGACTGTTTCTGGCCTGGGCCTGGCCGTCGCCGGCCGGGCTGTTCGTGGGCGGGCTGCTGCTGCTCGGCTTGCAGCTGCTGGCGCCGATGGGGTTTCTGCTCTCGGCCACCGTGACCCCGGCCGAAGGCCTCAACCTGGCCATGGTCGGCCGGTGCGTGGCGGCCACGGCCGGGCGGTATTTCTACATGCTGCTGGTCATCGCCGTGGCCCAGGCTCTGTTCACGCTGCTCTCGCGCTTCTGCCTGGCCCACGGGCTGAGCCTGCTAAGCCAGGCGACGGGGAAGGAGTTTCTGGCCAAGCCGGAATTCTATTTCGGCGTGGTTGTGGTCATCCTGGCCAACATCCTGGCCCTCTTCCCGTATGTGGTCTACGCCCGCTGCCTGGGCGTGTTTTTGACCTATGTGACCGCCGATCTGCCATATCGGATCGACGCCGAGCGCGCCTCCCTGCGGGCGGTCAGCAACCTGACCCGGCTGCTGGCCATGGGGGGCATCCTGCTCATGTGGTTGGGGCCGTACTTCCTCACCTGGCTGGGCGGGGCGCGGCTCGAACGGATCACCGAGAGCGGCGCGGCCCTGCCGACCGTGACCGCTTCGGGCATCGCCGTGGGCGAGGACGCCCGGCGCGAGCGGGCCGCCGCCGGCAATCTACAGGCCCTGGCCGGCAAGCTGGCGGCCCTGAAGGAGGCCGGCAAGAGCTATCCGGCCACGGCCGCCGAACTGGCCAAGCTGGCCGGCGGCGCGGCGCTGCTGATCGACCCGCGCTTTCCCGAGCGGCCGGAGGGCTATGTCCTGCGCCCGCTGAAACCCAGCGACCCGGCCGGATTACTGTGGCTGTACGAAGCTCAACCGGCGGCGGATGCAACCCCGGTCCATCGCGCGCTGCGCCACGACGGCAAACGCTTCCGGCTGACGGCGGGCTTGTTGAAGAGAATTCTCGAGCTGCAAGAGATCTATTTCGGGGAGACGGAGGAGATGCGCTCGCGCATAATCCAGAGCATAGACCTGGAATGGAAGAAGGCCCGACCCCTCGGCGAGGGGGAGTGATACCGATTTTCGGGAACCTTTTTTATAAAGAAGGTTCCCGGACCCTCCAAAAAATTTCCATCATTCTTCGCTTTCTCAAGCGCTTTACGAGACAAAGCCGGGCGAGAGTTTTTTGAGGGGGTCTGGGGGAACTTTTTTGCCAAAAAGTTCCCCCGGAAAAGTGCGGATTCCATGCATGAACGCCGAAGCGCTTCGTTTCAATCCCGCCCGGCCGAATGGGTCGGGGCGCGGCCGAAGACGCGCTTGAAGACGCGCGAGAAGTGGTACTGGTTCTCGAAGCCCAGGTGGGCGGCCACCTCCTTGACCGACATGTCCGTGCTCTCCAGCAGCAGCTTGGCCCGTTCCAGCCGGTAGCGGGCGAAGGCCCGCGCGGGGGTCAGCCCCAGCAGCTTCTTGCAGGCCTGGGCCAGGGCGCTGGGGCTCATGTTCAGCCGCGCGGACAGCTCGCCCACGGCCAGCTGGCGGGTGACGTTCTCCTGGAACTGCCGGTAGAGGCGCACCGCGAAGGCTCCGGCCGAGGTCAGTTCCACGAAGCGCTCGGCCAGGGCCGCGCGCGGCAGCAGCCGCACCAGCCGCCAGAAGAACTCCGTCACCAGCGCGTCCTGCAAATTGGCCGCCCAGGGGTCGTGTTCGCTCTCCAATTCGGCGACCCGCTCCACCAGCCGGCGGAACTCCCCGCCCGGTGTGGTCAGGCAGAGGGTTTCGGGAGCGGTCCCGGGGGCGATGAACTGGGCGCAGCCGTCGGGTTCGGCGGCGAAGTGCAGGGTGAAGAGCAGGGCCAGATAGCGGCAGGGCGGCTCGAGATAGTCCTCGTGCCAGTCGCCGGGCTTGACGATCAGCAGTTCGTCGGGCTGCAGCGTCAGCCGGCTGTCGTTGACCCGGCAGTGGTAGGCGCCGCGCTCCAGGAAGATCAGCTCGTAGTTGAGGTGCTGGTGCCAGGAGTAGACGTAAGGCCGGTACACGTCGGTGAGGTTGACGTGGCTGAAGGCCGGATAGACGTGGGGCGAAAAACATTCGCGCACCGCCCGGCCGAAGCTGTCCACGGTCAGGCAGCTCTGGATGTCGTTCAGATCGGCCATGGCGAAGGAACCGACTCCGGCAGCCACTCGACTACGATCTCGGGCAGGGCCTCGGCCAAGTTGGCGGCCAGGCCCGGCAGGACCACCTCTTCGCTGGGACCGTGGCCCAGCTCGATCACGCCCACCCCGGCGGCGCGGTACAACTCCAACTCGTGATGACGCATCTCTCCCAGGACCACCGCTTCGGCGCCGGAGGCGATCACGGTCTCGGCCGGACAACCGCCGCCAGACCAGACCGCCAGCCGCCGCAGCGACCGCTGCGGATCACCCAGGCCCCGCGCGGCCGGCGCGCGGCAGGCTTTTTTCAGCTTCCGGGCCAATTCACCCAGCTTAACCGGGCGTGGCAATTCGCCCACCCGGCCTAGGCCGGCCGGCCGGGTGTCGGCCAGCAGGTAAAAGTCGTAGGCCGGCTCCTCGTAGGGATGGGCCGCGCGCAAGGCGGCCTCGACCCCGGGCCGGAGGCTTTCGGGCAGGATCGTCTCCAGCCGCCACTCGGCGGCCTCCTCGAATTTTCCGGCCTGGCCCAGAAACGGGTTGGTCGCGTCCGAACCGCGGAACGTGCCGGTGCCGGCCACGCGGAAGGTGCAGTTCGAATACTCGCCGATCTGGCCCGCGCCCGCGTCGCAGACCGCCTCGCGGACCTCGGTCAGATGCGATTCGGGCACGAATACGGCCAGCTTGAGCAGCCGTTCGCGGTAGTGGATCGCCAGGGGGCGGGTTTCCCGCAGCCCGGCCGCTTCGGCCAGGGCGTCGTTCACTCCGCCGGGGGCGGTGTCGAGATTGGTGTGGGCGGCAAAGACCGCCAGCTTGGCCCGCACCAAGGCGGCCGCCAACTCGCCTTCGCCCGCGCTCTCGGCCAGGTTGCGCAGGCCCCGGTAGAACGGGGGATGATGCACGATCAGGAGCTGGCATTTGCGCCGGCGGGCTTCGGCCACGGCTTTGGCCGAAACGTCCAGCGCCACCAATACCCGCCGCACCGGCCAGTCGGCCCGGCCCGTCCGCAGCCCGTTGGGATCGTCGGGCAGGGCCAGCTCGGGCGGTGCCAGCCGATTCATGATTTCGATCACGTCCGCAATCCGCATGGGCATATTTCCCGCTCCTGTAACGGCCGGTTCCATCAGGCCTCGGTTATAACGCGGCCGGCCGAAACTGGCAAGGCCAGAGGCTGAAGCGGGGTTCAAATGACCATGCCACTAACAAATATTGTCAGTAGGGTCGCCGGAAAATGTCGTTTTTGACCTGCTCGGGAGAGCGACTTGGCGCGGTGAAAATTCGCACTTCATAACTACCGCCAGATAGCGGAATTGTGGAATCAGCGAAAATCGGAAAACAGGAATGGATTTTGCTTGGTAGATTACGGGAGTTTCATCTGCCGGAATTGCGAGAATGAGGAGGGCATGACCATGAAAAGCTTGGCTGAAACCTGCGCTGGGCGCTGCCTGCTTCATTTTATGGCCTTGGTTTACGGTCTCTGCGCCGGACATCCGCAGATCGCGTTCCATGTTTCCGGCATCTTCCGTGAGTTACGGCATTGGCTCTGAGGCGATAACCCGTGTCTGCCCAGACGTTAGCCGAACATAAATCCGGCCGTGCCCGAAGCGCTGATTTGGTTCGTTGTGCTTTTTGCCCCAGGGCCGCAAGCAGAGCAGAATATTGCTTGACAATGCCCGGATCGGCTTTATGATGCTTGTCTTCGGCTGGAAGGGAAACTTTTCGGCCGGAACTTGTGCCCGCTTAGCTCAGCTGGTAGAGCAAATGACTCTTAATCATTAGGTCCACAGTTCGAATCTGTGAGCGGGTACCAAAATTCAAGCCCTGCAAGTCGTTGACTTGCAGGGCTTTTTCATTGTCTTCTAGGGGTTTTTTGCGATTCCGTCCCGGCGGTCAGGCGCAATGACTCGCTTCCTGGAAATCCGGATTTTTCCTGGGTCGAGGCACAAAAAGGCCCAGCTAGAGGCACAGTTATTGTTGTCCGCTAGCTCATTTGTGCTATGGCTGATTTCGGTTGATTTATCCGGCTCAATGGGCAAGAAAAAGTCAGCGATTCCTGTCTTTTGTTTGCCTCGCTGGCGGGTGGCCAAGCCAAGTCCGCCAACTTGGCTACGGCGTAACCGGCGATCTCCAAGGCAAGGCGTGAATATCTCGCCAGGATAAGATTAATACTGGAGTGCCGCGCTTGTATCTGCGCCGTCTAGGGATGGCAGCCAATAAAAGCCATGGCCGAAGATGAACGCCTATTCCTTCAGGCTGCCGTTGTGATTTCGGGTGCCAAATCGACCCGCGAGCGGAGTGGAAACGAATCCTGAAACCAGAAACGACCGGCACGGTTTTCCCTAATACGGAATAAAACCGTTGAAATCGGCCGGAGCGCGGGACGGTTCGGAAAGCGCAACCGACTGCGTGCGGTTTTCTGGCCGGAATGAAACGCCGCCCTTCGGCCGCAGAGCCGAAGGGCGGCGGCAGGCTTATAGAGTAAGCTTATTCCAACACTTCGAGTTCGATTTTCTCCAAATTGGCCCGAAAGCCGGCATAGTCCCGATGGTCGTGAAATACGCCATATAGATCGAGGATATTCTCCTCGCCCGGTTTGAGCCAGCGATCAATCCGCGAGCCCAGTGGCGCCCATTCTTGCTCGCGGAAATAGCCGGTCGAATTGATGATCGCCATACCGACCCGGCCATGCTCATTATCTTCTGGTTGGGTGATGGTCATTCGCACCGGCTTGCCGGCCCAGGCAGCCGGAATCTTGACCCGCAGCTGCAGACCGAAGAGCTTGGGCTCCTTGAGCGGCAGGGCGACCTCCGGACCCAGCCGGTCCCAGGCCAACCAGCGGTGTCCCCCGGTCAGTTCAACTTTCTCTTTGGCTTGGAGGCTCCGGCGCAGGTAGAAGTCCCAGAGCGGGCCGTGGGTCACGCCCGGTCCGGATGGGTCGGCGGCGATCTCCAGGGCCAGTTCGAGGGGGCCGGCGGCAGCCGGCGGCGTGATGTCGATCATCCCCCGGGCCGGCAGTTTTTCCAGCAGCGGCCGACCGTTGAGCCAGAGCCGGGCCGTGCCGCCGGCCAGCGGCGCGCCGCCGTAAGGCGGGCAGTCGAACCCCAGGAACACCCGGTACCGGCCGTCGGTCCAGTCGGCGGGCAGTTCGACCCGCCGGCGGTATTGGACGCGCTTGGCCCCGGTCCAGCCCCGGGCCAGCCAGGAGCCGAGCTGGCCCTCGCTCCAGGCCCCGCCCTGCGGCAGGGTCTTCAGCCAGTCGGCCTCGTCCGGCCGTTCGGGATCGCGCCGGACCTGCCAGCCCGAGACCAGTTCTAGCCCGTCTTCCCCCAATTCGCCGGCGATGCGTTTGGTTTCGGCCACCACTTGGTCAGGCGACGCTGCCGGCGGCTCGGGAGTCAACGGCCGCCAGGCGCGCGCCTGCACTTCCAGCCAGTGCAACGGGCCCCGCAGGCCGGCCTCCGGCCGCACCACCGCCAGCTGCCGGACCTGGAAGGGGGCGAACTGCTGGCGGGCGAAGCGTAGCGCCCCGTCGGCGTAACTGGTGGGCACGTCCGGCTGGTCCGCGGCCGTGGCGTCGATGGCCGGTGCGGCGGCCGGTGCGGCGGCCGTCAGTTCGCTTTCGATCCGGTCCGTTAGCTTCCACTTGTCGCCCTTGATCTGAAGGGCGCCGGCGAAGTAGACGTCGTACAGCCCGTTCTTGCTCTCGCGGTGCTCGTACCAGAGGCGGTTGTCGCTGGCGGTCAGGCCGCTGTCCACCTTGACGGCGGCCAGCAGTTCACGCAGCAGCCCCTGACGGGAATCGTCGTTCATCCAGCGGCCGTTCTCATCCTTGAAGCGCAGGAAGAAGGGCGTGCCGACCACGATCAACCGGCCCCGGCCGCGCCGCACCTCGGCGATGGCGCACTTGCCGTCCTCCCAGGTGGCGACGGGCGAGAAGTCCCGACCGTCGATGGCGATGGCGCCGGCGTACTGGTTGCCCTTCCAGTCGATGGCCACGCCCGCGCCTTCGCAGGTCTTGCCCCGCAGGCTGGGGAAGAGGTTCTGATCGGGGGCGAACTTCAGCTTGCCCAGCGGCCAGTCCCAGACCCGGCCCGGCGTGACCAGGCGCGGCTCGATCTCCAGGCCGAAGGCCCGGGCCAGGGGCCAGCTGTCGCGTCGCTCGGCCGAATGGCGGCCGGTGTGGTGCTGGGTGATGAAGACGCCGCCCGCCTCGACGTAGCGCCGGACGGCCTGGACCATGCCCGGCTCCATGATCGTAGTGGCGCAATCCATGATGACGGGCAGGCGGTCGGCCGTTCCGAGTTCCAGCTCCGGCCCGTCCACCAATACCGGGCTGAGGCCGATGGCGGGCAGGGGGCCGCGCGCGAGGTCCCAGTTCCAGATCTCGCCGGTGGCGTAACGGCCGTCCTGCCGGGTATCGCGCAGCAGGCCGAGCTGCGGGGCGGCAAAGTCGGTCTTGCCCAAGGTGCGCAGGAGCGGCCGGTTGTCGCGCCACCATTGCACCACCTCGGGATAGGGCCAGAGATCGCGGGTCAGATCGAAGACGTAGTCGTGGCAGTCCTGCGATTCCCAGAAAATGTTGGAGAACATGACCTGGGTCGCGCGGGCGGTCTTCTGGGGGCCGCCCGGCTCGCTGCTGGCGGGCAGGCCGCGCAGCCGGGCGTAGCCCTTGTAGTGCATCGGCCGATACCAGTTGGTTTCGCCGGTCAGCTGCGGGTAGGCGCCGTAGCGTTCGAAAAGCGCCATCGCCTCGGTCTGGAACAGGTGCGGAGTCATGACCTTGATCGGCCGGACCGGGTCGACCGCGCGCATCAGCTTGAGGTAGCTCTCCAGGGTCTGGAACTTCTCCCAGACCAGGTAGTCGCGCCAGTCGAGATAGCGGCGGTTAAGCCCGGAGTCGTAGAACGGAAACTTCTCGCCCGGCTGGTCGCTGAGGAAGACCCGATAGTCGATCCGGCCGCCCGGGCTGCAGATGACGAACTGGTTTTCGCCGGGCCGCAGGAGGTCGGTCACCTCGGCCTGGACGTGGACGTTGATGTGGTTGGTCGGTTCGAAGGCGTTGGTCAAAACCGGCTGGCCGTTCAGCCAGACGCTCAGGCCGCGTTCCTGACCTTCGGTGTAGGGCAGCAGGTGCAGGAAGACCGCCCGCCCTTTGAGCCCCCGCAGGTATTCGCCCGGCACGTCGCGGCGGAAGCGGTACCAGAGCGCCAGGGATTGCCCCTGGCTTTCGGACCACCAGGAGGAGCGGCTGAGCAGCTGCTTGCTCTGGCGCGGGGCCTCGCCCCATTCGGCGTCGGCGAATTCCGGCGTGGTCCAGCCTGCTTTTTCGCCGTCGGCCTGGGGCCCCTGGCGCCAGCGCCAGGGCTGGTCGTCCAGGTCGAGATAGCTGCCCCGCCGGCCCCAGAAATAGGCTGTATCGGGGAAGGGCACCTCCGTCCAGTCGCGGTAGGCCCGCGGCTCGCCCGTGTAGCGCGCGGCGAGCTCGGCCAGTTCATAGCCCTTGACCTGCTGCAGGTAATCCGGATAGCGCCGCTGGTAATCCGGCGGCAGGCCGGTCGGTTCCTTGAGCTGGAATTCGCCGTGCGGCTCCATCCAGGCCATGAGTTGCGGATCGTTCTGCAGCCGGCGCATGGCGCTGACCAGCGCGTCCTGGAGCACGGTGTTGACGTAGGGCGAGGCGATCTGTTCGCGATAATATCCGCCGGCTTCCAGGAAGGTGTGGCCGGTCAGCCCCGGCGCGTCCTCCTCCCAGTTGTGGCCGGGCAAGTGCAGGTAGTCGAACCAGGCCGGCGAACCCGACCAGAGCATCTGGCGGTGGGGCTTACCCAGTTGGCTGGCCTGGGCCAGAGCGTTTTCCGTGCCGAGGACGTTGTACACGCCGGGCGCATAGGCCATGTCCAGGCTTTGGCCGTGAATGTTGAACACGGCCGAGTGCTCGGCCATGAACTGCATCTGCTCCGGCGGCTTGGTGGTGGGCATCCACCAGAGGGCCAGGCCGGCGTTGTCGAAATTGTCCAGGTAGCGCGGATAGGCGCCGGCCGGTACGACCTTCCACTCGGCCGCGCCCCAAGCCCGGGCCGCACTCGCCAGCGCCGCCTCGGTCGGCGCCGCGGCCACCTGCACGGTTGCGCCTGTCAGGCCCAGCAGCCAGACTCCGCCGTGGCGGACCATCACGGCCGTACCGCCCAGCTTGGCTGGAGTCGGAGCGGGCTGGACTGCGCCATAGCCTAGGAGATCGGCCAGGTATTTGGCCGCCACGATCTGGGCGTGGGCCTCGTCCTGCCCGGTCAGGCGAACCAGCGACACCTCGCCCGCCGGCGTCTGCCAGAGCCAGCCTTGGGCCTGCACCTGGCCGAAGCCGCGCAGCTCGCCGGTGTTTTTGGTCAAGGTTTCCTTGAGTTGACCCGCTGGCGGGGTCGGCGGCGCGGCGGATTCCGCCCCCGGTCCGGCCGAACCGGCCAAGGCCAAAAAGGCGGCGACGAAAAACAGGCGGGGCGTGGGGCTGGGTATCATGGGATCACTCCTCGGGGGGACCGGAGACGGGCGCCGGTGGCGCTCAGTGTTTGAGGTACCAGTGGTAATATTCCGGATTGGTGGACGCGCCGCTGGGACGAAGCGGATAGAGCGAGCCGGCGACGTGGCCGTCCGCGTGCAAAAGGTTCAGACTGCGGTTGTGCGGGTAGCGCAGGCGGGTGACGCCCAGGCCCTGCAACTCGACCGGATAGACGTCGGCGCCGGTGTCGAACCAGGCTTCGAGCCGGTAGTAATGGCTCTCCAGCAACAGGTAGAGCTCGGAAGCGTTGTTGATGCTCGCCAGCCGACTGCGGGGCGGCCGCCAGTCGTAGGGGTCGGTGGCCTTGCCCCAGCCGTTGATGGCGTAGCTGCTGTTGGCGAGTTCCAGTTGCCAGTCCGTGTTGCCCCAGCCGCACCGCCGATTCTGGGTCGTGTTCTCCGGACAGTTCCAGATGCCGGCCTTCTGGCGGGTGACGATCTCCGCGGCCGCGATATTGTAACTGAAGGGATAGTCGGTCAGGCCCAGGCCGACGCGGCAGATGTCGTCCGCCCAGATCGGATGGGCGCTCCCGTCGTAATAGACGGGGGGGAGCCAGTCGCCGGTCTGGTCGGCGTAGTTGAAGAAGCCGTGGCCGAGCTGGCGGAGGTTGTTGTTGCAGGCCAGGGCCCGGGCCGAGCCCAGGGCCTTGTTCAGGGCCGGCAGGAGCATGCCGGCCAGGATGCTGATGATCGCGATCACCACCAGGAGTTCGACCAGGGTGAAGGCGGCCTCCCGCCGACGGGGGCGGGAGGTTTCGGGCGCGAGCGGGGTCATGGTCAACTCCTTGGGCGCTTGGGTTTCGCGGACCAGTTCCAGAATTCGCGCGGCCAAATCCGCCGGCGGCGGCGGAGCGGCCTCGGGCTCGGCCTGGAAATAGGCGTTCAGCCGATCCGCTAGCGGGAGGTCGTTTTCGCTTTCCATGGCGCTTCTCCTGGCTCTAAAGGTTAATAAGAAAATGGAGCGGGGTTCGTGCAGTGGGCGCGCGGCTTTTTTTCTTCGGCGCACCGCACAGCGGAGTAGAAGACGCCAGAGGTCGCTCTAACTTGTTGCTATCAAGGCAATAACGCTCGCTTCGGTCGACGGCTAAAATTTCGCTCAAGCGAAAAAATCGCGCAGTTTTTTCAGGGCATTGCGCTTGGTGCTGCGGACCGTGGCCTCGGCCAGGTCCAGCTTGGCGGCAATCTCGGCGCTGGAGAGTTCCTCACGGTAGGCGGCCTCGATGACGGCTCGTTCCTGCCGGCCCAGACTGGCCAGGGCCGCCTCCAGCCGCCAATCGTCGGCCGGCGTGGGGGGCTCGGGGGCGACCAGCTCCAGAACCGGCGGACAGAAATCCAAAGGAACCGCCTGGCTGAGCGCGTCGGGAGATTTGAGCTGGTCCAGGGCGCAGGAGCGGGCGACCAAGGCGACGTAGTACAGGAGCGAAGACCGCGTCGGATCGAACCGGCGCAACAGCTGCCGATCATGGCGTAGCAGGCGCAGGAACGCCTCTTGGGAAACGTCCTCCACCGCCGCCGCTCCACGGGCCGGGCCGATCAGCCGCCAGGTCACGCGCCAGACGACCGGCGTCAACGCTTCCAGCAGCTCGCGCCAAGCCTCGGGGCTTTCGGTCTTCAGGCATACGAGCAGCTGTTCTTCAGGAGTCACGCCCCCTCCCCGCGGCAGTGCCTGCCGCCGCTGGCGTCGACAGCCAAATTTAGGATTGATAACTAGAGATCAATATGCCGCCCCAAGCGGAATATAATCCAGGGTGCGTGGCGGGTAAAGCGGGACTTGAAAAATGGTCCGGCGTTTTTTCAAGTTTCAAGACGAGTTCGAGCGATGCGTCAACCATGCGGCTGGTTGTTGGTCCAATCCCGGTTTATGGCATAGCTGGACTCTTATAATCTGCTGCCGTCAGGATAAGTTTTTGTCGTATAAATAGCGGTGCGGGCAGACTAGCCCGAACGAAAGCTGGCGCTGAAATAAGACCCGTCATTCCGTACAACAACATCTTGCCGTTTAATATGTTGTCGAAATACTGTTAACTTTTTGAACGTCTGATTTTGGCGCTTAAGGTTGCTATAAAGATGAGGGGGGATAGATTCTCAGTATAGGCAAAAAGTTAACCGAGAATGCACATGGCTAATTTTGCACTGCAAAAAATCGCCGACTGGCAATTCGGCTACTTCACCGCCAAGCAGGCGGTCGAATCCGGCCATGCTTATCAGCATCATAAATACCATCAGCACCGGGGCAACTGGCTGAACGTGGGCAAAGGACTTTATCGTCTGCCCGGCCGGGAAGATTCGATGGAGGCCGACTTCACCCGCTGGGTATTGTGGAGCCGGAATCAAAAAGATCAGCCGCAGGCCGTAATCAGCCACTTCAGCGCTTTGGCGGCTTATGGGTTGAGGGAGTACGAGCCGCGAGAAATCCACCTGACCGTACCGATGGGATTTCGCAAAAAAATTCCCGCGCCGTGCGTGATTCACAAGGCCTCGCTTAACCTTTCGGCGATTGAGTCGCGCCGGACCTACCTGCTGACCCATCTGACCCAGACCTTGGAGGATCTGCAGCCGCTTTTGCAATCCCAGGGAACCTGGGAACAGACATTGCAGCTGGCCCTGGATAAGGGATGCCTGACCTCGGAGGCCGCCCACCGCTGGGGCTGGGGGGCACGGGTGATGGAATTTGGGGCGGAATTGGCGTCCCTGCCCTTGGCCGCCGGGGCCGAAGCGGTTGCCGGGTCAAACGCTTTGTTCATGGCGGGTGCGGGCCAGGCATCGCCGATGATTATGGCCGCCGAAAACGAAATTCAGAATCCAAAGGTGGAGACGGCAGCCGGCACACTCTCCGCCGTATCTGGACCGGTGACGAGAAGCGAAAGGATCTACCAAATGATCTGCAATCGGTTGCAGAATCCGGCCCGCCGCCGGGTTCAGGATGGTTTCACGCTGGTGGAGTTGCTGGTCGTAGTGGCGATCATCAGCATTCTGGCGGGAATGCTGTTGCCGGCCTTGGACCGGGCCCTGGAGTCGGCGCGCAAGCTTTCCTGCGCCAACAATCTAAAACAGATTGGCTGCCTGGGGGTCAACTCGTACCTGGACGATTATGGCTGGTACTATAAATTCCAATACTGGCGCGGGGCCTACTCGCCCTACCTAAACAACGGCAAGGTCTGGAACAATTGGTATGGGGTAAAGAGCATTCCCGCACTATACGTTTGTCCTTCCGGCAAGCCGAAGATCGACAGCAACTGGATCGACGCCAAGGCCAATAACATGTGCTATACTCAGTATTATCTGCGTAACGGCGGCAGTGCCAACCATCCGGTTCAGTATCTGCCGCAGTCGGCGATCTTCGGACCTTCCGTGGCGTTGACGCATATCTGCGAATGGCGCAATGTCTGGGACGACACAGGCACGAGCATTCCACCGATCTATCCCAGCACCCACGCTTCCGGTCGCAACTTGCTTTACGCCGACAACCATGTCGTCTCACGAATGGAGTTCATGGACCTGAGCAATCTGCCTGATCCTACGGTCAAATATGCCGGCTGGGACAAGAGCCGGCTTTCGCCTCCTTAAGTTCAGTTTGCACGATTACGAATCAGCGGCCAGAGAGGCGGCCCCCGGGGGGGGGCCGCTTCCGGGACGACTGTCGCCCGATTACTGAGAAATCCGCCCACTAAGGAGAGAGAGATGACCCATCCCTTCCGAATGGTCTTCCGGCGTTGGCTTCCGATCCAGCTGGGGCTGGTCGGAGCGATAGTTGGGCTGAGTGGCTTGGCTCGAGCCGAGATTTACGGGCAGAAGGTCGGCTTCGGCGAAGCGCCGTTGGATTCGCGCTGCTGGCAGCTGGTTTCGGGCAAAGACAGCGACGTCAAAATCACCAACCGCGAGCTGCAACTGACCGCCACCACCGGCCAGCCCGCCGGCCTGATCTATCGTTTCTATCCGTTGCGGTTCGAAGGGGCACGGGAGGCGTTCGGAGATTTCAAGGCGGTGCTGACCTTGAACCGGCCGGGACAGGGTCAGACTTTCGCCTTCGGCCTGCGGGTCGGCGAGGGCTGGCGGCTGGAGCTGGAGCTTAATTCCGAGCGCACTGCAGCCCGGCTGGTGCTGACCACCCGGCCGGAAGGGGGTGGCGAGGCGACGGTTTCGGCCGGCGAGTGGGTCCCGGTCGAGTTGCCGGCGGACCAGGCCTTCCAGCTGGAGCTCATCCGCTGCGGCACTTGGATCGAGGCTGGCGTGGGGCGCGAGCAGAAGCGGGTGCTGGTGGGCAAATGGCACGGCCAGCCGGCGCCGCTGCCGGAGCTGATCCTGACCGCGCGCCCTGGGAAGGCGGCGGCCGCGCCGGCGATTCGGGAACTAGCGCTAGCGCCGCTGCCCCGGCTTTCGGTCGACGCGCGGTTGCTGCCGCGCGAAGGACGCCCCCTGCCCGGCGATGAGGGGTTGCCCGAGGCCTATCGCCAGATCGGCGGGGCTCACGAAGGCGGCTATCTCTGGGGCCGGGGCGAGAAGGCCGAAATCCGGCTGCACCTGAGCAATGTCAAAACCGAAACCAACTCGGTGATCATGCGCACGGAACGGTACAATTGGCAGGACGAGCGTTTGGCGGAAGAGCAGCAGAAATTGGAGTTGGCCGCCGCTCAGGAGCAGGACTTGAGCTTGCCGCTGCCGTCCGACCGGTGCGGTTATTTCCGCCTGGTGGTGCGGCTGGAGAGTCCGGCGGGCGAGCCGCTGCTGGCCCCGCTCAGCGTGGGATACGGCATCACCGCCGCCCCCGCCGCCGCCGAACTGGCGGACGACAATCCCGTGGGCACCCACGGCCTGCCCTTCGGCCGCGAGGGGGCCAAGTGGGTCCGTTACTGGGACAACGGTGGAAAGGGCATGCACTGGTCGGGGATCGAGCCGCAGCGCGGCGAGTGGAACTGGGCCGAGCTGGACGCCTACGTGGAGCGCACCCTGGCGGCGGGGATGCGGCCGCTGGTAGTGCTGTCGTGCACGCCCGAATGGGCCAGCAGCGACACCTCCTACGGCAATTATCGCGGGCGGGGCTCCTTCTCGCCGGCCAAAGACCTGGCGGACTGGGCCGAATATTGCCGCCGCGTGGCCGAACGCTACCGGGGCAAGGTCGGCCACTATGAGATCTGGAACGAGCCGAACAACAGCGGTCTGCAACCCCGGGGTTATTTCTTCTACGCGCCGCCCGAGAAATATCTCGAACTGCTCAAGGCCGCCTATCCGGCGATCAAAGCCGCCGACCCGGCGGCCCAGGTGCTCGCTCCTTCGGGCACGGGCCATTTCTTCCCCTTCCTGGAGCGGATCATAGAGCTGGGCGGCGGGGATTATTTCGACATCCTCTCCATCCACACCTACTGCATCCCCTTCCCGCCGGAGATCGGCTATCAGTTTAACGGCGAGAAGAGCTACCTGCACCGGGTCTCGCGCTCGCGGGAGATCCTGGCCCGCTTCGGCAAGCTCAAGCCGATCTGGAACACCGAGATCGGCTACCACGGCGGATTAGAGGCCGCCTGGGCCGGCGTGCCGATCACCCAGGACCAGATCGCTTCCGAGGCCCTGCCCGGCAACTGGCCCAACTGGTCCAAGGGCTGGTCGTTCCGGCCGCTCGACCCGCGCCGCACCGCCTGCTTCATGTCCCGCTTCATCCTGCTCAGCCTGGCTTACGGCGTGGAGCATTGCTTCATCCACCATCGCTTGGTCAGCCGCGACACGGGCAGCCCCTATCTGCCCGCGCCGGCGGTCGGCTGGCTGGGTCGATGGCTAAACGGAGCCCGGTACGACCGGCCCTATCTCTGGGCCGAGGCGGTGCAGGCCCATGGCTATCAGCTGAGCGGCGGCCGTTACGGCCTGGCCTTCTGGCGGGTTGAGGAAGAAAGCCTGATGATGAACGCCCGGGACGACCGCAAGCTGGGCGAGGTGGATTCCGCGCCCGTGACCGACGCCATCGCCGCGCAGCGGGCCATCGATATCGTCACCGGCCGGCCCCCGCGGACGACCTATTTCCCGGACGAACGGATCGCGCCCCAGACGCTGCGGCTTTCGCCGCCGCCCGACGAGGCCTATGACCTGTGGGGCAATCCGCTGCCGATCACGCCGGAATGGACACTTGCCGAGGCCCCCGCCTATCTGGTCTGGAAAGCGGCTCCGGCCGGGCTGCTCGGGGGAGTGGTGGCGGGAAAAATTTCGGCCGTCGCCGACCCGGAGCTGAAAATTGACGCGGGCGAGCTCAGTCGCGAACCCGCGGCGCCGCTGGCCTATCCGCAGGTTTTGACCGACCTGTTGCCCACGGCCAAGAAGCTGGCGCTGCACGGCGGCACGGTCACGGTCACCGGGGGTGAGATTCATCCGGGTACGGTCTACGTCAACGAGAACGGCCGGGCCGAACTGACCGTGCCGGCGGAATTCCCGACTGTCGGCCGCCTGGTTCTGGGAGTGCGGGCCGGCGACCGGGCCGGGCCGAATTTCAATTACACATACGGGCTGGAGGCGGCCGGCCAGGAGTCGGAGCTAGCGCCCTGGTCCGTTTGGCCGCTGGAGGAACTGGGGCGGGGCAAAGGCTGGGCGGAGATGAAAGGTTATGTGATCTCTCCCCCCCTTGCCCTCAAAGCGGGAGATAAATTCGCGATTTTGGGGCGAAAGGCCAACGGCCGAATCTACGAAGTCTGGCTCATGCCTTGATTGCGTACCGCTCCAAAGGATTTGAGCGCAAATCAGTTAGCCGGACGGCGAAAAAGGCCGGGGGCAGCGCTTCAGTCACGGAACGGCGATTCGCCCCCGAGGACGGTATGACCCGTTATGAGAGTAACGCCAGTCGCGGCGCGGGGTGGAGGGGGGGGCCCGCCCCCCCCCCGGGCCCCCGCGGGGGCGCGGGGGGGGGGGGGGGGGGGGGGGGGGGGGGGGGGCGGGGGGGGGGGGGGGGGG
>CAYMGG010000008.1:0-39110 GCA_964389915.1 uncultured Planctomycetaceae bacterium
GCGGCCAATGGCATCCTTGATGTGGAACTCGATCTTCGGACCGTAGAAAGCCCCGTCGCCGGGATTGACCCGGTATTCGATTTTTTCGTCGTCCAGCGCGCCGCGCAGGGCGGCCTCGGCCGCGTCCCACATCTCGGTCGTGCCGATCGATTTTTCCGGCCGGGTCGAGAGCTCGATGTGATGGAAGCTCAGGCCGAAGGTCCGGTAGACCTCGAAGATCAGGCGCAGGCAGCCGCCCACCTCGGCCTGGAGCTGAGCCGGGGTGCAGAAGACGTGCGCGTCGTCCTGGGTGAAGCCGCGCACCCGGACCAAGCCGTGGATCTCGCCGCCGCTCTCGTGGCGGTGGACGTAGCCGAACTCGGCCCAGCGCAGGGGCAGGTCGTTGTGCGAATACAGCCCCGCCTTATAGAGGATGACGCCGCCGGGGCAGTTCATGGGCTTGACCCCGAACTCGCGCTCGTCCTTGGTGGTGATGTACATCTTGTCGGCGTAGTTGGCCCAGTGGCCGCTGCGGACCCAGAGGCTCTTGTCCAGCACCGTGGGGGTGCGGAACTCCTCGTAGCCGTTGCGATAGCAGAGCCGGCGCAGATAGTCGACCGCGGTGTTGAAGAGCACCACGCCGTTGTGCCGCCAGAAGGCCTGGCCCGGGGCTTCGGGGTGGAACTCGAACAGGCCCAGTTCGCGGCCGAGCTTGCGGTGGTCGCGCTGCTTGGCCTCCTCGACCCGCCGCAGGTGGGCGTCGAGCTCCTCCTGGGTGGGGAAGGCCGTGCCGTAGATGCGGGTCAGCTGCGGCTTGGTCTGGTCGCCGTGCCAGTACGCGCCGGCGAGGCTGAGCACCTTGATCTTGCCGACCTTGCCGGTCGAGGGCACGTGCGGCCCGCGGCAGAGGTCGGAGAACTCGCCGCTGAGATAGAAGGAGATCACGTCGCCTTCGGCCCGGGCGATATTGTCGAGTTTGTAGGGATCGTCCTTATACTTGGCCTCAGCCTCGGCGCGGCTCAGTTCCTGGCGCTTGAAGGGCGCGTTGGCCTTGACGATTCGCTGAATCTCTTTCTCAAGCTTCGGCAGATCGGCGGCCGTGATCGGGGTGGGCGAATCCACGTCGTAATAAAAGCCGTCTTCAATGGCCGGGCCGTAGGCCAGCTTGGTGCCGGGGAAGAGCTTGCAGACCGCCTCGGCCAGCACGTGGGCGGCCGAGTGGCGCATGAGTTTGAGGCCTTCGGGCTGGTCGGGTGTGAGAAAGCGCACGGCCGCGTCCTGCGTGACCACATGGTCGAGGTCTTTGAGTTGACCGTCGACCTCGCCAGCCAGGGCGGCCTTGGCCAGGCGCGAACCGATCTTGGCCGCGATCTCCTTGAGGGCCGCGGGTGCGGGAAAATCAAGCTTATTGCCGTCCGGCAAAGTGATTTGCGGCATTTTTACCACCTTTGTTGTTGGGAAAGGGCAACGCAAACCAGGCGGGCGCTTTTCCGGGGAAAAGCGTTGGCTACGACCGGATTTGCGCCCTTTCTAGCTACTTATAGGCCACACAGTCGGCCGGCGGAATTCAGCGGGCGGACCGGGCTGATCGCCGCGGAAGGGAGGGCGCTCCCACCGGGGCGTAAAAGTCGGCCTCAATTTTGCGGGCCGGCTTTGAAGATTAATGGTGGGCGATACTGGACTTGAACCAGTGACCCCCAGCTTGTCGAGCTGGTGCTCTAGCCAACTGAGCTAATCGCCCGCGGCGCGCGAACGCGGTTTCCTAAGCGCTGCGTGAATCGCGGCAGTTCGAAGGAAGGCCCATTATAAATGGCCTTGGGGCATGGTCAAGAGAAAATCCGAGCCGGGGAGAAAAAGCGCGGCGGCCGTACAAGACCGCTTTCCGGGGGAACTTTTTGGGCGAAAAGTTCCCCCGGACCCCTTCAAAAACCCTCCTCCTGCATCGCTGTTTCGGGCGTTCGGATGGGGGAATTCCGGGGCTTTGGTTATGCGGCGCAACTGTTCCCGGCTGGAGGTCAAGCTGGGTAATTGCCTTCCCGCCGCCAGATGTCGAGGATCAGCTCGTACCGCTCCAGGCGCATGCCGGTGTAGACGCAATTGCTGGTCGAGAAGATGTAGCCGCCGCCGGGCATGCCGTGGCGCAGGGCATAGCGGGCCGCCTCGCGGCACTCCTCGTCCGTGCCCGAGTCGAGCAGGCCGCAGTTGACGTTGCCGATCAGGCAGAGCTCGTGACCGTGGCGGCGCTTGATTTCGGCGATGTCCACCCCGCCCTGCGGGTCGAGCGAGTGGAGCGCGTGCGGCTTGGCCTGCACCAGCTGATCCAGGATGGGCATGATGTTGCCGTCGGTGTGCTTGATGGCATAGAAGCCCAGATCCCGATAGCCCTGGATCAGCCGGGCCAGGTAGGGGGTGACGAATTCGCCGAATTGATCGGGGCTGAGGAACGGCCCCACGTTAAGGCAGTAGTCCGAGCAGAGCGCGAAACCGTCCAGCCCGCCGGAAGCCTTCAGCCGTTCGGCCCGGGCCAGGGCCTTCTCGACCCGCTCGCCGGCCTCGCGCTTCACGCCCTCGGGATCGTCCTCCAGCCGGTAGACGAATTCGGTCATGTTGCCGCCGTTGGGAATGCCGAAGGTCGCGTCCCCGTGCAGCATCAGGAAATAGCGGTCGCCGCTCAACTCGCGCACCAGCTCGATCAGCCGCTTGGTCTCCTCCTCGTCGCCGGGGTTGGGGTGGAGGAAGATCGCGTCATGTTCGAACCGCTCGGCCGTGGCCAGATAGAGCTCGGCCATCTCCCGCCGGTGCAGGCCGCGCTCGGTTTCGGTCATCTGCAACCACTGGTGATAGTTCCGGTGCGAGGGGTGGATCTTGCCGAACGTCTCCATGGTCAGGAAGAAGACCAATTCGAAGTGCGGCACCCGGCCGCGGGGCGTCCGGCGCTCCAGGGCGGCGATGAAGCGCTCGCGCGGCGTGGCATTGGCAGCGGCGGCTTGACGGACGGGCTTTTTGGCGGCAGTCGTTTTCATTGAACCTTCCTTTGGACAAAAGATGAAGCTTCGTCGACACCTCGACTCGCGGTAACGCTGATCGCCTTCGACTACCGGGTCGCCGAATGAATCCCTCCGAACGACTGAAAGGGCGAAGCCGGCTGAGAGCTTGTGTGAGAAGTTCTGATCAGCGTATCAGCCTAGGAGCCACGCCCGAGACAGCGTCAAACAATCCCCGAAGTTTTGGGATTTTTGATGCGTTCGGGCGGTGGCGACGCCGGATTAAACGCTGAGACGGACTTCTCGCCCACGCTCTGCTAGCTTTTTAAGCGGGTCGGGGGAACTTTTTGCCAAAAAGCTCCCCCGGAAAAAACCTTATGCCCTGGCCGGCATATCAGGCGCACTCCTCGGCCGTCCGGTAGAGGGCGATGACCTTCTCGGGCGGCACCTCGGCCAGCAGGTTGTGGATCGCGCAGAAGATGTAGCCGCCGCCCCGGGCCAGGATCGGCACCACCTCCCGCACCTCGCGGCGCACCTCTTCGACCGTGCCCCAGGGCAGGGTGGTCTGGGTGTTGACCCCGCCGCCCCAGAAGGCCATCCGGCCGGCGCATTTCGCCTTCCATTCGCCCGGCTTATGTTTGCCGCCGCTCCACTGGATGGGGTTCAGCACGTCGAAGCCCGCGTCCATGATCCCGTCGAGCAGTTCGTAGATCGCGCCGCAGGAGTGGAGGAAGCACTTGACCTCCGGGGCCAGACGGTGCACGGCCGCGACTATCCGCCGGTAGAAAGGCGCGTACAGTTCGCCGAAGACCGGCGGCGGCAGGATGGAGCTGGCCTGGGTGCCCTGGTCGTCGGCGGCGATCATGAGGACGTCCACGTTTTCCCGGATCGCGGGCAGGAGACGCTCGATCTGGGCGACGGCGAAGGCGGTGACCGCTTCGAAATGGGCCGTCACGCCTTCGGGGTCGGTCAGGCAGAGCATCGACCAGTTGGCCATGCCGCCGGGGAACCCGAGGCCCGTGCTTAGGCCGCTGAAGAGGATCGCCCGCGAGGTGCTGGCCCGGGCCCGCCGGCAGTAGGCGGCGATCGATTCGACCCGCTCGGGCGAATAGAGGCGCTTGGCCAGGTCCGCCCGCGTCCGTTCCGGATCGGGACAGGTCGGTTCGCGGCTCAGGTCGAGCTCCTGGCCGGCGTGGGGCGTGTCGAAAACGTAGGAGTCGCGGACCATGGTCGAAATTCCGTCCTGCACGATGCTGCCGTCGGGACGGACCTCGAAGGCGGCCGGGTCCTTGCAGATCAGCGCCGGCAGCCGGCCGCCGAAATCGAACGACCGCCACTTTTCGGGCTCCTCGAAGGCGTTGGTGATGTGGTCTTCGCGCACGCTGACCACGTCGCACCCCAGGGCGTCGAGCACGTCGGGATCGGGCAAGGCCAGCATCTGGCCGGTGTCGTAAACCTTGGGCAGGCGGGGCGGCAGGCCCAGCGCGGCCACCAGGCGCGGATAGGCGAAGCAGCTGATGCCGGTCGATCCCATGCCGCCCAGATCCTTGGGCAGGCGGTCGGGAGTCTGGAAATTCAGGGCGGCGCGCACTCGTTCACGTCCGTTCATGGGCTCATGTCCTTTTGCGATGGATTTACGTCTTGAGCCTACCGCGCCGAAGGAGTTCGGCAAGGCGGCGGACGGGACATGATGGTGGGTAAACGGGCCATGACCGGCAGACCGCCCCCTCCCCGCGCGGCCGAATGCGGCTGGATTTCGAGCGCTCTTCTTGCCCGGAAGTTTTCGCGGCTTCTTTCAAAAAATTCCCTCCGCGCTTCGCCGCCGGTATTCAAGCGGGAATGCGCGGGCGCCGAGTCGCATCTGGTTCGGCCAGGATTCTGTCTGAAAACCAGCTGTTGAGCTGGTGGTGTGAAAAGAAGCCGGTCTTTCAGTCGTTTTGAGGGGCTTTTTTTATATGACGTCGAACTCCGGTTTCCAGACCTGGCCCGCGCGGTGATTGCCGCCCTTTCATCCCCGAGTCGGTCGAGAGCTTTTTTTTGAAGGGGTCTGGGGGGACTTTTTTGCAAAAAAAAGTCCCCCCAGGGGCAGTTATATCAACTCCAGTTATTGATGGCCGACGAACGTTCCGGATCGAGTGAGCCTGGCGAGAGTTTTTTGGTGGGGTCTGGGGTACCTTTTTTGCAAAAAAGGTACCCCAAAATCGGTTACTATTAATATGAAAAAGTTCCGTTCCCTGGGTTGGCTAATTCGCATATTCTTTGGATACAAGACGAACTTTGGGGTTGAGGGTGAAGCGGCATGTGCGGAATCTGCGGCGAAGTGGGCGAACGGGCCGAGGGGCGAAGCGGGCGGCTGGCCGTCATCCTGGCGGCGCTGGCCCATCGCGGCCCGGACGGCGAGGGCCGGTTTTTAGCGCCGGAGGTGGCCTTGGGCCACCGCCGGCTGGCCGTGATCGATCCGGTCGGCGGCCGGCAGCCGCTGGCGACCGACAACGCCGAATTGCAGCTCGTGGCCAACGGCGAGATCTACAATCACCGGCTCCTGCGGGCCGAGCTGGCCGGCCGGGCCGGCAATTTCCGCACCGGCTCGGACAATGAAGTCATTCTCCGGCTCTATGCCGCGCGCCGGAACGACTGGTCGGCCGCCGCACCCGGAGAGCTGCTCGGCCGGCTGGAGGGCATGTTCGCCTTCGCCCTGTGGGACGGCCCGGCCCGGCGGCTCTGGCTGGCCCGCGACCGGCTGGGCAAGAAGCCGCTCTTTTATATGGCGCGGCCGGACGGCGGCCTGGCCTTCGCCTCCGAATTGGCCGCCTTGCGCCAAAGCCAGGCCGGCCCCTGGACGCCCGATCCGGCCGCGCTCTGGCACTTCTTCAAGTACGGCTATCTGCCCGCGCCGCTGACGCCCTGGCGCGAGGTCCGCCAGCTGCCGCCGGCGCACTATCTGCTGTGGGAGGCCGGGCGGGTCGAACTGGCCCGCTATTGGGACCTGCCGCCGCTGAGCGAGAGTTTTTCAGGCTCGCCGGCCGACCTGGATGAGGAATTTTCCGCCCAATTATCCCTCGCGGTCGGCGGCCGGCTGATGAGCGACGTGCCGTTAGGCGCATTTCTCTCCGGCGGATTGGACTCGACCGTGATCTCCGCGCTGATGGCCCGGGTCGGGGTGGCCCAACCCCGGACCTTCTGCCTGGGGTTCGAGGACCGCAGTTACGACGAGCGGCCGGCGGCGCGGGCGGCGGCGGCGGCCGTCGGCACGATTCATGAAGAGCTGCTGGCCCGGCCGGAGCTGGCCGCGGAACTGCCGGCCCTGACCGCCCGCTGCGGCGAACCGGTGGGCGACAGCTCGACGCTCAATCTCTGGCGGCTGTGCCGCGAAGCCAGAGCGCGGGTGACCGTCTGCCTGACCGGCGACGGGGCCGACGAGCTGCTGGGCGGCTACCGGCGCTATCGCGGCCGGCTCTGGGGCGCTCATTACCGCCGGCTGCCCGCCTGGCTGCGCCAGGGGCTGATCGAGCCGGCGGTGCGGGGCTGGCCCGAAGCGGCGGGCTATTACGGTCATTCCCTGGGCAAACGGGCCAAGCTCTTCATCGCCCAGGCCGGGCGGCTGGCGGCCGACGACCTGGCCATCTTCACCCTACCGTTCGAAGCGGAATGGCTGGCGCAGCTATTGAAGGGCGGCGCGCCGGAGGCGGATCTGCCCCGGGCGGCGGCCGAGCGCTGGGCGGCGGCCGGACCGGCCGAGCAGATGCTGCGCGCCGACTTGCAGACCTATCTGCCGGGCGACATCCTCCATAAGACCGACCGGGCGAGCCTGGCGCACGGCCTGGAGATCCGCAATCCCTTCCTCGATCACCGGCTGGTCGAGTACTGCTGCCGCCTGCCGGCGGCGGCCAAGGTGAATCTCTGGGCCGGCAAATTGCCGCTACGCCGGCTGGCCCAACGCCTGGTGCCCGGCGGGCCCTGGAACCGGCCCAAGCACGGCTTCATGCTGCCGTTGGACCGCTGGTTTCGCCAGGAGTTGCGGGATTGGGCCCGGCAAGCCACGGCCGAGTTGCCGGCCGATCAATTCGACCGGGCGGCAGTCGACCGACTCTGGGCCGAACATCTGGCCGGCCGGTGCGACCATTCGACACGCTTGTATCTGCTGCTGGCTTGGGCGGTGTGGGCGGACCAAGCCGCCTGATTTTAATTCATCAGTCGCTGATTCCGGGGAACCTTTTTTGCAAAAAAGGTTCCCCGGCCCCCTCTAAAAAACTCTCCTCCGACTTTGCCGTTTCGAACGTTAAGGCCAATGGATTCGAGGCTTACGGCATTCGCGCGCCAGCCGATCCGACAATAACTGGTACCAATTCAGATTCATCGCCCACGAATAGGCGCAAAACCCGTTCGTGTAGAATTAACGGGGAGGGATATAAACCATCCGGATGAGAACATGGCACCTTTCGGCCTGGCCGATGGGGGAAGGTTTTCATCGGTCCGGGGGGATTTTGCGGATTATCCGACCAGCGGGTTATCGGACCTCAAGTTTTCCCAATGATTTTACAATTTTTCCGCGAAAAAAATAAAGCTGAAGGGTATAAATTATAAATCATTACCTAGATGGATTTTATAAATATAAATACCAATGCCGAAACGTTGGAAAAATGTTGATAATCTGCGGATAAGGCCTTGACAAAAATCTAGGGCGGTTGTAGTTTAACCTATGGAGTCTTCGGATTCCGTTGAATCACGGTACAAGACTGCTGTCAGGAGGGCGACCCCAGAAAACCGCCTTTTTCCCCTCCCTCTCGCCAACGGTCTTTGTACTTCTTGAGCCCCTTTCGCCCCCCCGAAAGGGGCTCCCCTTTTACCAACAAAAGCAGAGGGGCGACGCTTGGCGTCGCCCCTCTGCTTTTTTGGTTTCACATTATCCGCGCAAAGCGCTAGCTTTTCCACAGGCCGTGCTTGTTGCAGAACTCGCGGGCGCTGACGCTTTTGGCGTCGGTCTTGAACACCGCTTCGGGCGCCTGGCCGGGCTTGAGGTATTGCTTAAGCACCTGGTCGCCGGCCTGAAGCTCGACCCACATGATGTAATGGGCGTCCTCCATCGGATGGGTGACGCTGCCGACCTTGACCTTGTAGCCGCCGTCGACCTTTTCGATCACCGGCACATGCTTCTCCTTGCCCGTGTCGGCGGTCTTGGCCGCTTGCAGGACCATCGGTTCGTCGCAGCAGACCAACTCGCCCGCTCCGCCTTCCAGCACCTCGACGATGTTGCCGCAAACGTCGCACTTGTACACTTCCAACCGGTCCGCCATGACTGTCTCCTAATAGGTTCTAGAACTCCCCTCCCTCCAGACACGACCACAGACGCCCGGATTCACCAATTTTCGGCCAGAATCTCGAAGTGCGCGCGCGGATGGGCGCAGGCGGCGCAGACCTGGGGCGCTTCCAGCCCGGTGTGCAGATAGCCGCAGTTGATGCAGCGCCAGACCACCGCCTGCGGCCGCTTGAAGACCAGACCCTGCTCGATGTTCTTGGCCAGCGCCAGGTAGCGCTTCTCGTGCTGCTTCTCGGCCACGGCGATAGCGGTGAAGACGCCGGCGATTTCGGCGAAGCCTTCTTCGGTGGCGATCTTGGCGAAGCCGGGGTACATGGTGGTGTATTCGTAATTCTCACCGGCCGCCCCTTCCTTAAGGTTGGCGACCGTGTTGCCGATCACGCCGAAGGGGAAAGCGCCGGTGATTTCCTGCTCCCCGCCGGTCATGAACTTGAAGAGCCGCTTGGCGTGTTCGCTCTCCTGGTTGGCGGTTTCCTCGAAAATCTCCGAAATCTGGCGGTAGCCTTCCTTCTTGGCCGCACCGGCGAAATAGGTGTAACGGTTGCGGGCCTGCGATTCCCCGGCGAATGCCGCCATCAGGTTCTTAGCCGTACGGGAGCCTTTGAGATCCATGCGTCTTCTCCTTTTCCGACGGTCGCGCACGCCGGCCGCCACTCGCGGCGGCAGAAGTGCTTTTGACCGAAAAAATGCTGCAGAGCGTCTCTCTGCCTCCCCTCACCGCAATTCCTTTTAGCGCCCCGCGACAAGCCTGTCAAGCCGGCATTTCTCCCCCTGCGCGGCCGCAAAATCCTGCCGGCAAAAAATCCGGGGCGCGGGAGGCAACCCGCGCCCCCGGAATCGATGAACAAATCGACCGTTGTCAGGCTCAGGAGAAGGCCGGCTGGGGGTCGACGTCCCGCCGCTCCGGCCGGATTTCACCCGCCGTCCGCAGCGTCAGCCAATGCCCCCGCCGATACCTCAGCCAGTAGGTCACGCCCTGGGCCGCGAACAACCCCACCGAAACCGTCCAGGCCAGCCGCGCGTCGACTCCGCCCCAGCCGATCATCGTCACCGCCGCCAAAGCGAAGACCCAATGCCCGGCCACCGAGATGACCATGGTCCAGAAGGTGTCGCCCGCCCCGCGCAAGGCGCCGGCGCAGACCAGGCTGATCGCGTCGGAGAAGACGTACAGGCTGACCAGGCGGACCATGAATTCGGCCAGCGGCACGACGGCCGCGAAATCGCCGGCCTCTCCCGCCGGCCGAAACATCTCCACCAGCGGGCCGGGCAGCAGGACGAAGACCGTGAAAGTCACGGCCGAATAGCCCGCCGCCAAGAACAGCCCCGCCCGGGCCACCCGCTGCGCGATCGGCGCATCGCCCGCACCCAGATAGCGGCCCACCAGGCTGGTCACCCCCAGACCCAGGCCGGCCAGGGGGATGAAGGAGACCAGATCCCAGTTGAAGGCGATGGTCAGGGCGGCCGCCACGGTGACGCCGTAGGAGTGGAACATGAAGACCAGCAGGTTGAAGGCCAGCACGGTCAGCATTAGCTCCAGACCCGCCGGCGCGCCCAGCCGCCAGAGCCGGCCCATCAAAGCCCGGTCATAGCCCAGATTGGCCAGGATCGCGAACTCCCGGCGGTAGGGGCGGCTGAAATACTCGCCAGCCAGAATCGCCAGTCCCGCCAAGCCGCCCAGCAGCGTGGCCACGGCCGCGCCGGCGATGCCCCAGGCCGGGCTGCCCCAGCGGCCGAAGATGAGCAGGTAGTCGGCCAGCACGTTCGCGACCAGCGACGCCCCCGCGGCGGTCAACACCACCCGCGAGCGGCCCAAGCCGCTGAAGAAAGCCGCCAGCACCCCGCGCAGAAAGCCGACCAGCGAACCGGCCAGCAGAATGTCGAAATAGATCCGCTGCGGCTCCAGCTGCGCCGGCGCCAGGCCCAGGGCCGCAAACTGCCAGTGCCCGGCCCGGAAGCAGAGGAGCATCAGCGGATAGGCCAGCAGACAGACGATCAGAGCCTGCGCCGTCACCCGGGCGCAGAGCACTTTCTGCCCCGCGCCCAGATACTGGGCCACTAGCGCGGCGACATAGCCGGTCAGGCCGAAGAAAAAGGTCATGAAGAGGAAGCAGGTCAGGCCGCCGCCCATGGCCGCGGCCAGGTATTCCGGACCCAGGCGGGCCAGGAAGAGGCGATCCGTAAACATCATCACCGTATCGCAGGCTTGCGAGGCTATCAAGGGCAGGGCGACGGCCAGCAATTCCATTACGCCGCCCGGGCGGGCGGGCGCGGTCGAAACTTTATTGCTCTCGCATAGGCAAACTGACATACAAAACCTCCCTCCACCTCCGTCGGTCCGCCACCGGGGGCGGCAGACAATGCTTTTCGTCCCGGGGGCGCGGACGGGAAAGGCGAACACAGGCGAACCTCTCGGCCCGGAATGGCCAACTGTCCGAGCGCGTCTCTTCCGGGCACAAAAAAACCTTCCGGACCGACCGGAAGGTTTTGAAGACGCGCGCAGGCACTAAATCCTCAAAAAAACTTCACGGCACCGGTCCGGCGGCGAGAGCGGCCGCGAATGCGGGGGGAACCGCCGGATTCTCGGGGAAGGCGGAGCCGAAACAGGCGCTGGCGCCGCCCAGGCGGCAGGTCAGGGCCAGAGATGGAAAGGCGTAACTCACGACTGCGGCTCCGTAAAGATATCAAACCTCGCTCAACCCTAGCGATCAGGCCGGGCGATTACAAATTAGAACTCGGTTAATCCGGGAATCTCTTTGCCAAAAGTGCTTCCGCATCTTTTCAAAACTGCCGCTTCGCTCCGCCCCAACACAACGCCCCAGAAATCCGGGAATAATTGTGGCGCAGGTTCTCAACCGCCGGCCTGACGAAGCGCTTCAGGGATTTGCCGCGAACCGGAGAGACCGCGCCGCAGCGCCATTTTGTCCCCTGACTTAAGCGCGGGTATGAAAACGCCGAGACGGGTTTTTCACATCCGCGCCAAGGAGAATCGCACTTGGCACGTTGACGAAAGGGAAATTTTGGAGGGAATTTTTTGCGGGGGTCCGGGGGGACTTTTTTGTAAAAAAGCCCCCCCGGAATCGGTCGGTCTGCTGCTTATTTGGTGATTCCCGGCCAGACGTCGGTACGGAACGGCGAAGCCGGCAGGTCGGAGGAGTTGTACAACGAGCTGGGCGGGTTGTCCTGCCAGCCATAGCGGGCCGCGACCGGCTTGCGTACCTTAGGATGCCAGACCAGCACGGTCTGGCCGTCGATTTTGGCGTTCGCCTTGACGAAGCGGCGGTCGGCGCCGGCGATTTCGAATCCCTCCAACGGACCGCGGGCCACCAACCCGCCATTGACGTGGTCGAAGTGCAGGCGCAGGCGGCCTTTTTCGCTGGCCAGTTCCCGGTACAGCGGTCCGGAGGTGACCAAATCTTTGAACCCGTGAACCTGGCGCAGGGCCGGCAGGGCCAGCCGCAGGCCGACGTCCAGCTTGTTGCGCGGATGGATGTCGTCGGTTTCCCCCAGGTCGATGGCCAGGGCCATGGCGGTTTCAGGCAGGGCCAGGGCCAGGGTCTGGGCTTCGCGCAACTCCGCCCAGGTGCTGTCGACCGGGCGGTCGATGCGGGGGCGATAATTGGCCAGCTGGACGAAATAAAAGGGGAAATCCCCCTGTCGCCAGGCCTCGCGCCAGCTGCGGATCATTAGCGGAAACAGGGTTCGATACTGCTTGGCCCGCTCGGCGTTGGATTCGCCCTGATACCAGATCGCGCCGCGGATGGCGTAGGGCAAAAGCGGCTGGATCATGTTGTCGAACAGGCGGTGGGGAGTATTCTGGTTGTTATCTCCGCGCGGACTGGGCGGCGGCGGGGGCACCAGGCCGAAATCGGCCTCGACTTTATACTTCCAATCTCCAGAGAGGAAGATGGCCTGGTCCTCGCGGCCTTCGGGGAAGAGACGCATCTGCAACGGCTGGCCGATGAAGCCGCCGTGGTAGACGTTGCTGTAGGCACGCACGGCGATCAGGTTCTTGCCGCCCCGGACCAGCTTGCCGGGCACGGGGTAGACGCGCGGCGTGCACCAGGCGTCCGGCCGCTGCTTCATGGTCAGGCTGCCGACCTGGACGCCGTTGAAATAGGTCACGTCCGACTTGTCGATGGCCCCGAGGCAGAGGCAGAGGCGTTTGCCCTGCCATTGCTGAGGCACGCTCACCTCGCGGCGGAACCAGAAGATGCCGCTGTGATTGTGGCCGGCGCTCTGCCAGTTGCGCGGCAGGTCCATGGTCGCCCAGCCTTCGGGTTTGAAGTCCGGCCGGTGCCAATTGCGCCCCTGCCCGAGGTTTTGACGGTCGTTGTGCCCGTATCGCTTCTCCCACTGGCGCAGAGCCGCGTCCTGGATCCGGGCGTATTTTTGCGGATGGCGCAATTCGTGGGCATAGGCCTCCAGTGCGCGGGCGAAGAACGGATCGCTGGCCAGCGCCTCCCGGCTGGCCCAGGCTTCGGCCATGGTTCCGCCCCAGGAGGTATTGATCAGGCCGATCGGCACGCCGGTCCGGCGATGGAGCTCACGGCCGAAGTAGTAAGCCACAGCCGAGAAGCCGCCCGCCGTCTCCGGCACGCAGCGCTGCCACTGCGCGGCCAGCTCGGGCCGGGGCTTGAGCAGCGCCCGGCGGGGCACGGTGAAGAGGCGGATATTGGGATAGTCGGCCTCCTCGACCTCACGCAGCCGGCTGCGGGCCGAGTGGAGCGGCCACTCCATGTTGGACTGGCCCGAACAGACCCAGACCTCGCCGACCATCACGTCCGTACACGTCAGCTTGGTGCGACCGGCGACCGTGAGCGTGAACGGTCCGCCCGCCGCCAGCGGCGGCAGCCGGACCTCCCAGGCGCCGTGGGTGTCGGCCTGAGTTTCGGCGCTGCGGCCGGCGATCTCGACCGTCACCCGTTCGCCGGGCTTGGCCCGGCCCCAGACCGGCACCGGCTGGCCGCGTTGCAGAACCATGTGTTCGGTGAAAACCGAAGCTAGCGAAAGTTGCGTGGAACGAGCCTTCCTTGCCATCGGAACCTCTCCCTCCAAAACGGACTTCGCTTGTGGCGCGGATTCTCAATCCGCGCGAATGAACGAATTATAACTTCGCCATCGTCACCAAAGCCGTTTTCTGGGGGAACTTTTTTGAAAAAAAGCTCCCCCAGCCCCCCTCAAAAAACTCTGTTCCGGCTTCGCCATTTCGACCGTTCAGATAGGCGAATTCGATTGGCTGGACAGGTCGGCCGGGCAAACCGCAGTTGGAATTATCTTTCTTCGCAGAGGGGAAGGCGTACCGCCCGGGGGCAGACTAGGGCGCGGGGTGGACGGGCAGATCGGCGGCGGGGACTTCGCCCAAGGTCGGATAGCGTTGGTCTTTGGCCGAAAGCAGCGGCGAACTGCCGGCCGGCAGCGGCCAGGGGATGGCCAGTTTCGGGTCATTCCAGATGATGCCCCGCTCTTCGGCCGGAGCGTAATAATCCGAGCACTTGTAGACGAATTCGGCTGTATCGCTCAGCACGCAGAACCCGTGGGCAAAGCCTTCGGGGATGAAAAGCTGTCGGCGGTTCTCGGCGCTCAGGATCGCCGCCATCCAACGACCGAAGGTCGGGCTGCCCCGGCGCACGTCGACTGCCACGTCGTAAACCTCGCCGGTCGTCACTCGTACCAGTTTGGCCTGCGGTCGGCCGAGTTGATAATGCAGGCCGCGCAATACGCCCTGGGCCGAACGGGAATGATTGTCCTGGACGAAAGCGCAGCCGATGCCCCGGGCGGCAAACTCCTCGGCCCGGTAGGTCTCCATGAAGAAGCCCCGGGCGTCGCCGTGGACCTGCGGCTCGATCAGCCAGACGCCGGGCAGATCGGTGGGCAGAAAATTCACGGGGCGGCCTCCCGCTCCAGCCGGTGGCGCAGGTATTCGCCGTAGGCGCTCTTGCCCAGGGCCGCCGCCGAGGCGGCCACGGCCGCGGCGTCGATCCAGCCGTTCTGCCAGGCGATCTCCTCCAGGCAGGCGACCATCAACCCCTGGCGCTCCTGGATGGCGGCGATGAAGTTGCCGGCCTCCAGCAGGCTGCGCTGGGTCCCGGTGTCCAGCCAGGCCGTACCCCGGCCGAGTTTTTCGACCCGCAGCTGGCCGGCCTGCAAATATTCGCGGTTGAGATCCGTGATCTCCAACTCGCCCCGGGCGCTGGGGCGCAGACGCTTGGCCCGGGCACAGACCGTGGCGTCGTAAAAATACAGCCCCGGCACGGCGTAATGGCTCTTGGGGCGGGCGGGCTTTTCTTCCAAACTCACGGCCCGGCCGGCCGGATCGAATTCAACCACGCCGTAACGCTCCGGATCGCGCACGTAGTGGGCGAAGATCAGGCCGCCGGCGGTCAGACTCGCGGCCTGGCGCAGGTTCTCGGTCAGGCCGTGGCCGTAGAAAAGATTGTCGCCCAGCACCAGGCACGCCGGCCCGTTCTGCAAAAAATCTTCGCCGATGATGAAAGCCTGGGCCAATCCCTCGGGTTTGGGCTGGACGGCATAATCGAGCCTGAGGCCCCACTGCTTGCCATCGCCCAGCAACCGGCGGAAGAGCGGGGTGTCCTCGGGCGTGGAGATGACCAGCACCTCGCGGATGCCGGCCAGCATGAGCACGCTTAGGGGATAGTAGATCATCGGCTTGTCGTAGACGGGCAGGAGCTGTTTGCTGACCACCTGGGTCAGGGGGTACAAGCGCGTGCCGCTGCCGCCGGCGAGAATCAGGCCTTTCATGCAGTCTTCCTAGCACTCCCGGCCGCCTTTAAAACCTCGGCGGACGAGGGTGGCCGCCTTCGGGGGCGGCGGGTTTGCCGTTGGGACGCACGTTTCCGGGGCGCGCCTCCGGCCGGCGACGGCCGGCAAGGCGCCCGAACCGGAGAAGCGGCTTATCTTATGCATCCCCGGCCCGGGCGGCAAGGAAACAAAAAAACCGGGCCAGCTGACGCTGGCCCGGTGATTTGTAGCTTTGTTCCCTTGGTCGGTTTTTTAACCTAGAAGGTGAACCGGGTGCAGAAGAGCAGCATGTCGGCGTCGGCGTCGAGGTTGCCGCCCGCGCGCAGGTCGCCTTCGTACCACTCGTGCGAGTACTGCAGGAAGAGCTCGATGCCGTTGCTCATGGTGTAGGTGATGACGCCGGACAGATCGTAGTAATCTTCGTCGGCATAGGCGCTGGTGGTGCTGTTGTCGATGCTGGCCCAGTTGAACATGCCGCCGAGCTTCCAGCAATCGCTCAACTTATACTCGGCGCCAACATTCAGGAAGTCGTTTTCGGCGTCGCTGCGGTAGCCGGCATCCCACGCGTGGATGTACTCAACCCACATGCTGATCGGCAGGCACTTGGGATCGTACTGGATGCTGGTGCTCAGGGCCTTGGTGTCGGCCTCGGCCTTGCCGTAGATGTCGCTGTCGCCGCGGCTGTCGACGTGACGGTTGATGAAGCTGGTCTGCATCTTGACGCCCTCGATCGGGGTCAGTTCCAGCTTGGCGGCGTAGCTCTCGAAGAACAGGCTGTCTTCGGAACGGTCTTCGTGCATGCCAGTGTTGGCGTTCTGGAAGACGCCCAAGTAGACCTTGGCCAGGTCCTGGAAGCTGTAGATGGCTTCCGCGGCGAAGGCGTTATCGTACTCGGCGCTGACGAAGCTGTTGGTGCCGACGGTGCCGATGGTGTTGGCGGCGCTGGCCGGAACGCTGGCGCCGTCATTGTAGTTCAGAACCGGGGCGACGCCGTGATAGAGGCCGGCGTCCTTGCCGATGTAGCGGTCCAGACCGAAGGCTTCGATTTCCTTCTTACCGAAGTTGACGGTCAGGGGCATGCACATGACGTTCTTGAACTGGAAGTACACTTCCTCGAGCAGGTCGGTGTTCTGGACCGCGCCATCGAAGAAGTCGTCGAGGTCCAGCTTGATGCGCAGCTTCGCGTCCTGGCTGGCTTCGGCGTCGATGTACAGATAGCCATCGGCGTTGAAGTCGGTGATGTTGATCCGGTCGTTCTCGCCATTCAGCGCGGTCGGGTTGTCGTCGCGACGAACCACGGCCGTGAAGACGCGGGCCTCGCCGCCGATCTTGATCGCGGCCTTCTTCTTCATGCTGGTCAGGCTCTCGCAGTCGCCGCAAGCGGCCGGAGCGGCCTGGGTGGATTCCATCGACGCCACCTTCGCCTTGAGATCCGACAACTCGGCCTTCAGACTCGCCACGTCATCGGCCTTCGCGCTAACGGCCGTCAGCAGCACGGCAGCCAGCACGCCCACACCCATCTTAAACATCTTCATTACGCTTCTCCTATTTTTCCCTGACGTCAGTCTGCGGCTTTCACCGCATTCCCCACAACATTCCCCACAATTCTTCCACAAAAGAGAGGACCTCCCTCTCGCCGCACCGGAAATGTGCCAAACTTCTTTCCTTCTGTCAATAAGCCACCACTCGCCCACAGTCACTTTTTTTTATCCTCATTCACAACTCCTTTAAAATAAACGTTTTATACAATTGTTAAAATAGCGCGAGGATGTAAAAATACGGTCCGGGTTGCGTTTTTTATCTTTTCCGTCGGTCGCGCTACGGGGATAAAAATCCCCAACCGGCGTTTTTTCTTCCGCTGGTTGGACAAAATTGTCCAGCCGCCCGCACTCGATAACTTCCGCTAATGCCGCCCCATCCTTTCAAAAAAAACTTGCTTTACGCAAGTAATTTATCCAACCGCATGGAGTTTGCACAGCTTTTGCCGGCTCCGTCCAGGCCCAGCCGGCGAAGCCGCGCGAAAAAACACGGCCAACAACTGAAGAGGATTATTGCGCGAACAGCAGCTTCATCAGTTGCCCGGCCGCCACGACCGGCCCTTCGGCCGCCGCCTCGGTGAAAACCTCGCCGCCGGCGGGGCCGATGCCCGGCCCCCACAGCGCAAACGGCACAGGTTCGGCCGCATGCGTGCGCAGCTCCAGAGGCGTGGCGTGGTCGGGAACGCACAGGATCCGCAGGTCGCCGGCCCGTTCGGCCTCGGCCAACAGCTGGCCCATAATTAGCCGGTCGATGTTCTCGAGCGCCTTGATTTTTTCGGCCGCGTGGCCGTTGTGGCTGGCCTCGTCGGGCGCTTCGACATGCACGGCTACGAAGCGATGCCGCTGCAAACAGGCCAACGCCGCCCGAGCCTTGCCGGCGTAATCGGTGTCGTAATAGCCGGTCGCGCCGGGAACATCGATCACCTCCAGGCCGCAGAGAACCGCGATGCCCTTGAGCAGGTCGACGGCGCTGATCAGCCCGCCGGCCACGCCGTAACGGCCGGCGAACGGCTCCAGCTGCGGCATGGTCCCGCCGCCCCAGAGCCAGAGCGCGCTGATCGGCTCGCGGCCGGCGGCCCGGCGCGCAGCGTTGACCGGCGCGACGGGCAGGAGCTCGCGGACGCGGGCCTCGATGCGCGCAATCACCTCCGCCCCGGCCCCGTGGGGTTCGTGGCCGGCCACGGGGCGGCCGGTCAGGTCGTGGGGCGGGGTGCGGTCGGGAATGCGTTGCGCCAGGCCTTTGACCACGCAGAGGTGGCGGTAGCTGACGCCCGGGTGCAGGCGCACTCCGGGAATATCCAACCGTTGATCGAGAAATTCGATCAGCGGGCCGGCTTCGGCGGTGGTGATGTGGCCGCCGGCGTAGTCGCGCATGACCCCGTCGGTCAGGACCACGGTGTTGGCCCGGAAGACGGCCTCGTCGGGCGCGAGCTTCAGGCCCCGGCTGGCCGCCTCCAGCGGCGCCCGGCCCGAGTAGCAGCGTTCCGGGTCGTAGCCCAGGAGGGAGAGGTTGCAGACGTCCGAACCGGGCGGCAGCGACTCCGGCGCGGTGCGGGTCCGCCCCAGCCGACCCTCGCGGGCCAGGCGGTGAAAATGGGGCAGGTCGGCGGCGGCCAGGGCCGTCCGGCCGCCGTAGGCGGCGTGCGGCCGGTCGGCCGCCCCGTCGGGGATGACGAGCGCGTAGCGCATGTCCTATCCTTCGATCCGCAGGAGGGCCGGCTCGCCCAGCATGAAATCGGCCTCCCCGATCTCCCGCAGGGCGGCGAGCACGTCGCCCTCGCGGGCCTCGTGGGTCAGGATCACCACCGGCACGCCGCCGGTCTCGGCCGGTTGCTGGATGACCCGGCCGAGCGAGACGTTGTGGTTGCCCAGGATCGTGGCGCAGCGGCCGAAGACGCCGCAGCGGTCGGCCACCCGCAGGCGCAGATAGTAACATGTCCGGTAATCGGCCATGTCCGCCAGCCGATAGGCCGGCTCCCAGCTGGGCACCCAGTAGGGGGCCGAGCCGCCCTGGCTGAGGTTGCGGGCGGCCCAGACGATGTCGCCGATCACCGCGCTGGCCGTGGGCTCACGCCCGGCGCCGCGGCCGTAGAGCATCGACTCCTTGATCATATCGCCGTAGAGGGCGATGGCGTTCATGCTGCCCTTGACGTTGGCCAGGGGGTGGGCCTCGGCCAGCAGGGCCGGATGCACGGAAAGGAAGATCCGCCCGGCCTGCGGCTCGGGCCGGGCCACGGCCAGCAGCTTGACGGTGTAGCCCAGCTGCTGGGCGAAGCGGATGTCGGCCAGGTCGATGCCGCGGATGCCCTCGATGTGCAGGGCCGAGAAGTCCACCCAGCTCTCCATCGCCAGGGCCGAGAGCAGGGCCAGCTTGTGCCCCGAGTCGATCCCGTCGGTGTCGAAGGTCGGGTCGGCCTCGGCGTAGCCCAGGCGCTGGGCCTCGGCCAGGCAGCGCTCGAAGGGCGCGCCCTGATCGATCATCTCGGTCAGGATGTAGTTGCAGGTGCCGTTGACGATGCCCAGAAGCGAGGTGAAGCGGTTGGCCAGGAGCCCCTCGCAGAGCGACTGGATGATCGGGATCGCCCCAGCCACGGCCGCCTCGAAGGCCAGGGCTACGCCCTTCTGTTCGGCCAGTTTGAAAAGCTCCGGCCCCTGGGTGGCCAGGAGGGCCTTGTTGGCCGTCACCACCGGCTTGCCGGCTTCGAGGGCCGAGCGGACCACTCGGCCGGCCACGCCCGTGCCGCCGATCAGCTCGACGATGATGTCGATCTGCGGGTTTTCCACCAGTTGGCTGAAATCATTGACGATGAGCGCGTCGGGGGCGCCGGCGGCACGGGCCTTGGCCCGGTCCACTTCGGCCACGCCCGCCAGTTCCAGCCGCTGTCCGGACCGGCGGGCCAGCAGGTCCGCCCGCGAGAGCAGAGCTTCAATCACGCCGGAGCCGACCGTGCCGGCCCCCACCACGCCGATGCGACAAGTTTTCATGGCATTCTTCATCCGTGCAGTCCAAATTCAAATCAAATGGCGCCAGGCCGGAAAACGGCGGCGGCCGAAGCGCCCCATGATAAAGGCCCCCCGGTCGGAAAAAAAGGTTTTTCCGGAAACGGCGGCGGCTGGTCTAGGACTTAGCCAGCGCCTCTTCCAGGGTGGGGTAGACTTCCATCAGCGGCAGGATGCCGACGGCCTCGAAACAGCGGCGCAGCCCTTCGCCCGCGCCCACCAGCCGGATCGTGCCGCCGTGGGCGATCAGTTTCATCAGCGCCTCGATCAGCGAGCCGACCGCCCGGCTGTTGAGGTAGCGGACGTTGGCGCATTCGAGCACGATCACCCGGGCGCCCTCGTCCAGGCCGCGGCGCAGTTCGCGGACAAAGGCGTCGCACTCCGGCTGGTTGACCACCTCGTCGGGGCGGAGGATGAAGATATCGCTGTTCGTCATTGGCCGGTCTCCGGCGCGATGCCGGCCAGCCAGGCGGTGAAGGTGGTGGCGCCGTCGACCGTGGCGATCTCCAGCTCCCCGCCGTGACGGCGGGCGATCTCATAGACGGCGTAGAGCGAGGCCCGGGTTCCATCGGTTGGTCGGAGCTCGGCCAGGCCCCGCAGGATTTCTTCGGCTTCTTCCCCGGAGAAACCGGGGCCGTAATCCGTAACCGCGATCCAGGCCGCGCGGCGCCGGGCATCGTAGCCCGTGGCCACCAGCAGGCGTCCGCCCTTTTCCGAACGGCCCAGGGCGTTGGCCACCAGGTTCTGGGCCAGCTGGCCGACCCGCCGCCCGTCCAGCCGCAGGGGCGGCACGGGCGAAAATTTGGCGTCCAGGTCGATGCCCCGGCTGATCGCGCCGGGGAAGAAGGTGGCGGTGGCGCCCTGGACGATGCCGTTCAGGTCGGCCGTGCCTGCCGCGAGCTCGATGTCCTCCACGTCCAGGCGGGAGATGAGCATGAATTCGTCGAGTTTGCCCTCGATCTTGGCCACGTTGCGGGCCAGGATGTCCAGCGGCCCCCGGACCGACTCGCGCTCATCGTCGGCGAACTGGCCGCCGAGCACGTCGGCGACCAGTTTGATGGTGTTGATCGGGGTGCGGATGTCGTGGGCGGTCAGGGAGAGGAAGCGGCTCTTCATCTCCAGCATCCGCTCCAGCCGCGAACTCAAGCGCTCCAATTCGAGGGTACGGGCGGCCAGCTGACGGCGCAGTCGGTCCACCCGCAATTGGTAACGGACCCTGGCCAGCAGTTCGTTGCGCCCGAACGGCCGGCCGAAGACCGTACCGTGCTCGACCTCGGTTTCGCTGAACCACCCGCCGCCCGCGGCCGGCATTATCAGAATGAAGCTGGGGCCGGTTCCCTCTTCTCCGCCTTGACGCAACTGCGTCAGCAACGGCAAAGCCGCCGCCTGGCCGAAGCCCAGGTCGAGCAGAACCAGGTCGAATTCCTTCTCGGCCAAGAGCGCGAGGGCTTTAACCGGATCCGGGCAGACCGCCAAGGCGTGGCCGGCGCCGTTCAACGCCGCCACCAACCCGTCTTCGGCCGAAGCCTCAGGCGGTTCAACGATCAAAATGCGACCAGTGTTGGCGGCTTCGGTTTTAGCCATTCCCGAAAGTCTCGGATTAGACAAATCGGCCTCTCCGCCGAAATCTTGGCGGTTGCCGGGTTGGCCCAACTGCTTTATTAATCATAGAGTTCCAGATCGCGACTGTCAAGCGGCGTTTGCCCAACTCCCGGAACGAACCGTTCGCCCGAGAACTCGGCTTTCGAGAAAAATGGCGCACGAAATCCCAAAATTATACGTTTACTATGTGAAAAATAATTATACTCGCTCTCCCGGGCGAGAGTGCGGAAAAGCTCGATTAGATTCATATTAATTGAGTTGAGGTGGATCATGGCGGGTAGCTCATATCTTACGCCGGAAGCCGTGCTGGCCATGGGGCGGCTGGCCCTGCTGGCCCGGCAGGTGGTGGAGGGTTTTATCACCGGCCTGCATCATTCGCCGTTTCACGGGTTTTCCGCCGAGTTCGCCGAGCACCGCAAATACACGGCCGGCGACGCGCTCAAGGATCTCGACTGGCAGGCCTACGCCCGCACCGACCGTTATTACGTCAAACGCTATCGGGAAGAGACCAATCTCCGCTGTCGGCTGGTGCTCGACGCTTCGGCCAGCATGGATTTTTCGTCGGGGCAACTGGCCAGCAAGTGCGAGCAGGCCCGGCGGCTGGCCGCCTGCCTGGCCTATCTGGCCCTGCGCCAGCGCGACGCAGTGGGGCTGACGGTCTGCGCCGGGGCCAAAACCGCCGACCTGCCTGGCGCGGCCAAGGGCGGCCATCTGGGCCGGATCGTCCAGACCCTGGAGGCGGCCCGGCCGGAGGGCGCCGCCGATCTGGCCGGCGCGCTCCACCGCCTGGCCGGCGAACTGCCACCGCGCGGTCTAGTCGTAATCCTGAGCGATTGCCTGGAGGACGAGACCGAATTGGGCAAGGCTCTGCGCCGGCTGCGCCACCGGCGACACGAAGTCCTGCTCTTCCACCTGCTCGATCCGGCCGAGGAGGAACTACCCTATCGCGGCCTGGGCGAGTTCATAGATCCGGAGACGGACGAGGGCCTGATCGCCGACGCGCTCAGCCTACGCGCCGGCTATCGTGAGGAAATCCGCGAATTTCGCCGCCGCTGCCGCGCGCTCTGCGCCGACGTGGGCGGCGATTACTCGGCCGTGAGCACCGCCGAACCTTTCGAACGCCTGCTCATGCACTATCTCGCCCGCCGGGCCCGGGCGCGGCGGTGAAAACAAGCTTGGGCTCTTTTACATTAAAATGCCGCAGACCGCTCCTCATGACAACCGTTAAGCATCGTTCCGTCGGTGAGGAGTCTATTTTTATAGGTAATCGGCGATGAAGTCTATATGGCCTGGGGTGATGTCGAAGCTTCTAGGGAGTGGCCGGGAAAAATTATTAGGCGTCTTGATTGTCGGATCATTTGTCGCTGTCGTCGTCATTAGCGCCTTGGCAACCAGTTATGTAAGGATAAATGTAATTCCATCGTATGCGGCAAAGACTTGGCATGAGCTTTGGGTGTGTTTTTTTGGCCCATAGCTCGGCCAAGCCAAGAAGTGTGGCCGGCGCGAACACGAACGACCCTGGAGCAGTGAAAGCCATTTTGAAATCCGGGGTTCGGCTTCTGGCAACGCTCGGACTCCTGTTCCCTGGGCCTGGCTAGAAGGCTGGTCAGGTCATCTTTCGTCCCGGTCGGTTGCACCTGCTTCCTTCTTGCCCTTTTCGCTTGACTTGGCCGCCAGAGCCGAGAACATGTATGGGCGCTTCGGCGGCCGGCGCGTGGACCGCGCCCCGCCCGAGCCGGAGTCTGGCAACTAGCGGTTTTTTCAGGAGATGGACATGGCCAAAAAGACGATTCGCGATATCGAGGTCAAGGACAAGCGGGTGCTGATGCGGGTGGACTTCAACGTCCCGATCAAGGACGGCAAGGTCGCCGACGATACCCGTATCCAGGCCGCGGTGCCCTCGATCAAGTATGTGCTCGACCACGGCGGCAAGCTGATCCTGATGAGCCACCTGGGCCGGCCCAAAGGCGGGGCGGAACCCGAGTTCTCGCTCAAGCCCGCCGCCCTCAAGCTGGCCGAGATCCTGGGCGTGCCCGTGCCCCTGGCCCCCGACTGCGTGGGCCCGGAGGTGAAGAAGATGGTCGCCGGGCTCAAGGCCGGCGAGATCCTGCTGCTGGAGAACGTCCGCTTCCACAAGGAAGAGGAGCTGCTGGACAAGTATAAGAAGCAGGATGACGCCACCAAGCAGGCCATCGACGCCTTCTGCGAAGAGCTGGCCGGCCTGGGCGACATCTACGTCAACGACGCCTTCGGCACCGCCCACCGCGCCCACGGCTCCACCCAGGGCGTGACCAAGTACATCAAGACCAACGTCGCCGGCTTCCTGATGGAGAAGGAGGTCAAGTACTTCGGCGACACCCTGGCCGATCCCGAACGGCCCTTCCTGGCCATTCTGGGCGGGGCCAAGGTCTCCGACAAGGTGATGGTGATCGACAACCTGCTGGACAAGGTCGACACCCTGATCATCGGCGGGGCGATGGCCTATACATTAATGAAGGCCAATGGCCAGCCGGTCGGCACCTCCCTGGTCGAGGCGGACAAGCTCGACACCGCCCGCCAGGTCTTCGCCAAGGCCAAGGAGAAAAACGTCAAGCTCCTTCTGCCCGTCGACCACGCGGTGGCCGCCAAGTTCGACGTGAACGAGCCCGAAGAGATCGTCGAGACCATCCCCGAAGGCAAGATGGGCCTGGACATCGGCTCCAAGTCGATCGCCCTCTTCGTCGCCGCGATCAAGCAGGCCAAGACCATCGTCTGGAACGGGCCGATGGGCGTGTTCGAGAAGCCGGCCTTCGCGGTCGGCACCTTCGCGGTGGCCGAGGCCGTGGCCGCCACGCCCTGCGTCTCGATCGTGGGCGGCGGCGACTCGGTCAGCGCGGTCAACAAGTCCGGCGTGGCCGACAAGATCACCCACATCAGCACCGGCGGCGGGGCGAGCCTGGAATTCCTCGAAGGCCGCATCCTGCCCGGCGTGGCCGCGCTCGACGACGCCTGAGCGGCCGAACTTCGCTTTTTATCCGGCCCCCAGGGCGCGCGCTGCCCTGGGGGCGTTTGTTTGGCGCGCGGGAAATGAAATAAAACCATATACAATCTAAAACCTAGAATCTAGAATCTAGAATCTAAAATTCGCTGGTACGGAGCTTGGTAGGTCGGGGTGAGTTTTGCCGGATCTTTACCGGGCCGGCCTTAATTTGGCCGATCTGATTTCCGCGCCGTCCGCAAACCTGAATGCCGGCAAAATGAGGCAAGCCGTGGAACAAGGCCGGCTTTCCACCGCTCCTCAAGACCTGGCGACCGCGCGGCAGAATATTTTAGATTCTAGGTTTTAGATTTTAGATTTGTTGGTTTGCTGGAGCCTGCGAAATGGATCTGCCTCTTTGGCTGGAGCCCCTCCTGGCGCGGGTACGCGGGCCGGGGCAGTATGTCGGCGGCGAGGTCGGCACGGTGGTCAAGCCCGCCGCCCGGCTGCGCGCGGCCCTGGCCTTCCCCGACCTCTACTCCGTGGGCATGAGCCACCACGGCTTGCGCATCCTCTACGAAGCCGGTAACGCCCTGGCCGAGATCGCCTGCGAGCGGGTCTTCACCCCGGCGCCGGATTTCGAGGCCGAGTTGCGCGCCGCCGGCCGGAAGCTGTATACGCTCGAAACCTTCACCCCCCTGGCCGAGTGCGATCTTTTGGGGTTCTCCCTGGCCTACGAGCTCTCGGCCACGAATCTGCTGACCATGCTGGATTTGGGCGGCGTGCCGCTTTTGGCCGCCGAGCGCGGTGAAGGCGCGCCCCTGGTTCTGGCCGGCGGACACGGCACCTTCAATCCCGAACCGTTCGTCGATTTCTGCGACGCTTTTTTCATCGGCGAGGCCGACCTGGCCTGGCCGCGGATTTTGGAATTGCTTGTAGAGCTGAAGGCCGCACCCCGGCCGGAAAAGCTCCGGCGGCTGGCCGCCATTGACGGCGTGTATGTGCCGACCCTTTACCGAACCGAGGAGCGGGACGGCTGGGTGGTCGTGCCGGCGGGCCAGGCGGACACGCCCTGGCCGGTGAAGCGAGAGTTCGTGGCCAATCTGGAAACCGCCCCGGCCCCGCGACGGCCCGTGGTCCCCGTGGCCGAGACCGCCCACGAGCGGACCGTGATCGAGATTCTGCGCGGCTGCCCGCACGGCTGCCGGTTCTGCCAGGCGGGCCTGGTGACGCGGCCGGTGCGCGAACGCCCGGTCGAATGCCTGCTCGATCTGGCCAAAGCCGGCGCCGCGGCCACGGGCTACGACGAGATCGGCCTGCTCTCGCTCAGCTCGACCGATCATTCGCGCTTTGACGAACTGGTGGAGAAGCTGGACGCGGAGTTCGCCCCCCGGGGGGTCAGCCTCTCCCTGCCCAGCCTGCGGGTCAACGCCGCCCTGGCCGACGTGCCCCGGCGGTTTCGCAGCGTGCGCAAGAGCGGCCTGACCCTGGCCCCCGAAGCGGGCAGCGAACGCCTGCGCGCGGCGATCAACAAGAACATCAGCGACGCCGACCTGTTGGCCGCGGCCGAAGCGGCCTTTAAAAACGGCTGGAAGGCGATCAAACTCTATTTCATGCTGGGTCTGCCGACCGAAACCGACGCGGACGTGCTGGCCATCGCCGAACTCGCCCGCCAGGTGGCGGCCCGGCGCAGCCGCGGCGGCGGCCGGGGGGGCGGTGCGGCGGTGACGGTTTCGGTGAGCAATTTCGTGCCCAAGGCCGGCACGCCGTTCCAATGGGAAGCGATGTGCGCGCCGGAGGAACTCGCGCGCCGGCAGAAGCTGCTGGCCGGAGCGATCGACCGCAAGCGGATCGACTACAAGACCCACGACCTGCCCACCTCGCGGCTAGAAGGCGTCTTCGCCCGGGGCGACCGGCGGCTGGGCCGGGCGATCCGCCGCGCCTGGGAGGCCGGCGCGCGCCTCGACGCCTGGAGCGAACATTTCCGGCCCGCGCTTTGGGATCAGGCCCTGGCCGCGGAGGGCATTGACCAGGCCGTCTGGATCGGCCCGCGCCAGCTCGGCGAATTGCTGCCCTGGAGCCATATCGACTGCGGCGTGAGCGAGCGCTTTCTGCTGGCCGAGCGGGAGAAATCCCTGGCCGGCGAGCGCACGCCCGACTGCGGCCCCGGCCAATGCGCTGGCTGCGGCGCTCCGGGCTGTACCCGGGCCAAGACTGCGGCCGGCTGACAGCGCCATTTCGGGGGGACTTTAGATAAAAAGTCCCCCCGCTCCACCTCAAAAATCTCCTCCTGCCTCCATTCTCTGCGAACCTTTTTTGGCGACCTCGATCAGACCGGGCGTTTGTGGCGGCCGGGCAGGGAATTTCGCGAAAATAAATGGGAAAAAATGGATAGTGTGGTAAATAAGTCTCCACGCAATAAAAACTGGGCAGAGATAAGGCCGCCGCTACCGGCGGAATCGGGGGCTTATGCGTAAAATCTGGTGGCTTGGGGTGATGGCCTTTTTTATCGGCGGGGGCGGCGGTTGTGTTACACCGGCCCTTTCGCGGCCGGTCACATTCTCCCCCGCGGCCGGAGCGCCCCAGGCTGCGGCCGCCCCGGGGGCTGATTCCGAGGCCGAGGAATCCGCTCCGGCGCCGCTCTACGCCGAGCGCCGTTCCGCCCAATCCGGCCGGCCCAAGCAGCTGTTCCTGGTCGCGCCGCTGGTCGGCTGGGATAAAAATACGGTCACCATTCCCGCCCGCGGTCCGCGCCAGCCCGCCCAGACCCTGGTGGATACCCGTTCGGAACAAGCGCTCTATACCCTCTATCTCAGCCCGCGGCTGGCCGTCACCAATCTGGCCTTCTATACCGATCCCAATCAGACCGAGGTGAGCGGCGACGTCTTCAACGCCACGCTTTACGGCGATCCCGAGAGCGACCTGACCTGGAGCGCGGGCTTCAGCTATATCTGGCACGGCATCGACAACGCCCGCGGCCTGACCGAAGTCCGCTCGCCCTTGGTCAAGGCCGGGCCGCTCTTTCGTTTCTGGGATCACAAGCTCTCGTTCAATCCTTATCTAGGCTATGCCTCGGAAACCATCGATAGCAAGACCGCCGATTCGCGCACGGACAATTATGTCTACGGCGGCATTCTCAGCTACCATTACCGCATGGTCGAAGCAGCGCTCAAGTATTACCGCGAGGAGAATCTGGACACCAACCAGGGATATGACGTGTTCAATGCCCGACTGGCGGTTTTCTTCACCCGCAACTGGGGCGCGCTGGCCCGCTATGAATATATGGAACACTCCACGGGCAACGACCAGTCCACGCTGTTTGGCCTGTTTTACGCTTTTTAGGGCCGTTTCGCGGTCCGTTGCGCAGCCGGCAATTTAATCCCTTCATTCCTGCCGTTTTCGCCAAATCTGCCGGAAAAAGCTGCCGGTCGCACCGGCGGCGAAAATTCCCCATCGCGCTCCAAAGTGCCTGAAAAACCATTTTCTGCAATTCTTTCCGGAATGACATCTCCTTGAAAATCATGCAATAGCTTGATTTTTACGTAGTTTCGTAAATTTCCCGCTCTTCTTGGCATGCCCTTTGAGATTACATGCGCATCGGTTCCTGCTGCCGAGCTCGGGGAGCTGAGGGAATCAGGGGAAAAAAAAGTTCGGGGAAACACGGAATTTGTTGAAGTAGGACGTGTGGGAGGTCCGATAACTGCTAAATCAGGCGGTCGATCCGTCGTTTAGGTCCGCGGCCAAGCTGGAGAAGCATTGACGGCGCTCACGGAGGATGAGCAGCGGACAAAGGACGGTGACGGCAAGGGTTGCGCCCGGCCCCGGGAAGGCCAAGCGCGGTCCTGACGGCCGTCGGCGGACCAGACTCGCGCAATTACGGAGGATGGGAACATGAGTCTGATAATCACTCACAACATCGCGGCGATGAACACCCAGCGGTATTTGAACGGCACCAACCGCAATCTCCAAAAAAGCCTGGAGCGGCTCTCGTCCGGGTACAAGATCAACGTCGCCGGCGACAATCCTTCCGGCCTGATCATCAGCGAGCAGTTGCGCAGCCAGACCAGCGGCCTGGAACGCGCCATCCAGAACTCGCAGGAGGCCTCCAACGTCCTGGCCATCGCCGAGGGCGCGCTGATCGAGATGAACGAAATCCTGCGCAAGATGAAGGAACTGGCCCTGCACGCGGCCAACAGCGGCATCACCGCCCCCGACCAGATCAGCGCCGACCAATCTGAGGTGGACAGCGGCATTCAGACCCTCGACCGGATCGCCAACACCACCCGCTACTCCGATCAGTATCTGCTCAACGGCTCGAAGGGCCTGGTCTACGACCGCACCACCAGCGTCGATTCGACCGCCGACGAGAAGCTGATCGACATCGCCGCCACCCGCATCGACCAGGTCTTCAAGCGCTCCGGCGTGAGCATGACCACCACCTTCGCGGGCGTCATCGACCCCAACCAGGCCGACGCCACGCTGGAGGCCCGACGGGCCTACTTCGAAGCTGACGACAACAACTCCAACGCCGACATCGCCGGCTGGAAGCTGAACGCCGAGCAGAGCTTCGTGGTCACCGGCACCAAGGGCTCGCGCCTCTTCAACTTCGCGGCTGATTCCAGCCTGGGTTCGGTCGTCTCCTCGATCAACAACGTCAAGGACTCCACCGGCGTGAGCGCGACTCTGATCTTCGCCAGTAACATCACCCCGGATATGACCGGTTCGAACACCGCCAACCTGCGCACCGCGGCCCGCGCCGCCGGCCAGCTGCAGGTCTACGGCGCCGACATCAACTCCGCCACCGCCAAAGCCACCGGCGCTAACATCGTGGGCGCGGCCAACGCCAGCGCCGCCGGCTTCCGGGTGGGCTTGAACTGCGACGGCGACGGTCGGGTCTACGCCAAGGTCATCTCGAACGCCGCCGCCAACCAGATCGAATGGTACAAGGACAAGGACTGTACCATGCTGATCGGCACCCAGACCGGCGCCACCTTCACCGCCGCCAACGGCTCGGGCGTCACCGGTGTCAACCTGACCCTGACGGCCAATGCCGTGGCCGGCGACGTCTACACCGTCGGCTTGGTCGGTCTGGAAGGCGCCAACATCGACCAGACCGCCGGTGCCAACGACGCGTCCATCTCCACCGGTCTCAACACCTGGACGGGTTTGAGTCTGGCCACCTCGGTCGTCTCGGGTGTGAATCTGGGCACCAACACCAGCTCCGACGGCATCCTCTACTTCCGCGCCTCCGGCGCCAGCAACAACCGGACGATCGAGGTGTTCAAAACCTCGGAGATGAACCAGCAGGATCTGGTCGCCACCGGTACCATGGACCTGTCGGCCGCCAACCGCCAGATCCACGTTGAATCGGTGACCATGGACAATGGCCAGGATTCCGGCCTCAACCTGACCCTTTCGTTCACCGCCATCGCCAACAACGGCGGCACGGAGACCGGCCAGATCGCCTTCGACAAGCTGGGCATCCGCCTCTACTCCAACGATTACGGCAGCACCGAGTACGTCCGCATCCAGAACCGCTCGGGCGACCTGTTCAGCTACTACCGCAAGGACGACCAGACCACCGCGACCATGGTCGGAGCGGGCGAGACCGTCCAACGACTGGGCCAGGACGCCACCATCGCCATCAACGGCGCGCCGCTACGCACCCAGGGCCTGACCGCCGCGGTCACGACCATGGACTTCGCCGGCGACCTGGTCTTCAATGAAGGCAAGCTCGGCGCGACCACCATCGCCCAGTCCGGCTTCTCCGAAGGCTCGCTGTATTCCCGGGCCACGGCCCTGCAAACGGTCGCCGAACCGGTCGCCGCGAGCACACTGCTCAACACCTACACCTACGCCACCAACGCCCGGCACACCACCACCGAGACGCTCTACAACTTCATCGGCGGCATGCAGTACCAGCTGGGCGGGGGCGAAGGCGACCAGGAGCGGACCGTTTACGGCATCCCCTCCATGGCCGCGATCAACGTCGGCCGGGTTGTGGTCGACGGGAAGGAGTACACCCTCAACGACGTGCTGGCCGGCGGTGACGCCAGTCTGCAAAACGATCCGATCATGGCCCTGCGGGTCGTCGCTCAGGCGGTGGACGACGTCTCGACCCTGCGCGCGCGTATCGGTGCTTACCAGAAGAACATGCTGCAAACCAATATCAACTCACTGGAAGTGACGGTCCAGAACATCACCATGACCGAAAGCGCGATCCGCGACGCCAACATGGCCGAAGAGACCACGGACTTCACCAAAAATCAGATTCTGCTCCAGGCTGGCACGGCGATGCTGGCCCAGGCCAACACGGCCAGCCAGAACATTCTCCAGTTGCTGGGCTAATTCAGGGGGTAAATGGCGCAGGCCGCGTAGGCGAGTAATTAGGTATAAGACGGTAGGATTTCTACCTGGACCGAAACGACAATTTTGCTGCCTAAAAACCGCCGGCGGAGCTGCTCCGCCGGCGGTTTTTCATGGCTTACCACAATATCCGGCGCTATAAAATGCGCTTTAGAAAGGCGACGCAATCCGTTCATGGTTCATCAAACAGGGACGGCGCTTGTTTATCCGAAGCTGATTTATCAGCTTGAACCGTATATCTGTAATATAATTAACCACTGCAAAGATAAATCATTCCAGAAATTCAAAAACGGTTTGCTAACCTAGCGCCGGCCTAGTATCCTATATTCGCGAATTTTAATTGACTAGTAACCAGTTATGAATAAAATTCGCGTGAGACAATTGAGACAACCGGGCAGCCAGGAAATTACAGTCCAGTCTGACTGATAATTTTAGATTCTTCCATCCTTAGACGGCGCAGCAAAATCTGATTGTATGGACAGAGAGTCCGAGTCGGGGCTGTTTCAATTAGCGCCGGCCAAGCTCAATCTGTTTCTGGAAATTGTCGGCCGGCGGCCGGACGGATTTCATGATTTGAATTCCGTTTTCCAGGAGATTGATCTAGCCGACGGGTTGCGGGCCTGGCCAGCGGAGAAGGGCCAGACGCTATTATCCTGCGATCTACCGGGAATTCCTTTAGGCGAGGAAAACCTGGTAGTCAAGGCGGTGAACGCCTTGCGGCAGGCCACAGACCGGCGGGACGGGATTCGCTTCTTTTTGGAAAAGCGGATTCCGGCCGGAGGCGGCCTGGGGGGCGGATCCTCCGATGCCGCCGCGGCCTTGAAACTGGCCGACCGGCTGTGGAATTTGAGGTTGAGCGCAACCGAATTGGCCGAGATCGGTTCGCGGGTCGGCTCGGACGTGCCGTTCTTTATCTATGGCGGCGCGGCGTGGTGCACGGGGCGGGGGGAAAAAATAACACCTCTTGCGCCAAACGGGCATTTGCCGTATTTTGTGGTTATGCCAAACTGGGGGGTGTCGACGGTCAAGGCTTATCAAGCCCTGGCCGGAAAGCGGCTGGGAACTCGGCCGATCGAGGCCTTCTTGCAGGCATTCGCCGCCGGCGAGCCGGAAGCGATTGCCCGAGAGAGCTACAATCGTTTCGAGGAGGTCCTGGGCCAGCTCGAACCGCGCCAGCCGCAGTTGCTGGAACGCTTGCGGGCGATCGGCTGGCCGGTGGCGCGCCTGAGCGGCAGCGGCTCCGCGGTCTGGTGTCTGGCCGACCGAGGCTTCGGGGAAGCGCTGGAAAAGAAAACCCGCGTCGGCATTACGGCCGGCTTCTGGCCGGTGAATGCCGCCGGTTAGCCAATAAATCGGCAGTTCCCCCGAACTCGGGAGGGGTATTCATGGATGTTACGGAAGTCAGAATCCGGCTGGTCAAAGATCGCAATGCCGAGAAACTGCGCGCCTTTGTAACCCTCACCTTTGATGGCGAATTCGTGGTCCGGGACGTCAAGATCATCGATGGCAACAACAGCCTGTTCGTGGCCATGCCCAGCCGCAAGATCACCGAACGCTGCCCTAAGTGCGGGGCCAAAAACATGCTGCGGTCGAATTTCTGCATCGACTGCGGGGCGCGGATGCCCAAGGATAATCGCGAAAACCGCGAGCCCGAAGCCTCGCGCAGCAAGCTGCACGTGGACGTGGCCCACCCGATCACGCCCGAGTGCCGCCAGCGGATTCATGACGCGGTGATGGCCGCCTACGAGCAAGCGGTGGAGCGCTCCTCGCATGAGGAGAATGCCTTCGAGGAGTACGTCTTCTCCCAAGCGCTGCAAAAAAGCCCGCTGGACTAGACGCCTCGAAAAATTCGCCAACCCGCGTCGGTCAGGCCGACGCGGCCCCGCCAAATTGATGCTCGCCCGCCACTTGGGCGGCCCCTTTATGGTTTCAACCTGCTACGGTTGACTAAAAAAAAGCCTTTGAAAAATTTCGCCGACGCAGAGCCGGCGTTGCATCTGCGCTTTCTCTCCTTGGCGGTTCATCCGAGGTCTACCTTCAGATCGAATCCAATTAATATCAATTCAATTTTACTGCGACCGATTTTGGGGAACTTTTTTGCAAAAAAGGCTCCCCACCCCCCCAAAAAACTCTCGCCAGCTTCGCTTTTTCGGCGTTCAGCGGGATGAATTCACGGCTGGCGCAGTTTGAACCTGTCGGCCTTCAATAACCGAAAAGGGTCAAGCCAGTTATATCAATTCAAGTTAATATCCATCGGATAGGCGCGAAATCCATCCGCGCCGAATTTGTCCATCTGAACGTTCGAAACGGCGAAGCGGGACGAGAGTTTTTGGGAGGGGTCAGGGGAACCTTTTTTGCAAAAAAGGTTCCCCTGAAACGGCCTCAATTAACTGGAATTGATATTAGCTTCCCCCGGATGGGGTCAAGAGGCGGGGCAGGTCTGGGCCAGCAGGGTTTCGGCGGCGCGCAGGCCGTCGATGGCCGCGCTGACGATGCCGCCGGCATAGCCGGCGCCTTCGCCGACCGGATACAGGCCGGCAATCGCGCTTTGCAGCGTGGTCTCGTCGCGCAGCACGCGCACCGGGCTGGAGCTGCGGGTCTCCAGACCGTAGAGCAGAACCTCCTCCCGGACCGCGCCGCGCAGCTTGCGCAGCATCGGCCAGAGGGCATCGGCCAGAGCCGAGGCCAAAAACTCCGGCAGGATCGCTCGCAGGTCGGCCGACCGGGAACGTAGCCACGATCTGGCGTCCGGGATCTCCCCCAACTTGCCGCTGGGCGGCTGCAAAAAGTCGGTCAGCCGACAGGCCGGCAAGGCGTAATCACCACCGCCGGCCCGGAAGGTGGCCTCCTCCAGCCGGCGCTGGAATTCCAGGCCGGCCAGAGCTTCGTTATCGGCAACGGATATTTGGCCCGCCGTATCTTTCCCACCCCCGGAACCGAAACCCGATGGCCGTCCATCAAGTTCGCCCCACCCCGCGCAGGCAGGCGGCGAAAAATCGGCGGGGGTGACGGGGATGAGGCAGGCGGCATTGCCCTGGCGGCCGGCGCGGGCCGAGAGGCTCATGCCATTGGTGGTCAGACCGCCGGCTTCCGAAGCGCAGGCGATCACCTGGCCGCCCGGACACATGCAGAAGGTATAACAGGCCCGGCCCGGCGGCGGCACCGGCCGGGTTAGGCGGAAGGAGGCCGCGCCCAGCCGGGGATGGCCCGCCCACTCGCCCCACTGGGCCCGGTCGATCCGCGCCTGAGGGAGCTCCGCGCGCACCCCGACGGCAAACGCCTTGGCTTGCAGCGACGCGCCGGCCCGGGCCAGGGCCAGGTAGACGTCGCGGGCCGAATGCCCCACGGCCAACAGGCAGGCCGTGGCCGGCACGGTCAGACCGCCGATCACCGCCCCGCTCAGGCGCGGGCCGGCGGCGGTGGTTTCGACTTGCAGGCCTTCCAGCCGGGAATGATAACGCATCTCTCCCCCGGCCGCGGCGATCTGTTCCAGCAGGCGGGCGACAATCTCGACCAGCGCGTCGCTGCCCAGGTGCGGTTCAGCCTCGGTCAGGATGGCTTCCGGCGCGCCGGCCCCGACCAAGGCCTCCAGCACCCAGTGCAGCCGGCGGCGGTCCTTGGAGCGCGAGGTCAGCTTGCCGTCCGAGAAGAGTCCCGCCCCGCCCGGGCCATAGAGGGTGTTGCACTCCGGGTCCAGCTCGCCCGCCTGCCAGAACCGGGCCACCTTTTGCCGGCGCTCGGCCAGCGGTCCGCCCCGTTCGCAGAGGATGGGGCGCGCACCGGCCCGGGCCAGCGCCAGGGCGGCCATCAGTCCGGCCGGGCCGGCGCCGATCACCAGCGGCCGGCCGACGCCGCCCGTCCAGACCGGTGGCTCGACCGGCGGCTCGGTTTCGACCAGCTCCGCGTCCGGCCGCGAGGCCAGCGCGGCCGCCAATTCGGCCGGCAGAATGAATTCCAACGTGTGCACCAGCACCGGCTCGCCGCGTCGGGCGCGGGCGTCCACCGAGCGGCGGATCACGCGCGGCCGGCCCAGCTGCTCGGCCCGGCAGCCCAGCTTGGCGGCGGCCAGACCGGGCAGGTCGGCTTCGTCGCCGGCCAGCGGCAGGACCACCTGGTTCAGACGGAGAAGCTTGGTTTCCAACGGCAAAATCCCGCGGGCCGCATTTTATCAAACCAAATAGTCAGTCATTCCGGGGAACCTTTTTATGCAAAAAAAAATCCCCGGACCCCACCAAAAAAACTCTCACCAGACTCACCCAGTCTGGAACGTTCGGCGGCCATCAATAACTGGAGTTGAGATTATGGGGCGTCAGGTGATTTTTTTTAACCGGCCGGGAAAGCCTTTCCCCCCCAAAATTACCTTGGATTTCAAGCCCAGCTGCAATCGGCCGCCTCGGCGGAATTTCGCCCGCCCGCGGCTAAAAAAACGGCCGGGCCGATTTTAAGGGCTTGACAATTCGCCGCCCGGCTTTAAAGTTTAGAGCTCTGATTCATCCTCATGCCGAGGTGGCGGAACGGCAGACGCGCTAGCTTCAGGAGCTAGTTGGGGCAACTCAGTGGAGGTTCAAATCCTCTCCTCGGCACCATCGCCACCCGACCGGATCGCGCCCCGCGCGGTCCGGTTTTTTTATTTGAGCAGCCCGCTCTCGCGCAGATAGGTCAGCACCAACTGGTCGAAGGGCGTGGCCGTCGAACCGAAGGCGTAGCCCGCCCCCCGCCGCACGCAGAACTCGCGCAGCCCCTCGCGGAACGCCTCGACCGTGGCCCGGTATTGGGCCAAGAGCGGCTGGCTGACCGTGATCTCCTGGACCGAACCGTCCTCGGCGTCCACCAGCCGCAGATCGCCCACCAGCGGCGGGTCGAGCTCCTCGGGGGCCAGAAGCTGAACGGCGTGCACGTCCAGTTTGTGGCCGATCAGCAGCCGCAGGCCCTCCTCGTAGCCGTCGGGATCGAGGAAATCCGAGATCACCACCGCCACGCCCCGGCCGAAGCTGCGGGTCTGGACCAAGGCCCGGCAGGCGGCGGCCAGCGAGGTCCGCCCCGCCGGGGCCAGACTTTCCAAAAATTCGAACAGCCGCCGGGCCGAGCGCTGGCCGCGCAAAGCCCCGCTGGAACGGGCCAGGCTCTCGCCGAAGGCATGGACCTGCACCCGGTCGAGATTGCACAGAGCCACGTAGGCCACCGCCGCCGCCACCTGCCGGGCGTAGCCCAGCTTGCCCGGCGCGCCGAAGTCCATGCTGCGCGAGACGTCCACCAGCACATGGACGTGCAGATCCTCCTCCTCCAGAAACAGCTTGAGGAAGAGCCGGTCCAACCGACCGTAAATGTTCCAGTCGATGAAACGCAGGTCGTCGCCTTCGACGTAGTTGCGGTAGTCGGCAAACTCGGAGGAGAAACCCCGTCGGGCCGAACGCCGTTCGCCCTTCAGTCGGCCGCGAAAGATCCGCCGACTGACCAGGGTCAACTGTTCCAGGCGCTTTAAAAAGTCTGCATCCAGCAGCCGCTCGGCCATCTTCACCCCACCCGGAACCAGCCGTAAGACGCGCCGGCCAGCTTGACCTTGAATTTGCCGCCGGCGCGGACCAACTCCGCTCCGCGCGCCAGCAGCGTCTCCTTCACCTCCTTAGCGCCCTTGACCGCAAAGCTCGCTTCCGCCGGCTTGCCGGCCGGATTGACGGCCACCACGATCTTATCCCGGCCGGAGGTGCGCAGGTAGACGAGCGGATAGCATTCCGGTTGGGCGTAAAGCGGAGTGAAGCCGCCGTCGTTGTCCAGGGCGGGCGTCTGGCGCCGCAGGGCGATCAGCCGGCGGGTGCAGTTGAGGAGCGAGCCGGAATCCTTCTCCTGCGCGGCTACGGTCGGCCGATCGCGTTCAGGCTGGATCGGCAGGTACAGAGCCTTGGCCGGCGCGGTCGAGAAGCCGGCGTTGCGCGAGGCGTCCCACTGCATGGGCGTGCGCGCGCCGGTGCGGTTGTAGCCGCCTTCCTTGGAGGCCAGCCCGGTGACAAAGTCCTGGCCGATCTCGTCGCCGTAGTAGAGGAACGGCACGCCCGGCAGGGAGAAGATGGCCGCGTAGGCGGTCTCCAGGTCGCGCTGATTGCGGCCCTGGGCGATGCGGCCGATGTCGTGGTTGCCGGTCGGCACGGAGAGATAGCCCCGGCCGCGCAGCTTGCGCAGGTGGGCGGCGACCTCCTGGGCGAAGGTGGCCGCGTCGCCGCCGCCCTTGCGGTCGAAGAAGCTGCGCCCACCGGTGAAGGGCGAGTTGGGAATCCGCTCCGGCTCGGCCCGGAAGAGCTTGGTGTAGCCCGGCTCGCCGAAGTGGACCATGAAGTCCACGTGGAAGCCGGCCGGCACGGCATAGCTGGGGTTGCTCCACTCGGCGATCAGCACAGCCTCGGGATAATCCTTTTCGAACATGCCCCGGACCTCGTGCCACCAGCGCGAGGTCTCCTTGAAGCCCTTGTCGAGCTTGACCAGCGAAGATGCCATGTCCACCCGGAAGCCCGCGCAGCCCAGGTCGAGCCAGTAGCGCATGATCTTTTTCATCTCCGCGCGCAGGGCCTGGACGTCGGGATGCTTGACCGAAAGCTGCCAGGGCTGCTTGGGGTCGGGCTGGGCGAAACCGTAATTGAGTGCCGGCTGGCAGTAGAAGAAATTGATCACATAGTTGCCATCGCGCTCGGCGTAGCCGTTGATGGTGCGCAGCTGGCCGCCGCCCTGGCCCCAGTGGCTGGTCCAGATGAACCAGTTGGAATAGCGGTTGGGCGTGGCGCGACAGGATTCGCGGAACCAGGGGTGGTCGATGGAGGTGTGGCCCGCGACCAGGTCCAGGCAGATGCGGATGCCGCGTCGGCCGGCCTCGCGGAACAGGCGCTTCAAATCGGCGTTGGTGCCGTAGCGCGGGGCGACCTGGTAGAAGTCGGCCACGTCATAGCCCGCGTCCTGGAAGGGCGAGGTGAAACAAGGATTGAGCCAGACGGCGTTCACGCCCAGGGATTGGATGTAGTCGAGCTTTTGAATGATCCCGGGCAGGTCGCCGATGCCGTCGCCATTGGTGTCGTAAAAGGACTGCGGATAGATTTCATAAAAAACGGCGTTGCGCAACCACTGCGGAATCGTAAATTTCATAGCGGTCCTTTCTGGCGACGGAAGTCTGCACCAATGGTTTTCGTCCCGGATCGGCGGAACTCTATCCCTGCTTAATAATGCGGAGGGGAGTGGATTAAATCAAGACTGGAGGCAGGATGAAAGATTTATTGGCCGCGAGCGAAACCATTGATCGGATTGAATTGGCTCGCGAGGCGGCCGCCTGGGTTGGGCGGCCGCTGGCGGAGCTGCTGGCGGCGGCCGGGCGGGAGCGCCAACGGTTCAGCGGCGACCGGGTTCAGTTCTGCGTGATCGTGAACGCCCGCTCCGGGGCCTGCTCCGAAGACTGCCGCTTCTGCGCCCAGAGCGCCCGGCATCGGACCGGCGCGGCGATCTACCCCCTGCTCGACGCCGAAAAACTGCTGGCCGCCGCCCGGGCCCAGGCGGACAGCGGAGCCCGGCACTTCGGCCTGGTCACCAGCGGCCCCACCGTGACGGCCCAGGAGCTGGAGGCGCTAGAAAAGGCGATCCGGCTGATCCGGGCCGAGACGCCGCTCAAGCCTTGCGCTTCGCTGGGGCGGTTGAGCGAGGCGGAGCTGGCCCGGCTCCAGGCGGCGGGGCTGGAGCGCTATCACCACAACTTGGAAACTTCCAAACGTTTCTTTCCGCAGATATGTTCGACCCATTCCTGGCGCGAACGGGTGGAGACGGTCCGCGCCGCGCAGCGGGTCGGCCTGGAGGTCTGCTCTGGCGGCCTGTTCGGCCTGGGCGAAAAGTGGGCCGACCGGATCGACTTGGCGTTGGCTCTGCGTGAACTCGATGTCCGCAGCGTGCCGCTAAATTTTCTTACTCCCGTGCCCGGCACGCCGCTGGCCGACCGCCGGCCGCTGGAGGCCGATGAAGGGTTGCGGATCATCGCCCTTTTTCGCCTGCTGCTGCCCCGGGCCAGTCTGCGGATCTGCGGCGGACGACCGACCACGCTGGGCGCGCGCCAGGCCGAACTTTTCGCCGCCGGGGCGGACGCGCTCATGACCGGCGATTACCTGACCACCGCCGGCATCTCGCCGGCCACGGATCGGGCCATGGTCGAGGGGCTCGGGCTGCGATTGGAGTGAAACTCCGGGGTCTCCCTGGGGGATCTTTTTTGCAAAAATGCGTGCCGCACACGCATAAAGCGCTCCGCGTATCCAGTCGATCCAAATGGCAAAATACGGCTTCCCGAAAATAAGAGGGCATATCTCTGCGATCGCGGCTTGCGTCTCCCCCTCCCTCCGGGAGGGGGTTGGGGGGAAGGAGAGGACCAGTTGCGCTTCAGGCCGCCTCCCCCACCCCGACCCTACCCCCGGAGGGGGAGGGAGAAACCGTGCGATAAGAATCGCCCCTTTATTATGAAGCGCTGCATCAAGGCGCACGAATGAAGCAGAGGGTGGAATATATCTATCTGAACGCTCGAAACGGCGAAGCCGGCTGAAAATTTTTCGGAAAGGGTCCGGGAAAACCCTTTTTATAAAAAGGGTTTTCCC
>CAYMGG010000009.1:0-7670 GCA_964389915.1 uncultured Planctomycetaceae bacterium
CAAGCTCCAATACCACCTGGACGGAAAATTGGACGATCCGGTGGCGGCGACGGTGCGGGGGTTCGTGCCCCCGCCACACGTCGCCGCCCTGGGCATCGCCGACGCGCCGCACGAGCCTTCGGCGGCGGCGCGGGGTCTGTTCGGCGAGGTGATGCGCGACGCGGCGTTGATCGATGCCGGGCAAAAACCGGCACGCTGGAACGGCAACCTGACTGGAATCGCAGTCGCCACCGAGTTGCGGCGGGTGAAGGGGAAAAACCATGGTTGAGGTTTTCGTGCGGCATTGTGCCTGGTGCAACGAAATCTGGCTGCCGGAAGGCGAGCTGACGCGCGGGGCCTGGCTAGTGCCGACGTCGGGGGCCTGTCCGCGCTGCGCGGAAATGCTGCGGCAGAAAATCCAGGCCGGGGAGGGCGGTGGAAAGGTGGGCGACCTGCGCCGGCCGCGCGTCATGATTTTCGGCCGCGAGAACTGTTCTCGCTGCGCCCAGGCCAAGGCCGTCTTGATGGCGGACGGCAACGCGGAATATTTCGATCTGGACCAAATCTTCGAGCGCGTCGACGGCCTGGACACCGCCGTGGAGGTCGCCACGGCCACGAACGGCGAGTTGCCGATCATCCTGGTTGAGTCGGCCGGCGGCTGGATCGTTTTGAGATTGGGCCGTAGCGGCCAGACCGCGCCCAGCGACTGCGCCGGCGGGGCCTGCCGAATTGAGAAAAGGGGGGATTAATAAATGAAATGCTTGTCGATTCGACAGCCGTGGGCAGGACTGATTATGCTGGGAATCAAGGATTGCGAAAACCGGTCGCGGGCTATCCGGCATACCGGGCCATTGCTGATTCATGCCGGAGGGCAGCCAGACCGGGCCGCCTGGAATTACTTTGTCAAATCTTCGGGAATTCGTGGTCTGCCGGAATACTGTAAAGCCGCGCTTCGGTTGTCGGAAATTCGCTGCGCCGATTACGACTGGTACGCGCGGGCAATGGCCTTCGGCTCGATCCTGGGCAAAGTCAACGTCCTGGGTTGCGCCAAGCGGGACGGAGACACCTTTCGTGAATCCTCCGGGCTGGTGCCGGCATCGCCCAGCGCCTGGCATGACCAAAAGAGTTTTGGGGCGTACCTGACCGAGCCTTGCCTGTTACCCGCGCCCGCTCCGTACAAAGGTCGATTGTGCATGTTCGAAGTTAAGGATCTTGCTTGAGAAGCCACTAATCTTTACCAAGCATTTTATCTACCACACTGGAAGGAACTTCATGAAAACCACCTTCTTCTTTTGTACCAATTATTCCGGAAGCGCCAAAGTCAATAATGACACTAATCGCCTTGTCTACTATGAGTTTCTTCTCGGTTTCATCATAAGAACCTTCAACCAACGCCCCCATGCTATTTGCCACAGCGGCGCGATGGCTATTTGTCTCGGCAATATGCATATAGGACCGAAACATTCTCAAGCAAAGAGCCACGCCGGCACCGATTAGTCCTAGCGCGAATAGCCTTAAAGAAATTACAGAGATAACAACCCATTTTTGAATATCTGCGTTATTGGCGTGTTGCTGCAATACTTCTGAAAGCGCGCTTGTAGACCAAAGATAATGCGACTGAATGAGTTCTTTTTTGCACGCAATAATAAAAGAAAGCGGCAATATGAATAATGGTAATAACGAGACGCCAGCTAATCCAAAGGCCCAGTTTTGCTTTCTTCTGAAGATTGCCTGTAACGATGAAAGTCCCGCCCCCATGGCTGTTTTCTTTGCCTCTGCCAGGATTCGATTGGCCTCGCTTTGCGCACCCTCAAGAACCGAGGCTGCCCGCATTTTTGCATTAAGATATTCTTTTTCGAACAGATCCCTGACCGATTCAAGAGGCTTATCAAACTCAAAAAAATCCAGTGCGAACATTTCAGCCAAAAGGATTTCTTTTTGATGGCTTTTTATAAATTCCGCAAATTTCTCAATTCTATTTACGAAATCTCTGCACTCTGGAGCCATTACGGGGGCGTCTTTCCCTTTTATGACTTGTTCGTTACGCTCGTCATTGCCATAAAGATTTTCCGCGTCTTTGGCAAAGGCAACACATTCACCGCGGATTTGCTCAATAGTCTTTGCCTCCATGTTACCCATTATCGTTTTCAGCTTCTTGAGCCAGAAACTACAGTACTGCGCTTGGCGTTTTGAGGCGGGCTTTACATGTCTTTTATAGATGCCCTCTAGATCCTCACAGATTTGAGCTGCATTGAGAATAACAGGGAGTATGAGGGGGATGCTTAAGCTACCGACAGGGTCTAGAGAATAAGACTGGTCATTTTGGTTAGTAGACATCGCAATCTCCTATGACTGTCGTTGCATTATGAGCAAGGATCGAATGAGCACCTTGTTTACTGCATTTTCCGAAATTGGCTTTTCTGCAAAGAGTAGACAAAACGATAAAAGGTGGGTGACTGAACGTCAAGCGGAAAACCAACTCAACACGGGCTGAATAGATCCTGTGATGGTCGCTCCGTTCGCCCTTGAGTACTTCCAGGCGATTGGCGGCGGCTAGCGAAATTACTCAAGGCTCTCGAACACATGCGGCAGAAATGGAAAAGAAGCGATTGCTTTTAGGGAGTCAAATCTTGGCTATTCGTGAGACAAACACCGGATTCGAAGTGCGACGCGGCTTCCGTGACTCTAGTCTGGCCCGCAAGCGGGAAGATGCCGAACGGCTGGACCGGTTGTTGGCCGATGCCCATGACCGGGTGCGCCGCGACTTTTCACTCGGCTTGTCCGGCTGTCCTACCATGCTCGAATCGTTGGAAACCTTTCTGGCCGACCCGGTGCAGTTCCCAGACCTCAAGCCGGATCGAAGGCGGTTCTATACTCGCGTGCTGTCCCGGTTCGCGCGCGAACTCTCGCGCGGTGCGGGCGACATTGCTGTGGACCGCATCGCCCGTGAAGATTTGGACGAATGGTTGCGCCAGCGCCGGGCCGAACCGGGGCATGCGGGAAAATATCAAGAATCTCCGACCATCGGGCATGGCACCATCACCAATGAGCTGCGCGCTTTGAAAATCTATGCCAAGTGGTGTTGTGAACGCCGTTGGTGCAGCTTTGACATTGACGTGTTGCGCCTGCAAAAGGCGCGTGTGCCTGGCTACGTGCGCAAGGGCAATCGCCCCCCGCCTCGCGCCCTGCATGAATTCGACTTTCTTGCCCTGTTGCGCCGCGTGCGTCGTTCCGCCCTGGGCCTGGAGCTGGTCATTCGCGGCATGCTGTTGTTGGGTGGCCGCCCGGAAGCCATCTTCCGGCTGGACCGCGCCCACTATGTGCCGCCATCCGAAAATCATGATGGCGAAATCCTGCTGCCCGCCCTCAAGGGCGGCGTGCCCACGCGTCGGCCGATCAGCCAGGGGTCATTGACGCACCGATTCATGGATGAGGTGTTGGAGTATGCGCACGGGATCTATCTCGCGCGCGACCTGCGCCTGTCATCGACCAAGCCTCTCTTTCCCAATCGCTATGCCCGGCGTTGGGCCACTTCACCCTATAACCACGCGCTATCGAGTGTGGTCGGACGGCTCAGGTTGGGGCGGCGCTTCACGGCCTATATGGCCAGGCATTCGGCTATTACCTGGCTTATCCAGCGCGGCGTTGACCCATACAGCATCCAGCAGTACGCCAAGCACCTCTCGATCTCAACCCAAGAGATTTACAACTGGACCACGGGCGAACGGGCGGGCCTGGCCTACACGATTTTAGAGGGCATTTTAGGGGGGGATTACGTGCCTGCGGGCCAGACGTCAGGCGAAGGGAAAACTCCGTTACAAAACTGGGAGCAAATGCTTGGCCCGTTATTCACTTAGCGGAAATCACAACAAAGTTCCCTGAGGACTTTGTTATTTTTTATAGGGGTTTTTTTCTGCATAACCTGCGGGAGGTAAAGGCGATGCGGGTGCGAAATTGCACTAAAAAAGTTTTTCGAGAAACTGCCCGAAAAAAGTGCAATGAAACCATTTTGTGGCATTGTTAATGTCAGTATTGAGTGCAATGATGTTTTACTCAACGCGATGATATAAAAGAAAATATAAGTCTATGGTAGCTATTGATACAACCAATAAATCCCGGGATTAAAAAAAGGGTTAGGAATGCTCCAAAAAACTCGCGAAATTTCAATCCTGGCACGCCATTCTGCCCACGGGTCCCTCCCGAGGGGGCCAAGCCGAACAACTCGCGAGCCATTTTATTTTCACCCATGGACGGTCTGGATCCGGGAAATGGGTGGTGAAAAGTCGGCTGGCGGCTGGTCGGGTGCGCTAACACCCGTCGCCGTGGCATGGGTCTGCGGCGAAGGCCGCCAGCCAGTGGGTTTATCGACCAAACGGCATGGGAGAAATGAGCATGTTGTGGGCAAGAGCAGGAGAAGAGCAGAGCAGGGCATCAAGTTGGCAGAGCTGACGCCTGCGGATTACAACCCGCGCGTTATCAGCCCGAACCAGTTGCGCCGGCTGAAGGCCTCGATCAGCGAGCATACGAACACGCTGGCGGGCTGGTCGACGGCAAACGGCTTTCGGATGGCCACCACCATCACGGTCAACCGGAACGGCAACCGCATCGTGGGCGGTCACCAGCGCGTTGAGGCGCTGCGCGCGCTGGGGCAGGACTGGATCCACGAGGCCGACATCACCTGGGTCGACATCGTTCCGGGCAGCGCGACCGAGAAAGCGCTGAACGTGGCATTGAACAACCGCGAGATGCAGGGCGACTGGGACGGCGCAAAGCTGGCGCAAGTGCTGGCGGACATCAAGTTCGAAGCCGGCGTGGTTTATGAGGGACTGGAGTTTTCGCTATTGGAGGATCTGACCACGGAACTGCTGGCGGAAGACCAGTTGCGCGAGGGCCACACGGATCCGGACGCGATTCCCGAGCCGCCGGACGAAGCCGTATCGCGTCCGGGCGAGGTCTACGCGCTCGGGCCGCACCGGCTCATGTGCGGCGATAGCACCAAGGCAGGTGATGTTTCGGTATTGATGGCAGGCAAAAATGCTGATCTGTGTTTCACTTCTCCGCCTTATGGCCAACAGCGGGACTATACGCCGGAGAGCCAAGAATTGCTTTCGGATTGGGACGGCCTTATGCGGGGAGTTTTTTCAAATCTGCCCATGTCGGCGGAGGGTCAGGTGTTGGTGAATTTAGGCCTGATTCATCGCGACGGAGAATGGCAACCCTATTGGGACGGCTGGATAGAGTGGATGCGCGGTCAAGGCTGGCGGAGGTTTGGCTGGTACATTTGGGACCAAGGAGCAGGATTAGTGGGTGACTGGAATGGCCGGCTTGGCCCTTCACACGAGTTTGTGTTTCATTTTAACCAAGCCCCGGTCAGGCCGGTCAAGTTCGTCGAGACGAAGGAGTCCAGCCGGAAAAGAAGCAATTTAAGCCGCGGCGCATTGCGCGACAAGAATGGAAAAGTGAAGGGTATTTGCTCGCCTGACAAATTAGGACAGGCGACCAGGATTCCGGACAGCGTGATAAGAATCAGTCGAAACGCCACGGTTGATATGGCAAGAAATAATCATCCAGCGACGTTTCCAATACAGCTTCCCGCGTTCATGATGCGCTGTTGGCCGGGCCTCATATATGAGCCATTCTGCGGATCTGGATCCACAATTATGGCGGCGGAACAGCGGGGCCGGGTCTGCTACGGCATGGAAATTTCGCCGCTCTACTGCGACGTGATCCGCCGCCGCTGGGCCGAGTTCGTCCATGGTCCAAATTGCGATTGGAGGAAAATAACATGTTGCCAGAAAGCTACGGTTTAATGCTTGTTATACGATCATTCCTGCACAGATAGAAGCCGCTCAGGTTAGAGCGGACTTTTTCGAGTCGGTTTATATCGCATGACAAAAAGAACATTGAAACGTATTTTGCCTTGCAGGCGAAATTATAAACTCCTGGGAGAATATTTGGTTTGGCGAGATGTTCAGAAATGTGCCGGACAGAGTTTGGCGTGTGCCAGGCGTGCTGATAGATCAACAATATCCGCTTCCTTGTGCGCTGCAATAATGTCGAAATGCCAGTTACGGTGACATGTTTTTTGCTTCCAGAGTTTAATGAAATGCCTGTATCAGGATCCAGAAATAAATCGTAGCCATCAGGGATAGCGTCCCAATAAGCTTTCATGCGTTTTTTTGTGTATTTGTCGTTTTGGCCGGTTTTTAAAATGCATTGAATGTTTTGTGGCTGAATAGAAAGCAGTGATGCATATAGCTTCGTTTCTTTATCGTCGTGCCAATTATTCGTTTCCGTCAGCATCGGAACCACATGTAGATCATTAAGGTCGTCGCTTATTTGCCTAATTATGTCGCCTTTCCAAAAATCGAGCGCATCGCCGAGGTATTCGCGGTTCATTGCTAATCTCCTGACGGTGTATGGCTGGCAAAACATTATGTATAGTGTAGCCTAGAATCATAGCGGAGTCAAGGCTCATCGCTTGTCACGCACACTTCAATTTCTATCGGAATTTATCGAGAGGCCCGCATGGCGAAACGCAAAACCGATCGCGCCTTTGAGGACTGGCTGCGCAGCCTGCGCCTGGCCCCCGAGACGGTCAAGGGCCAGGCGCGCGAGGTCTTCCGCCGCGCCTATGACCAGCACGTCGCGCCGCCCAAGACCGACTTCGTGCGCCTGCTCAACGCCACCGCGTTCGCGCAGCGCCGGCGCGACGCGGGCCAAGGCAAGGTGACCACCGACCAGACGCTGACCAGGTGGATCGCCGGCGGCTGCCCCGAGAACCCGGACCGCACGGTCTCGCCTATAGAGGTCTGCGCCTGGCTGGCCAGCGAAAGGAAAGAGACGGCCGGCCGACCCACGGCCGGACAGAAGGCGGCCGGCGGCGGCGAGGGCGAAGTCAATTGGCACGAGCTGACCGACGAACTGCGCAAGCTGCTGGACCAGGGCGACGTGGCCGGTTTGATTGCGCTGCTCATGACCAAATGCTCCGACCTGCCCACGGCCGAGGCGGTCAGCAAAATCACCATGAACATCATCGGCGCGGAGAAGGGCCGCGTGAAAGCCCAGGCCGATGAGTTCGAGCGCCGCCTGCGCAGCGGCGAATTGCGCGAAGCCAAGGACGTCGAACGCGAACAAATGGAATGGGCTAAGTTCGTGCGCGAAACCCTGGAGAGCCTGGGCAGCTACGCCCCACGCCTGCAGGCTAAAAACCTGGTGGAGTTGCGCCAGGCCCTGGAAGAGATCGGCGGCGACCTGCTCCGGCAGCTGGCCGGCGATAGCGTTGGAGAAAACGATGGTGAGGGCGAACCCATTCCCGCCCCGGGTGCGTAAGCTGCTGCGGCCCCGGCCGCGCCAGCTGGTGGTGGACTGGGCCGAAGCGAATGTCATTGTCGGCCGCGACTCGCCCGTGCCCGGGCGCTTCTCGCGCTTGACCATGCCGCTCTTGACCAGCCCCATGAACAGCGTGCTGGACCCGCGCTATCAATACACCTGCGGCGTGGCCGCGACCCAGTCGGGCAAGAGCCAGGCGCTGAACCAGATCGTGCCGGGTTACTGGCTGGAGTATTTGCGCAAGCACACGGGCTACGGCGTGCCCAACCGCAAGCTGGCCCAACGCGCCTACCGAACCAAGCTGCGGCCGATGTTCGAGGCCATGCCCTCGCTGCTGGAGTTGTTCCCCGGCAGCGGGG
>CAYMGG010000009.1:7680-38419 GCA_964389915.1 uncultured Planctomycetaceae bacterium
GTGGTTTCCCGCCCGAACAGATTCTCAAGAACGGCGCGCTCTGGCTGTTCCTGGGCGCGGGATCGGATGCGGACATGAGCCAGGCCACGATTGAAAATCTGGCCCTGGACGAAACGGACAAGGCCGACGCCCGGTCGCCGAACGGCAAGGAGTCGACCCCGATCGAGCAGATGGTGCGCCGCACCGACGCGCACCAAATGACCCGCCGGATCGTCTACACCTGCACCCCGACCACGCCGAAGGGGTTCATCTGGGTGACGTATCTGGCCGGCACCGAGGGCCGGCCGTATTTCCGCTGCCCCGGCTGCGGCGAATGGTTCTGGTTCGAGTGGTCCTGGGACGCCCAGCGCCTCGGCTGGGATGACGACACCTCGGAAATCACGGCCGAGCAAACCGCCTTCTATCCCTGCCCGCACTGCACTCACCCGATCCGCGAGGTGGAGCGCCTGGCCCTGCTGCAATTCCCGCTCTGGATTCACGCCGGCGAAAAGGTGGCGGCCTGTAGCGTGGACGAAGCCCGGGCCGCCGGGCCGTTCGACGAAGCCAGGGTCATGCCGGACGGCACGGCCTGGCGCGCGGTCGGCGAGCGTAAGGCCACGCGCACGGTTTCATTCTGGTGGAATCGCTTGACCAGCCCGTTCACCACCTTGGGATACTTGGCCGCCGCCGTGCGCAACGCGCGCGAGGAGGAAACCAAACGCCATTCGGTTTGCCTCTATGACATGGCCATGCCCTACACCGGCCGGATTCTCGACCTGTCCGAACTCAAGCCCGAAATGATCCTCGACCATATCCGGTTCAGCGACTACCGCTCCGGCCGGCATGGTCGCATGCCGTTCGTCTATGACCCGAACCGGATCTGCGTCACCGGCGGCATCGACATCGGCCAGCGCGAGCTGTACGCCGTATTCGACGCCTGGGAGGTGGACGCCGACGGTTTCCTGCTGAACAGCTGGCGATTGGGATTTCTCATTCCCCATACCTATCCCAACCCCGCCGACCCGGGCGCGATCTATCGCGGCCTGGAGGACGTGCGGGCCATGCTGATGCGGGGCTGGCGCGACGCGAACGGCCGCGACTTTCTGGCCAACGCCATCGCCATCGATACGGGCTATCAGCACGGCAAGAAGCGCAGCTCTGGCCAGCGCATCGTGCCGGCCGATTATCATGTTTTCCGCTTCTGCAAAAACTATGGCCTCTCGACCTGGCGGCCGGTCGACGGCCGCGAAACGCTGGGCGGCGACGGTATAGTTCGCCGCGACCTGAACGAACGCCAGCGCTGCTATTGCTGGGCGGTCGACACCGACCTGGCCAAGTGTGAGATCCACGAGCAGCTGAAGACCCAGCCGGGCAAGCCAGGATTTTGGTATCTGCCCACCGACACGCCGGCCAGCTATGCCCGGGGCCTATGCGCGGAGCAGCGCGTGACCGAGTTCGACGAATACAACCGGGCCAAGGCCGAATGGGTGCCGGTCGACATCTTCAACCACCCGCTGGACGCGCAGGTCTATTCCTGGGCCATCGCCCGCGACCTGGGCGTCAAGCCGCCCCGGCTGATCGAGCCGGAAATGAAAAAGGAGAAATGAGAAACCGATGAAGTCTGTTTCGGGCCGGGGGCGTTGCGCCGGTTGCCCGTTGCCTTATGCGTTTGTCTTATTGATTGTGGTGGCCGTTTTGGTCGTTACCTTTTTTACAGTCGTTGCGGCTCTAGCCTTAAAGGAGAATTCCATGTCCAAGCGTTCCCGATTCGAAGACACTCTGCAAACCCCGGCGGCGGATGACCGGCACTTCGCGCCCGAGGCCCAGCACTCCGCCCCGGACCTATCGACCCCCACGCCAGAGATCCGGACCGCCGACCCCGAGGCCGAGGTCACCCGCGACCAAACCGAAGCCACCCCGGCCGGCCGGCCGGTGGTGGCCTGGCTGGGGTTGATCGAGCCGCACTCCTGCCCGCATTGCCGCACGCGCCTCCTGGGCGACCGGGCCACCAAGGCGTGCGTCGTAACCTCGACCCTGCCCGAAAGCCAGGTCGACGGCCAGCGCGTCCGCGATCGCAAGATGAAATGCCTGTGGTGCGAAGAAACCTTTGTGGCGCGGGAAAAGTTCTGAATGCTGCTGCAGATTCTGGCTCATCAAACAAAAAAGGCGAGGCCGCAGTCAGGCCTCGCCTCGGATAACCTTTGCCTATCGCCAAGGCCAGCTATTGTCAAGCCAACTGCAATTCATCTTGCTTTTCCATAAGCTGTTCAATTGCCATTCGAAGACCATCAGAATCAAATGGCTTTGGCAAAACACTGTTTGCCCCTGCCAAAATCGCCTCTTCAAGTATGGGCCCATCCATGCCAGTAACCACCAGTATTTTCGTATTCTTTAGGTTGCTTTCTTGGCGAATCATCTTTATGGCTTCGACTCCATCCAAACTAGGCATCATCAGATCGATTATAATCAGCGCGGGGTAGATGGAATTGGCCAGCAATCCGGCTTGGAACCCGTTCTCGGCAAAAGCCACCCCGAATCCTAACTTGGCCAACAAAATTCCTAACAAATCCCGGGCGTCAGCCTCGTCATCGACAATTAGCGCTTTAGGGGCAGCCCGCGAAAAAAATTGCGGGGAGATTTGGTACTCAGGCGGAATAATGCGGGCATGTTTGCAGAACTCTAAAAAATCAGTTTAGCTGATGCTATAGCCGCCGTCAACGCCGCCATGCGAGGCTGATAGCATGCCAATCTTAATCCATTTTATGACTGTGGCAGAATTGACTTTGAAATGAGCCGCAACCGCTTCTGGGGTAAGGAAACAATCCATGGTTTCCCCTCCGGTTATTGGCATTACAATGTCACTTGTCTTTGCCCTGCTCCCGACATTTATCACAGCTAAACGCAGATTACCATGCCAACCTAACTTGTCAAACCGGCACCTGCTAGCGCTGCATAACTCCAGGTGTTTTTAGTAGATACTCAACATCTACATTGTCAAATACATCTACTTGGCGGCTTGCATAACATGCATTTCCAGCAAGGCGTTGCATGGCGCAAGGCTACTTTTAGAGACTTTTATCTCGATTCAGAAATTATTTATACAAATTCGATAGGATTTAAAATATTCGAAAATACAGACGTCTGTACCATCATTTTTCTTGCTCCGACCGAAAGGCCGCGTAAAGAGAAAAGCAGAATTTAACCACGGCGCGCGGAGGGGACCGCGCGGCCGCCTGCCCAGGGGTCCGGCCCGGGCATCCGAGAGGATGCTATGCCGGAAGCTGAGCCCACCCCCGCCACCCAACTCACCGTCGCCGCCTATCTCACGGCCGCGCAGACCGCGTTCTCGGCCGGAGATTTCGACGCCTGCCGCCGCCAGATCATCCTTGGCCAGATGGAGCTGTCAAAGCTGGTCCAGAGCGACGGCTTTGACGGCGAGACCACGCAATACCGCGCCACCTTCGACAACTTGTTAACCCAGGTCGACGCCTACGCCGCGCGCCTCAGCCGGGGCACGCGGCGTTCTATTCTGAGGGAGGTCTAGCCCATGGGCCTCCTGGATACCCTTCTACCGTGGCGGGCGCGGGCGGCCGGTGCCCGGGCCGAACGCGAGAACCTGAAGACGCGCGAGCGCGAACAGCGCCTGGCGGCCGGTCAGTTGATGATGGACCAGGTGCGCCATTTTCTGAGCGCCACCGAGGATCGCCGCCGGCCGAACTGGAACAACTGGTCCATGGCCGCCGACCTGGAGCTGCTGCCGCAACTGCCCATTCAGCGTTCCCGGGCGCGGCTCATGGCCGACAACGATCCCAAGGCCGGCGGCCTGGTCCACAAGGAAATGATCAACACCATCGGCCCGCGCTTCTCCGCGCACGGCCGCATCCCCGCGCGCGAGCGCCGAACGGCCGGCCTGGATGAGGCCGAGGCCCGACCGCTGATCGAACAGGCCGAAGAGTTCTGGCGCGAGACCGTGGCCAAGCCCGGTAGCATGGAAATTGATTGGCAACGCTTCCGCCCCTTCCTGGCTTATGTGCTTCTCATGTTCCGCCACGTCAAGATCGACGGCGGCTTGTTCCTGCGTTTCATTTACAAACCGGACCGCCCGACCGGCTTTGCCTGCCGGATCATCGAGCCGGAATGCGTCGGCACTCCGCCGCAGCTGCGGAACAATAACCGCATTCGCGGCGGTCTGGAGTTCTCCCCCGACGGCGAGTTGGTCGCGTTTCATATCGCCACGCGCCACCCGCACGATCTGGGCGGCGGCCCGGTCACCTATGAGCGGGTGCCGATCCGCAACGAACTGGGCCTGCCCCAGCTGGTTTTCTTTTTTCATCCGCACCGCGAAACCGCTTCCCGCGAAATGCCCTGGCTGCAGCTCGTGCTGACCTTGCTAAACGATATCGCCGACTACAAAGACAGCGAACTGCAGCGCAAAAAGATGGAGGCCGACATCGCCTGGTTCTTCAAGCTGAACGATCCGGACGGCAGACAAGCGATGATGGAAGGCGACAGCGCGTTCGGCGGCGGCGGCAAAAAACTGCCGCGCAGCCACGTCACCAGCCCCAAGCGCCAGGTGCATTACATCGAAGCCAATGAAGACATCGAGGTGGTCGACTCCGACCGCCCTGGCTCGAACTATCAGCCGTTTTTGGATTCGCATGATCGCGACATCGGCAACGGCGTCGGCCGTTCGTTCGAGCGCGTCAGCAACAATTACGGGGCCGCGAATTTCTCCGCCACGCGGGTGAGCGGAATCGAAGACTTTGTCGAGCACGAAACCGAGTTCGCCCTGTTCGCGCCCGTGGTCTTCGGCGCGATGTGGGAGTGGTCCATGTGGTGGCTGGCCATGCAACTCGGCGACCCGCGTTTCCGCCTGGTCCAACCGGAATTCCGCCGCTACGTCAAACCCTCCTGGGATCCGGAATCCGACGCCACCGCCGCCAAGGGCCGGCAGGAAAACACCACCTCCTCCCCGGTCGAGGAGTGCGCCGCGCTCGGCCGCGACTGGGAAACCGTGATCGATAACAAGCTGCGCGTGGAGCAGTACGAACGCGAGGCCCGCGCCCGAATGGACCTGCCCGCCAGCGAAGCGAAGACCCCGGATCTGGAAGCCGCCGTCGCGGCCCAGGCCAAGAAAGTTTTAGGCCAGCAGAAAAAGACCGACGCCAAAAACGCCGCGCCGGCCCAGGAGGCGACCAATGTCCCAGCCGAATGAAGCCAAGCCCATCATCCGCGCCTTCTGCGGCGAGGAGGGCATCGAGTGTTTGCGCATGGCCAGCATCGACGAAAAGGCGCACACGGCCGAGTTCGTCATCTCTTCCGAGACGCCGGTGCGCGACCGCTCCTGGGGCAACCCGACTTCGCTTTCCATGCAGGGCGCGGTCCTGAAAGACTACCGGGCCAATCCAGTTGTTCTGCACCAACACCAGCACGGCGCGCCGACCGTGGTCGGCCGTTCGCTCAAGGTCGGCGTGGAGGAGGTGGCGGGCAAGAAAGTGCTGGTCGCCCGGGCGCAATTCGACTTCGAGGACGAAGGCCTGGGCAAGCTGGTCTGGGGCAAGATCGCGCGCGGCTTCCTGCGCGCCGCCTCCATCGGGTTCAGCCCGATTCGCATCCGCACCGTTGAGGCGGGACAGATAGACCAAGCCACCGGACTCAAGGGACCGGTGGATATCGCCACCCAGTGGCGCATGGCGGAATGGAGCGTGGTCGCAGTCGGCGCGGACGGCGAGTCGTTGGGGCGCAGCCCCGACGCAGAGCCCGACCCGGAGGCGGAAGCCGGGAAACGCGCTGCGGACGCCGGACGGTTCGTTCTGCCGGTTCGAGGTTTTCGGCTGTTCTGATTCGTAGTCATTTTCCAAGGAGAGAGTCATGAAGGAAAAGTTCAAGAAGTTCCTGCGCGCCCACGGCATCGATCCCGACGGGGGGATGGACGAAAAGACGCGCGCGACCATGGAGGCGATCTTCGACCAGCTCGAAGCGGCCGAGGCCCGCGCGGGCGAGGGCGACAGTCAGGCGGCCAATGCCGCGCGGGAGCGCACCACGCTGATCCTCGGCACGGCCAGCGCGGCCGTGGCCACGGCCAACGACACGGTCAAGGCCGGCGTCCTGGGCCGCGCGATCGAGCTGGCCGGCGACGAAAAGGTTTCGCTGGTCGAGGCTCAGCGCAAGATCGGCGAGTACCTGACCGAGCTGGCCAAGAAGGCCTCCGCCGGCACCAATCCGACCGGCACCGCCGACGATCAGCGGGCCGAGTTCGTCCTGCCCGCCGACCCCGAGGCCGTGCTTTCCCGCGCCGAGATTGTGGCCGCCTTCGGCGAGGTCCGCGATGACCGCGCCATCTACGCCCGCGCCGCCCAGTCCCTGGTCGCCCACCAGGACGGGGGCCATGCCCTGTCCGGCGAGCGTCTCTTCGCCGACCTGGATAAGCGCCAGGGCGCGCTCGTGATCCACGAAGAGGTGGGCCGCCCGCGCCGGCGGACCATCACCGCCAGCAGCGCCAACGTCGCCATCCAGACCGTGTCGACCGCGCTTCTGCAGCGGGCCTATAACGAGCGGCCCGACCAGACCGACCAGCTGGTGCGGACCATCCCCGGCGGGGCGGACGAAGTCACCTTCCCCGAGGTCGAGACCGACACCGGCGTCAAGCGGCTCAAGGAAAACGAGCCGTATCCGTTCCTGGGCGGCACCGAACAGGAGGTCAAGAGCGGATTCATCAAGTACGGCGGCGCGATCGCGCAGACCCGCGAGAACAACCTGTTCGACAAGCTCGGCCGGACCCTGGTCTATCTCGGCAGCCTGGCCCGGCAGCTCAAGCGCCACCGCCGCGAGTTCCGCCTGGCCCGGATCTGCGACTCGGTCGCGGTCGACGGCCGTTACATCGCCCGGCCGGGCAACGACAACGGCACCGCCGCGTTCTATTCCGGCACCGTGGATCATCGCCAGAACAAGAACCTGCTGGCCAGCAACGCGCTGGAGGACGAAACCGACCTGGACGTGGCCGTGGGCCTGCTGGAGTCCATGAAGCTGCTGGACGGCACCAACGTCATGCCCGAGCTGCGCGTCATCCTGGTCGACTCGACCCAGAAGACCACGGCTTGGAAGATCTTGAATTCCATTTACGCGCCGTCCGTGGCCGCCGCCTCGGGCATGGTGCAGGCCGCGATTCCCAACCCCTACGGCCCGGAAGGCATGTACGCCACCCGGCCGGTCATCATCGCCGACCCGAAGGTGGGCACCTACGCCGGCGCGGCCACCACCTGGTTTGCCGGCGATCCCCAGGCGCAGTTCTTCGAGATTGAGCACTGGCCGATCGAGATCGTGCCCGTGCTGGTCTCGGGCGAGATGCAGCTGCGCGACATCCATAGCGCCTGGAAGGGCGGCTTCTGCATCGACCTCATCGCGCTCAGCAACATGTTCTTCGTGAAGTGCACGGCGGCGTAAGCCGCGCCCTGCGCAATTGGCGGGCCGGCCTGCGGGCCGGCCCAAAGTTCGCCCTGAGGCCTCGGGCGAACGTTTGGAAATGAACGGCTGCGGATAAGGAGAAACCATGACCGCCGTCAATCGCCATATCGGTTACCAGAATTTCAACGGGCGCGCCATGCCCGTCTTCGTTTACCTGCCCGTGCGGGCCGGCTCGGCGCAGGCCATCAAGCGGGGCGAGATCTGCAAGCTGACCTCGCTCGACCTGGCCGGGACGCCGCTCGCCCCGGCCGCCGCCGATGAAAACGGCTTCGTGCCGCTCATCGCCTGGGAGGAGCAGGCCGTGAGCGATCCGGCCCGCAAGCTCCAGTTCGTCCTGCCCACCGAGGGCGATCTGTTTCGCTTCCCGCTGGCCACGGCCGCCACTCTGCGCCCCGGCTCCACGCTGGAGATCAGCGACAGCCAGACCCTCAAGTCCGGCTCCACCCATCCCGTGGCCGTCGCCTGGGACGTGGACCAGCTCTACACCGCCGCCGGCGCGGGCGTCTCGGTCTCCGAGGTCTGGGTCCAGTTCTGCCGGGTCACGGCGGCGGACCTGATCAATTACCCGCTCGTGGGCCTGCCTTCGGCCGTGACCGTCCAGGGCAACCTGGCCCACGCCGTCACCGACCCCGGCGACGCGGGGGCCATTTCGGTGGCCCTCTCCGGCGTCTGCGGCCTGGTCACCGGCGCGACCGGCCAGACCCGCACCCTGGCCGCGCCCACGGTCGCCGGCCAGCAGCTGGCCCTGGCCCTCAAGACCGACGGCGGCGGCGACTGCGTGGTCACGGCGGCGGCCGCCGTCAACCAGGCGGGAAACAACACTCTCACCTTCTCCGACGCCGGCGAGGTCATCCTGCTGGCGGCCGTGCCGGTGGGCGCGGCTTTGGTCTGGCGCGTCCAGGCCAACGACGGCGTGGCCCTGAGCACGGTCTGATAAAGACCCGTTAGGCAATAGGCGCGGCAAGTTTCAGTCGAGGAGCGGCGTAGCGTTAGGCGTATTCTGGCCCGAGGTATGGCCAGAATGCGCCGATAGCGCAGACGCGACGAAGGATCAAACGGCAGCGGCTATTGCCTAACGGTGTCTAGCCGCGCTCCCCTCCGGCGGGGGGCCGGGGGGGGGCGGCGGATTTTTAAAAGGCGGGAGGGGGAGATGAACGAAATCCTGGCGCAGTTGCCGCAGCTTGGCCCGGCGGCCGTGGTCGCGGTGGTATTGATCTTCGAGGCCCGCGAGAACCGCAAGCAGCTTTCGCAGCAGAACGCCGCCCACCAGGAACAGATGGCCAAGCGCCTGGGCGTGTTGGAAAACGAGTTGATCCAACTGGTGCGCACCAATACCCAGGCCCTGGAGCAGAGCGCCAGCATGCAGCGCGAAAGCGCCGCCGTGATGCGCGAAATGGTGTCGCAACTGAAGAGCTTGAAGGGGAGCTGAATGGCCACCCTCGATGTTGTCCCGCGCGCCGGCCACGAAGGCGGAGTCGGCACTACCGCCAAGCCCTGGCTGGAGCTGCACGCGGACGCGCTGTTCGCCACGCGCGCAACCAACGATCAGCCGGGCGCGGGCACGAATGTCTGCCCCGCCGGCGGCTGCTATTTGTGGCGGGAGCTGGCGACCGGCCGGACGTATCTGGTGAGCAACTACAGCGGCACGTACTCGCTGGTTGAATTGGGAGATCAGTAAAATGAGCGGCATACATGCCAAACAGCATGCCCTGAATTCTGAAGACCACCTCGCCGGCACCACGCCTTCGACGGGCGAGCACAATCTGCCGGCCACGTCCGCCGGCGGCACCGTGGTCGAAGTCACCGTCGAGGCCCAGAACGCCGCCCCGGGCGCGGGCGGAAAACTCGTGCGCCGCGCCGATGACGGACACTTGAAAGTGCCCGGTTCCGGCCAGTCCGACGATGAAGCCATTTCCTATGGCCAGGCCGTGGCCCTGGCCGCCGACGGAATCTATAAATCTTCGGTGCACAGCGTGGTGGCCGACCATACGGCCGCGACCGTGGGCGACGGCGACACGGGCGGCCCGGCCCTGGCGGTCAACGACCTGGTCATCAACACCACTGACAAGAAAATCTACAAGGTCGCGAGCATTGCCGGCGGCACCACCGGCGATCTGGTCACCTGGGACGCCGGCACCACGCCCACCACGCCCGAGCGCCGGGTTTCCAACCTGACCAGCAACGAATGGCATTATGACGTCGATGCGGCGGTGTGGGTCGATGCTGGATCCAGCAGTCACGCCCGGCAGCATTCGATGACTTCCCCCAGCGATCACACGGCCGGGAATTGGAAGTTCTTTCATAGCGACGGCGCGGGCGCGGTGCAGGAGCTGGCCCTGGGCGCGGCCGGCGCGCCGCTCTTGAGCGGCGGCCCCAATGCGGCCCCGCTTTTCGGAACAATGCTCATTGCCTCGGCCGTGGTCAACGCCGCCGGGGCCACCCCGGTCGATTCGGACGTGACAGCCTGGGGCAATAACACCCTGGGCGTGGTGGTCGGCACGGGCGGCCGCGTGTTCGGAGCGTTCAAAAACGCGACGGACGTCTATTTCGTTGAGCTGACCGCGATCTGAGGCTGAGATGACCATACACGCGCACGCCAACCAAGAGGTGCTCAATCAGATCTCGGCCCCGCCGCCGACCAGCATCACCACCGCCACCACGCTGTACGTGGCGCCCACCGGCAGCGATACGACCGGCGACGGCAGCAGCGGCAACCCTTGGGCCACGGTTGCCAAGGCGCTGTCCTACCTAACCGACAAATGGTTGGCGGCCGAGATCACGATCAGTATAGGTGCTGGCACCTATGCCCTGTCCGCGCCGGTCACCGTCAATCACCCGCATTCGGCAAAGGTTACCATCCAAGGCGCAACCATGGCCGCGACCACGCTGAGCGGCAGCATTTCCGTTTCGGGTTCATCCGGGGCCTATTCAATCGACATCACCGTTGCCGACGCCAGCGGCATCAGCGTTGGCGATTACATCGGATTCTACAACCTCAGCGGCGGCACAAATCCTGAGTACCTGTACGGGTGCCACGAGGTGACCGGCAAGGCTGGCAACGTATTGACCATCGCCAGCAAATTGTACGGGGCGACCGCTCCGGCCGGCGCAATTTCTGGCGATGTTAAGGCGTGGAAAACCAAGTTTACCCTCTCTTCCGGGACCGCCATTGACGTATTCACTCCGCTGAAAATGCTAGCCGATATTGTAATTGTTGGGCCTGGCGTGTCGGCCGGCACTGGCATTACGTTGCGCCCGAATGTCTCTGTGGTCGATCTGCGGCGCATTGGAATGTCGGGCCTCTATTACGGTTTATATCCTGGATTAAATTCCAGTGGGCTAACTACCACTTCTTCCTACCCGTGTGCCATTTCTAATTGCGCATACGGCATATTCAGTTACGGCGGAAAATTGCAGCTGATTAACGTTCGCGCAACGGGCTGCACTCAAGTGGCGATTACCGCCAACTATTCCGGGTCGATATTTTTGGCTAGCGGGTACGCCTTCGCCAACGGGGTAACCAATTATAGTCCCGCTTTAAACACGGTCGGGAATGCAAATTCCTATATCTCTGGCTAGGAGCTTATCGTGATTCTGGTCATCCAAAACGGTCGAGTCGTAGCCACCCACGGCAATGATCAGGCTGACTACATCACCCCCGAGCTTTACCCGAATTGCGAAATCAAAACCTGGTCCGGACCGATGCCGGAGATCGGCGCAGGCGATCCGACGTTGAGTTAACCCGCCGGCGCGTTAGGCGTGAGGAAAAATGAGCGCAATCGAATATGACCCCATTTACTGGGAAGAAGACGGCCAGGGCGGCATCATGCCGCGCGAAGCGCCCCTCCCGCTCAACTACCCGGCCACGCCGGACGTGCGCGACGGCGTGCTTTTCGGCGCGTTCAACGAATTTTTGGGCGAGGCGTTCCTGGCCGAAAATCCTCCGCCCGCACCCGGCCTGGCAGTAGCCGCCGGCGAGACCGGCTTTGTGGCCACCGTGACCGACGTGGCCGAGACGCATTTTCGGGGCCTGCGCTACCGGTCGACCGCGAGCGAAGTCTGGCTGTATGCGCCCGTGTTTGCGATCCCGGCCGATCTGCCCCTAGGCGCGGGCGAGATCGCCGTCACCGACCTGGAGCCGGGCGGCTATGAGGTCGAGGCCTTTGCCGTGGCCGTGACCAGCTTTGGGCCGACCTCGCTACGCCGGTTCGTCCAGGTCGCGGCTGGCGATGACGGCGACCCGGTCGAGGCCGCGAAATGGATCGCCCGCCTGGCCCGGTCGCGTGATCGCCTCATCTATCACGGCCGCAATTCGGTTAGCGCCACTTTTGATCCGACCCAGGCCCAGGCGGTCCAGCAGACCTTTGACGATACGGCCGATTTGTCGGCCCTGTGTACGCGCGGCCTGCCCCAGGAGGTGACGGCCAGCTCGCCCGGCAAATACGTGGTCACCGATTTTATCGCCTACGTGCTGGCCTCGGATCTGGACGCCTACGGCCTCACGCCCGCGCCGGGGGACGAAGCCACGATTCAACCCGGCGGTGAACGCTTCGCCGTCATCGGCCAGGCGCTGCGCTTCCACCGGACCGTCTGGCAGCTCGTGCTGCGAAAGGTGCCGTGATGGACGCCGAATTGCGCGAGCAGATCATCCGCAGCCTGCAGCGGGATTTTCTATCCCGCTTCGGCGTGAAGCTGGCAAACGTGCCGGTCTATTGCGAAGGCCAGGAGTTCGACCCGGACCAGCTGGCGGAATACGTCGAGTTTTTTGTTTCCGGCCCGACCTGGCAGCCGTCGAACCTGTCCGCCCAGTCGGGCGAGGTGACGCTGGACGCGGCCTGCTTTTGCCGGGAGGGCGCGGACGCGCACCGGCTGGACCAGATCGCCGGCGCGGCCGAAGCGGTCCTGCACCGGCAGAACGCGGCCCTGCGGACCTATCCGGACGCCGAGCCGCTGGAGCTGGGCGTTATCCGGTTGGGCGACGCCAGCAGCGTGGCCGCGCCTTTGACCAAGGGCCATGCGCATGGCGGCGCAGGCTCGACCCTGCCCCTGCGGCAGATCACTGTCACGGTATCCGGCAAAATCGAAATCATCAGTTAATGGAGGAAAAGACCATGAGCGAACCGTATGTCAAGAATTTGCGCGACGGCAAGTTGCTCGTGCGCGAGGGCGCGCGCCCGTGGGCGGCCGAGAAGGCCTACACTGCCGCCCAGGTGGTGCGGCCGGTCGCGCGGGGGGCATACCTGTACGTCTGCACCACGCCGGGCACGTCGGACGATACCGAGCCGACCTGGGGCACCACGGTCGGCGGTACGACCACCGACGGCACTGTCACCTGGACCTGCCGGCTGGCCGAAACTCTGGAAGTGTTGATCGACGAAGGCACGCTGAAGTGGGACGAGACACACGAATACCTCTCGGTCAAGGACCGAGGCCAGTTGCGCGAGCGTCGCCCCGGCGATCAGGAGGAATGCGCCATCAATTTCGGCGCGAAATATCTCGCCTACCAAGGCGAGGCGGGCGACACGCCGACCATCGTCGACGTGCTAAAAAAGCGCGGCCCGGCCTCGACCTGGTCCAGCGGCCGACCCAGCCACGAGCCGCACGCGGTGGACCTGATTTTCAAAGTCCTGCACCAGGACAAGGCCAAGTTCGAGGTTCATCTTTTCCCCGACTTCGCCAAGAAAAAGATCTCCGCCTCCGAAGGCGAAGACAAAGACACTATCGAGGTCGAGGGCGCGGCCCTGGCCATCGAACCCACCATCACCTGGGAGGCGGTTGCATGAAAATCGACGGCGTTGACCTGTCCGCGCGCGTGCGCGACACGGTCCGAATTCCCAAGCGCGGCCGGCCCGCGATCGAAGTCGAGATCGAGGCCTATCCGTTCGGCTTCGACGTGGCCGAGTATCTGCCTTATCCGCTCGCGCCGGTGACGGCGGCCCGCAAACAGGGCGGCGAGGTGATTCGCGATTCGGCGGGCCGCGTGGAGCTGGTCCGCAACGAACAGGATCTCGCCTATCGCCAGGCGCGCGACCGCATCTTCTGGATGCGCGTGGCAGCCTTGTTCTATTTCGCGGTTGAACCGATCGGGCGCATCAAGTTCGCCACCGTCGAGGGTCTGGATCCGAAAAAGGAACCCGAAAAATTCTTCGCCCTGGTGGCCGAGGAGATCAAGGCCTCCGGCCTGAGCACGGGCGACATCAGCCTGGTGAACGAAGCGGCCGAGCGCCTGTCCAATATGGGCGACCGGCGGCTGGAGGAGGCGGAGGCGGATTTTACCCCGCCTCCGCCCGAGGCCAATCCGGCGGAGGCGCAGACCCCGCAAAGCTGACCGAGCGTTCGGGGCTGTACGAAGTCTGCGCCACCTGCGAACGGTTCGGCCTGTCGTTGGAAGCCTTCTGCGCCCAGCGTTCCGAGGCGCAGTTGTACATGCGGGCCTACCATCGCCTGCGCAACCGCGAGGAGGCGGGGAAAGCCTGATGGCCCGCACCAAGTTCGTGATCGAGGATTCGTTTGACGCCATCCTCCGCGACCTGGAACGGGTTTCGGTGGACGCCGAAACCGCCATGCGGACCGAGTTCGGCCGGGCCATCGGCGAGGTGATCGACGCCACGCCGCAGGACAGCGGCCAGGCCGCGTCGGGTTGGGACAAGGCGGCCGAAGCATTGAGCGCGCCGCACCGGACCATTGCCGACCATCCCACAGTCTCGCCCAAAACCGGCAAGACCAAACGCAGCGCGGCCAAGGGGCGCAACCTGGGCGCGTATGCAGAGACGCTCAGCGGCCGCAGCGGCAAGCCGCTCAAGAAGGCTTCGTTCGTGGCTACCAATCGCGATTACGTGGCCTTGTCCAGCGAATACGGTTTTCGCGGACCGCATGGCAAGAAGACGATGAAGCCCACGCACGCGGTGCGCGAAGCCTTGAAACGCATGCGCCAGCGGTTCGGCCCGGTTTTCGGCAAGGCCGTGCGCGCGAATCTGCGTAAGCCGAAGCGGAAAAAAAAGACCACCATCTAGCGGGAGCCGAGCATGGGCGAGACTGTCGAAGGCTTCAAGGCCAAAGCCGACCTGGACAAGAGCGGCTGGAATTCGGCCTGCGATTCCATGAAAAGCAAAATCGGCGTGTTCACCCGCTCGGTGAAGACCAGCTTCAAGAACGCAAAAAAAGAAATCTCCGATTTCACCAAAGGCGTGGATAAGGTCGCGAAATGGGGCGCGGCCGGCTTCAGCGCCGCCGCCGCCGGCGCGGCCCTGCTGGTTAAAAAATCGGCTGACGCCGGGGACGAACTTTCCAAGGCCTCGCAACGGACCGGCCTGGACACTAGCTTTCTCTCGAAGATCAAATACTCGGCCGACATGAGCGGCACCAGCATCGACGATTTCGAGGTTTCCATTCGCAAGATGCAGAATGTCGCCGCCGACGCCGTGCACGGCAACAAGACGGCGGCCGATTCCTTCCGCCAGCTCGGGGTTTCGTTGACCGATTCCAGCGGCCGCATGAAGAGCACGGAAACCCTGTTCATGCAGTCGGCCGCCGCGCTTTCGAAAATGCAGGATTCCACGCTCAAGGCCGCGTTGGCCCAGGATATTTTCGGCAAGTCGGGCACGGCCCTGCTGCCCATGCTGGCCGACGGCAAGCAGGGCCTGGTCGACATGATGAAAGAGTCCGACCAACTCGGCTACACCTGGACCAATGAAACCGCCAAGAGCGCCGCCGATCTGAATGACAGCATGTCGCGGCTCTGGACCATCGCCGGCGGCATGGTCGACCGGTTCTCGGTCGAGCTGTTCCCGGCCATTCAGGAAGTCACCGACGGCGTGAAAGACTGGTATCTGGCCAACCGCGAACTGATCAACGGCAAGCTCGTGGAGTGGGCCGGCGATGTGAAGTCGGTCATCAATTCGGCCTGGGATACGGTCAGCGGTTGGGCCTCGGATGGCACGTTTCTGCTCTGGTGGGAGCGGGCCAAGCTCGCGGCGCTGGGGTTCAAGGTCGCTTTGGCCGGCGTGCAGAGCGCGCTGGATTTCGCCCTGGCCGGTTACCACCGGATGCAGGAGGCCGCCAATCTGGTCGCCTCCCGGGCCGCCCTCACTTCCAGCAGTCGGTTGAGTTATGAGGCCGCAGCGATTAAAGACAAAAACGCAGTCCGCCAATATCTCGCTTCCGCTGCCACCCGCAGCACGGACGCGGTGGCGGAATACTCCGCGCAAGCCCGGCGGGTTGCGGATTTCAAGTTCGTGACCGAACAGAAACAACGCCCGGCCGAAACCCCCGTGCCCACCTCCAGCCTGCTCACCTCGCCGATGAAAGAGGTGATGCGCCAGACCGAGCGCAGGTTTGCCCGCCCCTCGACCATTGCCCAAACCGCGCCGAAAGAAAAGCGCGAGAGCAAGAGCAATCCCGAGCGCTACGCCGGCGGCGGGGGCGACGGCATCAACATCAACATTGAGGTTTTAAACGGCGCGCTGGGGCAGATCACCCAGGAGCAGACCGAGGCTATTGCCGAAGCCCTCAGCCTGGCCATCGAGCGCGGCAGGGCCAAGGCTCTGCCCAGCCGCAAGAAGGGGCGCGGATGAGCTTTTCATTTTTCTATCCGGACAAAGAGACGGCCACGGTCACGGTCACACTGCCCAACCCAGAGCGTGACAACCCGCAGACCCTGACACGCGGCCAGGTCCTGGGCCGCACGCGCGGCGGGCAGCGCCGCGTCTACCGCGTGGGCGCAGGGCGGACCGAAGCCGAATTCGAATTCGCCCATTTGACCAATGGCGAAAAAAACTCGCTGCAGAGTTTTTTCACCGATTCCGCCGACGGGATGGCCGTCGCCTTCCAGGTCCAGGACCATCACGGTTTGCTCTGGGATGCCTGGTTCGCCGAAGACACGCTGGCCTGGGTCAACATCGGCGAGCAACAACCGCCCGACACCGACCCGCTCTGGTCCATCCGCCTGCGCCTGGAAATGAGCCTGACCGTAGACCCGGGCGAAGGCCCAAGCGAACCGTAGGATAACGCCATGGCCCGCACGCTTACCACCTTCACCGCCACCCAAAAGGCCCGCGCCGACGGCGCGGAGCCGATCCTGATTTTGCGCCTGGACTGGGGCGGCGCGATCGGGACCAAATATTACGCGGATCGCGACCTGACCACACCTGTCACGGCCGAGGGCCGGCTGGTCAATGCGGCGGCCGTGGAGCTGAGCCTGTCCGAACATGGCGTGCAGGCCGTCTCAGACGTGCGCCTGGAACTCTCCGATCATGACGGGGCCTTGAGCGCGTTGACCGCCCAAACGCCGCTGGTTCTGAAAAACGCCACCCTCTATCAGCATTTCGCCGGCGGCGAAACCGGCGACCTGGTCCCGCTGCTGACCGGACACGTTGACGATCCGCTCGAATGGCGCGAGGCCGACGCCATTCTGGCCTTCGCTGTGACCGATATCCTGACCGGTCATGACGTGACCATCGGCCATCTGATCAACCAGGATGATTTCCCGACCGTGGTCGATGCAGGCGCGGCCCTGCCGCTGGTCTTCGGCCAGGTTGAGCAGCTCGCCGGAGTGCAGGCGGCCGGCGGCCGGCGGGGCACGCTGCTGCGCGACGTCGGCGCGAACACCTCCATTTTCTACATCGAGGGCGGCGAGAACTTTCCGCAAGACACCAGCATCGGAATTGTCATTGCCGCCGAAACCATCACCGGCACCATGCACGGCCGGGTCTTCACGGTCACGGCCAGAACGCCGAAATATAGTCGGATCTTTTCCGGCGGGACCGTGCGCCTAGCCGGAGATCATTTGGTGTACGTGGTCAATGACGCGCGCTCCCGCGCCGTGACCCGTGTCCGGGCGCTTAAAAATTTCAAACTGCGATCCGGGGCCGAGGGCACGCGCGACGTGGCCCAGCTGGTAGAGATTCCGGCCCGCCACTACACCGTGAATTTAAACGACACAACCACCTTTCCGGCCTTGGGTCGGCCCATGACCACGATCACTTTCGCCACGCCCCTCACCGAGCTTTACAACACCGAGTGGGCGGGCGACGAAATCTGGGTCGACCTGGAGGGCTACACGCCCGACGGCAGCGAATTGCCCGAACACCCGACCGAAGTCATTCGCGCCCTGCTAACTGACTTCGGCGGCCTGACCGCCGCCCAGATCGATGATGATAGTTTCGCCGCGGCCCAGACAGCCTGGCCCGATGGCCAGTTCGCCTTCGCCCTGCGCGAACAGCGGGAGTTGCGCGACCTGCTGGCCGACCTCGCGTTCCAGGCTCGCCTGCAGGTTTTGGTGTTGGCGGGCGTGGTCTACCTGCTCCCGCTTTCCGATGCGCCCACTACGGCCCAGGCGGAATTCGGCGATGATAACGTGGCTGAAGCCAGTCTGGCCTTGACCACCACGGCAGTGGAAGAGATCTGGAGCGAGTGCACGGTCACCTATGATCCGGACCTATCCGGCCGGCGCAGCCAGTCCGCCCGCACCTTCACATTGAAGGACGCGACCGCCGAAACCGCCTGGGGCCGGCGCGCCCAGGAGCTGAACCTGTGGGCCTACCGCGAGGCCCGCCTGGCCAAGGCCGTGGCCCAGGATTACCTCAACCACCACGCCCGGGCCTGGCAAAAACTCACGCTGCGGACTTTTCTTGATACCCTGGAACTGCTGCCCCTCGATTGGGTCAGCGTGGGCGGCCTGGTCGGGTTCGGCCTGGGTCAGCCCGCGCGGGTCGAGAGTTCCAGCCGCCGGCCAGGCGCGGAGGGCGGCGAAGCGGATGTGATCGAGTATGACCTATACGTGCCGGTCTACCCCGGGTGCGCCACCACCTGCCAGACCGCCTGTCAGGCCGGCGGCTGCGAAGGGGCAGTCGAGCACGCGGCGGCCACCAATTGCGAGACGGTTTGCGAGACCAGCTGCCAGGAGGCCTGCGAGCTGGTTTGCGTGACCGCCTGCCAGGCGGCTTGCGAGCTGCTCTGCCAGACCTCCTGTCAGACCGAGGCCGAAGTCCCGGACCGCGATCGCGCTTTTCGCGTCACCATGCCGGCCAATATTCAACGCGGTTCGCCGGTCAACGTCACGCTGCAGAGCTACGTCATTTCCACCGGGCTGGATGATCCGGACTATGTGCCGGACAGCGAGGTGGCCCTGGCCCTGACCCAGGACGGCAACGACACGGTTATTCCTGAGGCCACCAGCAACACCGGCTGGAGCGGCGGGGCCAAAACCGTGGCCGTCACTATTTCCGGCGGTTCGGGCCAGACGGAATCCACGTTTCATTCCGAGGACTCCGACAGCGGCCGCATCGGCGAGGCCAACATCACCATTGCCGACGAAAGCCTGTTGGGCTTCCTGCTGAGCGGTCCGGCCCAGATCCTTCGCGACGAAGGTTTTGATCTGACCATCCAGAGCGGTTACCCGGCCACGGGCGACCCGGACACCAGCTACACGCCCAGCGGCGACATCGCCATTTCCGTGGCATGGGAGGTGGTGGACGATAACGGTCAGGCCGGCCGTCTGCTGCCCGTATCGACCGACAACACCGGCTGGGTAAACGGGGCCAAAACCGTCACCATGCTGCTCTATGGCGGCGTGGGTAGCGGCTCGATCCGGATCGTGGTCACCGACATGAGCAGCGGTCGCGTGGGTTGGGTCGATCTGCCGATTGCGTCCTACGGGTTCAAGGTCAGCGCGCCGGGCGTGGCCATGCGCGGCCAGGAGTTCGCCCTGACCATCCAGAGCGTTTTGCTCCCTTCGGGCGACCTGGACACCAGCTATGTGCCGGCGGGCGTGGTCTATCTGCTGGAGGCCCTGGACGATGACGAAATCACGCCGACCGTGACCGACAACACCGGCTGGGTGAATGGGGCCAAGACGGTCACAGTCACGATCGAGGGCGGCGAAGGACCGCTCATGGCCCTGATCTCCGCCGCCGATCTGGCCAGCGGCCGCACGGGCCAGGACCAGCTCCTGTTGCTCGACAGCGGCGCGGCGGCCGGCGAGTTCGACAACCCGCACAATCTGGCCTATACGGGCGAGCATGCCGAGGCGGCCCGCACCGATCAATACACCAACGGCGACGGCTTGTCCGTGCTCTGGGACCGTGACCAGCCGCCCACGAACACCAAGGGCGTGAAGGTCTCCCTGCAAAACGGCAGTTCCTATTACGAAGCCGGCGACAAGAAGCTATACGGCTATTTCGTTGATTTCTACATCGACAGCGCGGGTATGGTCAAGCTCATCACTTCGGAACGTCGCGAGATAATCGACACGCCGGAGGTTTCTTGATGGCCGGACATCTAAAAAGAAAAACCAACGGGCATCTGCTGCGGACTTCCGTGGGCGGGCACCTGGTCAATGGTTCGCTGACCCAGAATATTCTCAGTCCCATCAATTACGGCCGACTGGTGACTGGGCCTCAATTCGAATACGAATTAAACAAAACAACTTGGATCTCCACCTATGCCGCACATTTGAGTAGCGGGCAAACCACTGCCTATGCGAACTTGTCGGCGAATTCAATCGGCGGCGGCGCCACCGCTCCCGAAACATGCATGATGCATATTGCTTTGGGTGGGAATGATTCCGAGCCTAGTTACTACACCACCTGTAATTTTTACGGCGGAGCCACCCATTATTCGGTGAGCGATACACTGAAGGCAAATGCGGTTACTGCTGCGATTCGCTATAAGCCGTTTCTGGCGCAGTATTACACCCTGACTTCCGCCGCCTATGCTGAAATCTTTACCTGGCCCAGGCATTTGAGCAATCATGCCATAAAGTTGAAATTCAGCGAATCCTCCACCACCTTTACAACTGGGTCCGGCCTGCTGGGTATGTCGCCGGACCTGACCAAGAATTTGTCCGAAATGCCCTCGGAAATAGAAGCCGGCGGCGGGTCGTATCCTTCCCGGGATGGGGACAATGTGCTCCGGGACCATTCCGTATATCTCTATCTGACCATCCCCGTCGAGACCATCAAAAACATGTCCGGCAATGATCTGTATTTGTGGTCCTGCCTGACCAAATCCGCCAACTGGGGCGTCGATTCGCCGTGGCTTTTTTATAACTCAGCCTATGCATTCCAAAATTGTAATGTGGATCTAATGCCATTCAAGGAGGTCGCCTTGATGATCGGAACTGCCGCATGACTCAGGCGCGTTTGCTCAATCCAGTTCCCGTTCAGCCCGACGCGCCACCGGCGTCTGGACCGCGAGTCGCAGCCACCTGGCAGCCGGTCCTGACCGCCGGCTGCAGCTATCTGTTGGAAGTCAACTCACTGGCCGTCTATCGGGCGGCACCGGCCGAGTGGCCGGAACTTTTGGCCACGGTGACGCACGTTCCCGCGCGCCCCTTCTCGGATCCCGGCGAATGCGGCCCGGCGCGTTTCTTGGTCCTGAACGTCACCACGGGCTGTAATCTGCGCTGCGCCTATTGTTTCGCCCGTTCATCGGCCGCGCCGGCCACCATGAATTTCGACCTGGCCCGACGCGCAATCGAGGCTTTGTTTCCCGCGTCCGGACCGATTGCGACCGGGATTGGTTTTTTCGGCGGCGAACCGCTCCTGATCTGGCCGCTGGTGCGGGAGGTGATGGCCTTCGCCGCCGCGCGCGACCCGCGCGCGCGCTTTTCGCTCACCACCAACGGCACGCTGTTGACGCCGGCGATCGCGGCCGAACTGGCCGCCCGGCGCGTGAGCGTGATTCTCTCTTTGGACGGTTCGCGCCGCCGGCACGATGAATTGCGTCCCCTGGCAACTGGCGAAGGTTCGTTCGACCTAGCCCTGGCCGGCCTACGCCACCTGGCCGCCGCCGGCATCCGGCCGACCCTGCGCGGCACCTATGCGGCGGCCGGCCTGGATCTGGCCAGCGAACTGGAATTTCTGAATTGCCTGTGCGACGAAGGGTTGGCCCGGCACGTCTCGATCGAGCCGGCCGGCATGGGTGATGACTGCGCCCGCGCCGGTCAGGCGGTCACGCGCCAGCGCCTGCGCGAGCTGCTGCCCGTCTATCGCCGCGCGGGCGAATGGGCCATTGCCCGGGTGCGCGCGGGCAAGCGCGCCCGTTTTCATCACCTAAACGCTATGCTGCGCCGCCTGCTGCGGCGCGAGCGTCACGCCAGCGAATGCGGCGCGGGACGCGGTTACCTGACCCTAAATTCTGCCGGCGAGATCCACGCCTGCCACCGCGAGCGCAGCCAGGTAGGCCGCCTGACCGAAACGGGCATCGAGTGGAGTCCGGCCCGCGCCGATTGGCGCGATAACCGTCTGGAGGCGCGCCAAAGCTGCTCAAGCTGCGGCGTCCGCTATCTCTGCGGCGGAGGCTGCCGGATGGATTCGCTCTGCGCCAATGGCGATCCGCGCCAGCCGGCGGGCGAGACTTGCGAGCTGACCCGCTTACGACTGCACCTAGCCCTGCAGGTTCTGGACGCCGTGGGGCCGGAAGCGGCCAAACTGGCGATATGAAAAATGAAGGCGTGGGCCTTCGCAATTTTTCGAGGAGGATCAATCATGAGGTGGGATTGGAAACAGTTCGTTGTATGTGGTCTGGCCATGGTTTTGGCTCTGTGCTTGTGCGGGCCGGACAGCGTGACGGGAATGGCCGCCGATGCGGCCACGGCCGTCGCCGCGACCGCCGCCCAGGCGACCGCCCAGCCCGAGGTGGTGGCCGCGTCGACCTTCTCCGTGATGGCTTGGCTCGACACGATTGTCAAGGCGGTCGGTTCGGCCCTGGGCTTGGCCTTGCTCTGGCTGGTAAAAAAAATCTTCGCCGACTACAGCCAGCGCCAGATCTACACCCAGGCATTGGCCGCCTTGGAAGAGGGCTGGGCCATTGCCCAAGAGGATTTTGTGATCTGGGCCAAGCGGGCTAAGGCCGACGGCAAATTGAGCCAGGACGAACGCGAGGAGGCGCGAAAGCTGGCTTATGAGCACGCCCTGAAAATCGCCACCGGTCCCGCGCGCGAGCTGCTGCAGGCCTGGACCCAGGACAAGATTCTGGCCCTGCTCAGCAAAATCACCACTGCCAGCAAAACGACCACCGTGACCTTGCCGGCCACGCCGGCCAGTTCGTCCGGGCCGGAACTCGACAGCAGCGCCAACCCCGCCTGACCTGGCGGCCGGCAGGGAGGAAAGTCATGACTTCGGTTTGGAGTGCGGTGTCCGCCTTTTTCGCGGACTTGATAGGAAAGGTTCTCGCCGATGTGCTCAAGGACTGGTTCTCGCGGCCCGACGCGGTCGCCGTCTCACCCGGGCGCGCTCCCCTCACGGATGCGCAGCTGTCTAACCATAGCGATGCTGCTAGGATTCTGTCTGAATGGAAGCGGGTGTCTGGGCACCAAAAATAATATCTTGCGCCAGAGCCTGACCCCGATTCCGGCCGATGCCGAGGGCCTGCTGTACGTGGCCACGAACAAGCCGATCCCGGTCGGGATCGAGGGCACGGACAAGATCAGCCGCGAAGACATGGGCGGCTATTACCTGATCCACAAGCTCGACTACGCGGCGGTGATGGAGGCGTTGGACGGGAAACTGCCCGCGCCTGCGCCTACGCCAGCGCCGATTTCGGATCAAGGTCCAGTCTCGCCGCCTGCGGCCAAGATTACGCCTTAAAACCGAGCACGCCCTCTCCTTTTGGAGAGGGCGTGCTGTAATACGTTAGCACTGTCGCAATAACCGCGCTTGTGAATTATAGATTTTAGCGGCACTCCAGAAACATGGATTATTATATTTAATCGCAAGTTGCTCCCACGTTATTCGTCCATTAAATCCGTTAAGTAGCCCATCTTTGCCATATTCCTCCTGATTCTCAAAATAAGTGTTTGAGGCAAGCGCAACAGCCTTTACCTTAAGCTTTTCCCCAAGCACATCCTTGATATTTTCTCTATCTTCAGAAACGCTCGCTATTTGATCGGACCGAAAACGCTCGTGTACCTTTGCCTCTATTATAATCACTGCTTTTTCACCAAATAGGCATAAATCAAACGTGCGTTTACGGGAAAATTTATTTGGCTTTTCGTTGTCTTTGTCTTTGTGCCATAAATAATCTCTGTAAAGACAAACCTCATAACCAAGCTCCCAATCACCATTCGAATCCAATTTATGGTCTGTGTTAAGGTTCGCAGTATCAATTATCCAATTGGCAAAATCCTTTGGGTTTTTGCTGGCATGAAAATATAGAATCGCGCAAAAATATCTTTCTTCCCTAGTTATCTCTGCCCATGACTTGTTTTCAAAGTACGGAATTCCCATTTGCTTCCCTCCTGAATTATGCCGAAGAGAGACACTATTTCCTCTGCTGGCCGAACAGCAGGTCAATGCCCGTGCGCGCCGGATCGGCGGGAATGAGGTGGGCGTAATGCCGTCGGCACACGCCCGGCGTGTGGCCGGAGATGGCCGCGATCTGGTCAATGCTGACCTGTCCGGTCTGGGCCAGCCAGGAGCAAAACGTGTGGCGCAGCGCGTTGAAATTGATTTTTTCGGCCAACGGCGGCAAGATCGAACTGAGCCTCGCGAGTTGCCGCACCACGGCCTGCTCCCAGGCCGGGATATCGCGCGGCCAGGGCACCACCGGCCCGCGCCGCTGGGCCGCCGGCACGGCCGCCAGGTAGTCGACCAACTCGTGGTTGACCGGCACGTCGCGAACTTTCTTGGTTTTGGTCACGCCCACGATGCGGATCCAGCGCGCGTCCAGATGCACGTTCTGCCACTCCAGCCGAAATATTTCCGCCCGCCGCAAACCTGCCAGCAGCGCCAGCCAGATGGCCCGGTCTTCGGCCTCGGTGGCCGCCGCCAGCAACGCCCGCCCTTCGTCATGAGTCAGCCAGACGATTTCCGAAGACTCCTGTTCGGCTACCGATCTCAGGCCATCCACGGGATTGCCGACGATCAGGCCTTCGCGTAGTGCCCATCTGTAAAATTTCCGCAACGCCATCAGGATCCGATTGCGTGTGGCCGGCGAACGGGGCTGGGGCGTGGCGTCGCCCCGAGCATAAATGCCATGTCCGACGCGAGTGAAGCGCCGGCGATTTTTCAGGGCTGCGGCGATAGTAGCGCGCATTTTTCTGGCTTGGTCGACCGAAGCATCCGTTGGCGTCAATTCGGCGGCGAGGTCGGAAAGGGTGCGTTCCTTGTCGCCCAAGAGCGCGGTCAACTGGTCGGCCAGGTAGCGCTGGGCGGGCTGGCTGACCACGGCCACGAGATACCGGGCAACTTGTTCGTGAGTCGCGGCCAGCGGATTGCCGCCGACCTGATCGGCGAAAAGCTGCAATCGATTCAGATCCTGCTGTGCCTGCCGCTCGGAGGTGTTGGCGCGCAAATGCGCGACAAAGGCGGGGGGAATGCCGGCCGGGGCTGAAGGCAGAAGCGCAGTCAGGTAACGGTGCACGGCCGGATGATGGGGGTTCCCATCCGGCCGCCGGGCCAATGCCCAGGCGGGGAAGTCGGCGCGTTGCCCGCGCCGCAGAGCCAGATTCAATTCGTCGCGATAGAGCCCAATGTCGTCATCTGGCCCGAGCGAGAGCTGATAGCGTTCCCGCTGCCAGGTCCAGAACAGGATTTTGGATTCTCCGCGAACGATGATTTTCGCCTGCGGAAAACGTCTGCCGGGCCTGCCCATAATAGGTTTTCCTCCGTCCCCGGCACCTATTTGTGCAGCGATTTTGCGCAGCAGTCAAGCCTTAAAATTTACCACAAACTCGATATATCTTTTTACTCCAAGGCATTAAATGGAGCCACCTGTCGGACTCGGACCGACGACCTGCGGTTTACAAAACCGCTGCTCCACCAACTGAGCTAAGGTGGCATCAATGGCTCATGCTCATTCCGCGTTCTGGGCCCAATTGGCGGCCAAATTTGTCGCGGCAATTCCTCGATTTCGGCAACGCTGCGGGGCGGGAAAGGGGGCTCCGCTCAGGAATTGATTATCCGCAGGAAGCTGTCGGCCTTCAAGAGCTCCTGGTTGATCTCTTCGACGATCTCGGCCAGCTTGTCCTTGGCCAAATGCAGACACTCCCACGCCGCCCGCGGCAGAGTCGGCTTGTTGAAGTCGCCGCTGGCGCCATACTCCTTCACCCGGCAGACATAGCTGGCGAACGCCACCAGCGCCGCCGCCGGCCGCTCGGCCGGCGGACAGGCCGGGATGTCGTTCTGGTAGCGGATGGCGTTCTGCACCAACCCGTCCAGCTGCCACTTGCAGGCCAGCCAGTAGCCCAGCTCGGAATAGCTGGTGGAGATCACCTCCGGTTCGGCTTGGGCAAAACTCAGGCACTTGTCCGCCGCCAGGATCAGGATGTCCTGGAACTCGGCCGGCGCGTACTGGTCCAGCACCAGCTTGCCCATGCCGTGCAGCAGGCCGACCACGAACATGGTGTCGGGGTTGACGCCCGGCTCGAACTGGGCCAGGTGCCGGCCGACCGTGGCCGTGCCCACCGAATGGGCCCAGAACTCCTCGTAGGAGAAATTCTCCCCGCCCCCGCCGAACAGGTCGAAGACCGAGGCGCTGATGGCCAGGGATTTGACCGTATTGAACCCCAGGATCGCGATGGCCGACTGGATCGAACTCACCCGGTTGGGCAGGCCGTAGAAGGCCGAGTTGACCAGCTTGAGGATCCGGGCCGCCAGGGCCGGATCGTTGGACATGACGCTGTTGATGTCCTTGGCCGAGCTGGTGGGATCGTCCAGCAGGGACATGATCGTGCTCACCACCTGCGGCAGCGTGGGCAGATCGACGATCCGGTCGATGATTCCCCGTAAATCCTTGCCGGCCATGCGGGTCTTTCCTCGCCCCCGCATAGCGGGAGCTAGCAGTTGCGAAATCAGAATTGAATCGCCCTCTTCATCGTCCAACCTGCGGGCGGAACTGTCAAGCGGTTTTCACACTTTCCCCGTGAACCGGACAAAAAGAACCGGGAATCCCCCCCAGACAGAAAGGGATTCCCGGCCTGAATAGAATCCGGCTGGCCGCCGGCCTTTATTCGGCGAAATTCTTGAGCAGTTCCTCGGCGAAGAGGCGATGGCCCCGGTCGTCGGGGTGATTGATCGAGTTGCGCAGATAGACCACATAGGGCACGCCCTCGGCCGCCAGATGCTCCCAGCGGGCCGAAGCATCGGCCAAGCCCAGCTGCTTGGCGCCGGCAAAGGCCTTGAGATCCTTGACATACTGCCGGGATTCGGGCTCGCGCAACGACTTGAATTTCATCATCCCGGGCATGGTGTAATGCGGGGTGATCAGAATAAACTCGGCCCCGAGCCCCTGGACGCGCTTGAGGATCTCTTCGTACTGGGCGGTGAACTGGGCTCCGCTCAACCAGGCATCGTTGACGAATTCCAGCGTGACCAGGTCCGGTTTCTCCGCCACCACCTTCTCCCAGCGGCAGACGTCGGTCTTGCCGTTGAAAGGATGCTTCTCCGGGTCGAGCCACTGGATGGAACTGGAGCCGCCGATGGCCACCACGGTCACGGTCAGGTTGGCGGCCGGGAACTTTTCCTTGAGCATCCGCTCAAAAACTTCGGCGTACCGGTTGCCCTTGGTGGCGTCGCCGCCGGCGGTGACGCTGTCGCCCCAGCAGACGATCTTAACCGGTTGGCCGGACTTGATTTTTTGCAGCGTCCGGGGAATCCGCCCGGTGGTGCTCTGGGTCTGGGCTTCGGCGGCGGTGGCCGTGATCGGGTAGATGTCGGGCGCGGTCCCGTCGCAATCGTAATCGACAAACAGATTGGCCAGGCGCGTCTGGCCGGCGGCCAGTTCCGGCACAAGCGGACAGCAGAGGTCGGCCTGCCCCTTGACCACCGCCTGCGAACCGTCGGCGTTCTTGACCAGCGAATCCAGCCGCCGCAGGCGATAGACGAAGTCGATCTCGACCTCATCGCCGGGCTTCACGGTCGGCTTGGGCCCCATCCCCAGCCGGCCCCAAGGATAGTCGACCACAAAATCTTCGCCTTCCGTCAGCTGCCGGTCGCCGGCGCGCACGACCACGCTGCCCGGCTTGAGTGAACCGTAAACCGCGGTGATAGCGCCCAGGTTCCGCCCCAGCAAGCCCACTCCGCCCTGATAGCTCTTGAGTGGCTGGGCATTGAGCTTGGCCTTCTGGCCTTTGACGGCCTTCTCCTCAGTCGGCTCGACCTTGACGCCCGCGCCCAGGGCCTCCTCGGCCTGCGTCCGGCCCGTCAGCCAGAAGCCGATCATGCCCGCCGCCGCCAACACCATCCAGGTCTTCATTCTTTATCTCCTTGGGATCAGAATCGTACTGCCTATTAGGTATGGATAAATTAGCCCGAGCAACTGTTGATCGCAAATCAAAAAAATCCCTTTTGCGCAAGAATCACCGAACCTGGGCTGCAAATTTCCCTATCCGGATGGGGAGTTAGCACTACACCGTTAGCTTTTTTTGGGTGGGGGCCAGATAGCTTGGCTATCGGGGCGGCGAAGCCGCCAGAAGCCAATCCAACGTCGTTCAATCAAGTAAGGCGCTGGTCATAATTAAAGGTTGCGAGTTTCAGTCGAGGAGCGGCGGAGCGAAAGGCTTTTTTGGTCGTGGTTCGAGCCAAAACGCCGAAAGCGCGGACGCGACGAAGGATCAAGCCGCAACCTTTAATTATGACCAGCGCCTAACCTAAATTTCAACTCTTCCTGCGCTTGCAGCGCCCGGAGAGCAAAGCTCTCCGGGCCACCCACAAGCAGACTAGAACGTAATTCCGCCATCCCAACCCCCGGCGTCAGCCCATTGGCCGACATCGGCGATCTTTTTCAAAAACTCTTCTTGTGCGGCTCGCCGCCGGGTTTCATCCGCCTCGAACCCGGCGATCTGCTCAGGAGTGAAACACAACTCCTCGGGCAGCGGCGCGCCGCAATACAGGCAATTGGCCACCGCCCGGTTGATGATCGACCGGCGGCATTGGGGGCAGAGATATAACGTCCGCGGCTGGAGATCGTCTGGCGGAATCAAGCATCTCCCCTATCTGCCGGCCGGCTAAAGCTCTTTGAAAGGGTTTGGGAAAACTTTCTTTCAAGAAAGTTTTCCCAAACGCGGTTCCTCTACATCCGTTCTGGCGCCGCCAAGCCCAAAAGCGTCAAGCCCGTCGCCAGGGTTCGGCGCACGGCTTCCACCAGACCCACTCGCGCGGCGGTGAGCTCTTCGTCCTCGCCGATGATGCGGTGGCGGTTCTTATCGGTGAAAAAGCGGTTGAAGACCGCGCACAACTCCAGCAGGTAGTCGGCCACCACGCTCGGTTCGTTCTCAGCCAAAGCCCGGCGGACGGCGGCGGAGAATTCGGCCAGCTTGAGCAGCACCTCCCGTTCGACCTCGGTTTCCAATTTGCCCCAGGGCACATTCGCCGGCAGGGGGCGGTCGTAACGCCGCTGGACCGAAGACAGCCGGGCATGGGTATATTGCAGGTACGGCCCGGAATCGCCTTGCAGGTTTAGGGCTTTTTCCCAGGTGAAGACGATGTCCTTCAGCCGCCGTTGCATGAACTCGGTGAAGACCACCGCGCCCGTGCCGATCTGCTCGGCCAGGATGTCGGCCTGGGCCTTGACCTCCTCCTCGCGGGCGTGCTCGACGACGATAGTCCTGGTTTTTTCGACCGAGCGGTTGAGCACCTCCTCCAAAAATACCACCCGGCCCTTGCGGGTCGAGCCGGTGACCTGGCCGTCGCCGAAGACGCCGATGCCCAGGGAGAGCATGCCGAACTTGATGTGTTCGCAGCCGGCGGCCCAAGCGTAGCCCATCAGTTCCAGCACCTTGAAAACCTGGCGGAAGTGCAGCTCCTGCTGATTGGCCACGACGTAGAGGCATTTTTCAAAGCCGAAGGTGGCGTGGCGATACTCGGCGGCGGCCAGGTCGCGGGTGGCGTAGGTGGTGGCCCCGTCCTTCTTGCGGATCAGGCAGGGCGGCATGCCGAAGCGTTCCAGGTCCACGATCTGGGCCCCGGCGCTCTCGGTCAGCAGGCCGCGTTCGGCCAGGCGGGCGATGGTCGCCTCCATCTTGTCGTTGTAGAAGCTCTCGCCCAGGTAATGGTCGAAGGTCAGGCCCAGCCGCTCATACACCACTTTCAACGGCTTCAAGCTTTCGACCACGAACAGCTCCCACAGCCGCTTGGCCTCGGGGTCGCCGTCCTCCAGCCGTTTGAACCAGTCGCGCGCCTCCTGGCCCAGGCTCTCCTCGTCCTCGGCGTCGGCGTGGAATTTGACGTACAGCCGAAAGAGGGCGTCGAGGTCGACCTTCTGCCCCGGCTGTTCGGCTTCGGCTCGCTGATAGCTGACCATGAGCTGACCGAAAGTCGTGCCCCAGTCGCCCAGGTGATTGATCGTGACCACCTGCCAGCCGGCGGCGCGGTAGAGCCGGGCCAGGGCCGCGCCGATGGCGTTGGTGCGCAGATGATGAATGGCCAGCGGCTTGGCCAGGTTGGGGCTGGAGTAGTCGATCACCACCGTCCGGCCCCGGCCGTCCTCGACCAGCGGCGCGCCCGCCCGGGCGGCCAGCGCCCCGCCGGCCGCCTGCGCGGCCAGTGCCGGCAGGGAGAGGGAGAAGTTGACGTAGGGGCCGACCGCGCGGACGGCGGTAAAAAATTCGCCCGGCTCGACCTTGGCCGCCAGGCCCGCGGCGATGGCCGGCGGCGCCTGGCGCAGTTCCTTGGCCAGGGTGAAGCAGGGAAAGCCCAGATCGCCCATCTCCGGCTTGGGCGGTTTGACCAGCATGGTCTCGATCGCCGCGGCCTCCAAAGAAAGGTGCGGGGCCAGGGCGGCGGCGGCGGCGCGACGAAAGAACTCCATTGCAGGCGACTCCTTTGGATAAAAGGCCAAACCAAACCCCTGAATATATGACAAAACTGGCCGGCCGCCTGGGAAAACTTTAAGGGAAGAAAATTTTCCCAGGCCCCGTGCAAATAATCTTCCGCCCGCTTCGCCGTCCCGGCCACGCCAGAAGGATGCCGGCGAAGCTTTCTTTCGGCGTCCGGCCAGCGCTCGGCATCCCGCCGGGCGGCGGACGGCCGAACCGCCGGCAGAGCGCGCGTCAGCGGATTTTAGATTCTGGATTACCGATTTTCAATTTTAGATTTTCTCCCGTTTCCGGGCCGGCGGCAAGCACATGGTTGACACCGCTCCCCGGCCGGTTTAAAGTGAGGGGGCAAGCGCCTAACCTCAATCGGCAGCCGGATATTCCATGAATATCGAAGACCTGATCGGTAATCTTGAATCCGCCCTGGAGGCGACCGAACGCTACGAATTCGACGTAGCCAGCGGCCAGCCGCCCCGTCGGGCCACTTACCGGGTCACCTCGGCGGCCATCGGCCAGGGCCTGGCCCGCAACACCCCGACCCCG
>CAYMGG010000010.1:0-38018 GCA_964389915.1 uncultured Planctomycetaceae bacterium
ATCCGGCCGCACGCGATGTCGCCGAGGTTGAGGATCTGTTCGTGCCGGATCTTCCCTTCCAGAATGAGTCGAATGATGCCGGCCGAGGTGTCCCATTCAAGCAGGCTCTGGACGCCCTTGGGGTGCTCCTCGCGGCTCTTCTCCCACCAGAGCCGCCACCTGGCCACCTCGGTTCCGAAGTCCTGATGGGTCAGTTTGCGCAGGCTCGCCAGGCAGGCGCGGGCCTCCTCTTCGTTCTTGAGCACCCGTTCCAGGTTTTCGATCAGGAAGGCGATCACCTCGGGCGTATCGAAAGCACCCAGGGCGCCCAGGGTCACGGCCCGGGCGTCGGGGTCGTTGCGGCAGGAGTCCATCAGGGCCCGGGCGCTGGCCGGCTCGGCCACCTTGCCCAGGGCCTCGGCGCAGTTGCGGCGGACCTCGGCGGCGCGGTCCTTGACCAGCGCATGCTCCAGGGCCTCGCGTCCCAGGGGCGAGCCGATCTCGCCCAGGGCCCAGGCCGCCTGGCTGCGCACGCCCGTCTCGGAGTCCTCCAGCAGGCGCAGCTTGATGAAGCCCACCGACTTGGCGTCCTTGGCGTGGCCCAGCAGGCGCAGGTAGCCGTCCAGCGGCCCCTCGCCCGAAACCACGGCCTTGCCCGCCAGCTGCACGGCGACCGGGTCCTTGAAGCCGCCCAGGGCGTCGGCCGCCGCCAGCCGCACCGGCGCTTCGGCGTCGACCAAGAGCGGCCGGATCTGTTCGGCGCAATCCTTTTCGCCCAGCCGGCCCAGGGCCGAGGCCGCCGCGGCCCGCAGCTCGGGGCGCGGATGGGTCAGGGCCTCCTTGAGCTGGGGCAGGGCCGTGGCCCCCTGGCCGCGCAGATAGAGGAGGGCCGACTCGCGCAGCTCCTCCCGATTGGAGGTGAGGTTTTGCAGCTCCAGGGCGATGCGCGTGCGCTGCTTGCCGTTCTTCTCCAAATACTGCCGATACATGAGAGAGATGACCGGTTCGGAGACGCCCGCCTCCTTCAACTTGATCATGGCCGGAGTGGACATGTCGAAGCTGTTGTCGCTGTTCTTGATCTTTTCCATGATTACGGTTTCGGAAAAGCTGGCCTTGAACAGCTTGATTACATCGTCATTCTCCAGCCGCTCGCCCGCGGCCGCCGCCAGGCCCCAACCTCCCAGCCATAGCAGCGCTCCCCAGGCCGCCAGTCGCCGCCCGCGTTTCGCCTTCATCGCCGACTCCCGAGTTTGCCGAATACTCCGTTTGGTCTCGCCAATATCCACCACTCCGGCCGCAACCGGCCGGCGACCGGGCGCGTCGAACCCCCCGGCGTCGATCAATTCTAGGAAAACGTTCCAGCCAGTCAATTTATTTCGAAAACCGGCGCTTGACCGGCCCGCGGTCGGCGGTTAGGCTGTGTCCATAAAATGGGTAAACCGGCGTTTATCGCCCAGGGCCGGGGGCAGGCGACAGCTTTTCCAACATGACGATTGCGCTCGATCAGCATATTCACACCATTTATTCTGGTCATTCCGCTTCCGACATGGTCGTCGGCGCGATCGCGGACCAGGCCGCCCGGCTGGGTTTGCGCCGGATCGTGATCCTGGAGCACGTGCCGGACAGCAGCGATGGCCGACGGGTGATGCACGAACGGCTGCCGACGGCCCGGCGGGCCCAGTTGGACGCCATTGCCGAGGAGATCGCCCGGTTTCGCGGCGAATCCCCGGTCCAGCTGGTTCTGGGCGCGGAGATCGACGCCGATCCGCATCGCCGCGACGGCCGGCTGCTGCTGGGCGACTTGCAGGGCCTGCAAGTGATCCTGGCCGCCACCCATTTTCTGCCCGAAGCGCCCGGTTATTTTCACGAGATGGGCGAATTGCCGCCCGAGCGGGCCGAAGAGATCTATTATCAATGGATGCCGTGGCTCATGCACGTGGCGGCCAATCCGCAGGTCGACGTGCTCGCCCATCCCGGCCGGGAGATGCTCCAGGCGGGCGTGATCGCCGATTTCGGCGGCCGGGTCCGCGACGATTTCGAAAAGCTGCTCCTGGTCTGCCAGCGGCATAATACGGCTTTCGAATTGAATGAATCGCTCGGCCGCTATTTTACGGCGGCGCAACTGGCCACATATGAAGAGCTTTTCGCCATGGCCCGGGATCTGGGTGTCAAAATTTCCTTGGGCAGCGATGCCCACCGCCTGGACCAGATCGGGCAATTCACCTGGAGCGAAAAGCTAATCAAGCGCTTAGGCTTGGGGCCCCAACATTATTTCCATCCCCGCCCTCGGGATTGAACAGCCTGAGGTAAAATTTAGCTTGCATTTCATGCAAGCTTGGGCATGCTTGTAAGTTGTGTGGGCAGAAGTTGGCATAAAACGTTTCGGGGGTTTGGCGCATGGCGGAACTTTTGGTCGTCGGCGAAGAGACCGACGCACTACTCAGATTGGGCGAATTACTCGAATTGGGCGGTCATCGCGTGCATCGCGTGGCCGACCAGGAAGAGGCTCAAGACCTGCTCCGAACCGGGTTTCTAAATGCCGTCTTCTGTTCTCTGCATCTGCGTCAGGGCAACAGCTTCGAGCTGATCGAAGAAGCGGCCGGCGGCACCTTCCCCACGCCCGTAGTGATAGTCAGCGATTTTTCCGAGACTGCGCGCAGCGCCGAAGCTTTTGCGGCCGGCGCGAGGGATTACCTGCCTCTGCCCGTCGATCCGCAGGAATTGAGCACTTGTCTCCAGCGGACCATTGCCCGCCAAGCGCCTCGGCCTTCGCTGGAAGGCATCCGTTTTGAGGCCAATGACGGCATATTCATTATTCATTTTCCGTACGAGGTGGTCTACGAAACTGCCTATGCCTTGCAACAGCTTCTGGAATCAGGCCTTAAGCATCCCGAGCGCGGTCTGATAGTTTCCTTGGAAGAGACCGAGCACATTTGCAGCACCGGCATCAGCATTCTATTCCTGTTGGCCAAGACATTTACCGGTCTGGACGGACATTTCTATATCTGTCGGGCATCGGCTAGAATTCGTAAGGTATTGTCAATGGCTGGTATAGATGCAGTATATCTGTTTGCCGACCAGATTTCAGACGCAGTCTCTCTGCTCAACCGCAAGAGCACCTCTTCCTGCCAAAAAGCTGGCTAACTTTATTAATCTCAAACTGATAAATCGCCTGTCCGGCCAAAACCTTGGCCGGGGTGGGGCTTTGGCGGCATAAATTGCCGCCTCGGCCGATAAACTCCGGCAATCACCACCTCTAGACTATCTTGCGCACCCCCTGCAACGAGTCTTCAGCAACTGCCTTAGTAAATTCTCTTTCTCCATAACCTGTTAACTTAAAAGCCATTAAAATAAATATCGGCCGATCTTGGTCCGGGCTGGAGTCTGTGGCACGGTGCTTGTTAATTAGGTGCCTGCGTTAATATCGACAGCCGATTTCCAGGGAGACAGCGGCTATGCCAAACTCAGCGATTGATGAAAAGCTCACGGCCATGATCGGCGAAAGCAATTTTCGCTCACTCAAACCCGACAAACTGAGCAAAGCCATTCTAATGCTGTGTCAGGATCTGGTCCGCGACAAATATGAAGCCAAGTTCAGTTCCGAATTGACCGAGGTGGGAAAATGATCAACGGCATGTATTTGTCCACCATGGGCGCTCTGGTCCAAACCGCCCGGCACGGCGTGGTCGCCAACAATCTGGCCAACGCCAACACCCCGGGGTTCAAGCCGGATTGGACGGTCTTCGAGTCCCTGCCGGCCGAGAGTCTGCTCCAGCCGGGCAGCCGGGCCGAGATCGACCGGATTCTGGAGCAGACCGGCGGCGGCTCCTGGATCAACCAGACCGCCACCGACTTCCGCCCCGGCGTGCTGCGCGAAACCGGCGACGCCTTCGACCTGGCCCTCAAGCAGGACGAGCCGGGGAAGCAGAGCTTCTTCATGATCCGCAAGGAGGAGGGCGGCGACGTCTTCTACACCCGGGCCGGCGACTTCAACCTCGACTCCAACGGCCGGCTGGCCACCTCCGAAGGCTATTCCGTGCTGGGCACCGACGGCGCGCCGATCCAGCTGCCGGCCGGGGCGCAGGCCGAGATCATGGAGGATGGCACGATCCGCGACCGCCTCACCTTCGTGGCTCTGGGCCAGGTGGGCGTGGTCCGCACCGACCAGGCCGGCCAGCTGCGCAAGGTCGGCGACAGCCTCTACGCCAACGAGACCGGCGAGGTCCGCTTCGAGAACAGCCAGCGGAACGTGGTCTCCGGCCATGTCGAGGATTCGGGCACCGTGCCGGTCAACGAGATGGTCCACATGATCGAGGCCCAGCGGACCTACGAGGCCAACATGACCTTTTTGCGCATCCAGGACGAGGGCCTGGGTAACGTTGTCCAGCGGCTGGGCGCGATCAACGCCTGATCCGGCCGGTTGAGAAGAGGAGGCTTTCGCCATGATGATCAGAGCCCTGTGGAGCGCCGCCACCGGCATGCGCGCCCAGCAGTTCAACATCGACACCATCGCCAACGACCTGACCAACGTCAACACCAACGGCTACAAGAAGCGCCACGTCAACTTCAGCGACCTCTTCTACCAGGGCATCCGCCCCTCCGGCATCGAGGGGGGCTTGAACAACACCCCGGTGGGCATCCAGGTCGGCCAGGGCGTGCGCATCTCCGGCACCACCCCGATCTTCACCCACGGCGGGGCGCTGGAGTCGACCAACTGGTCGGACATGATGTTGCAGGACAGCGGCAACATCGCCCGCAGCTTCTTCCGGGTCACGATGCCCGACGGCACCTTCCGCTACACCCGCGACGGCTCCTTCCGGGTCGACGACACCGGCGCCCTGGTCACGGTCGACGGCCATCCGCTCAGCCCCAGCCCCGGCAACGTGCCCTCCGACGCGACGGAGGTTCAGGTCAGCGCGAACGGGCAGATCCAGTACAAGCAGGACGGCAGCGATCAGTACCAGACCCTGGGGCAGCTGACGCTCTACACCTTCCAGAACACCGTCGGCCTGACCCCCGAGGGCGACAATCTCTGGCGTGAAACGCCCGCGTCGGGCCAGGCCACCGGCGGTCTGGCCGGCTCGGCCGGTTTCGCCACCATCAAGGGCGGGTGGCTGGAGACCTCCAACGTCGACGCCATCACCGAGATGGTCAACATGATCTCCGCCCAGCGCGCCTACGAATTCAACTCCCGCAGCATCCAGACCTCCGACGAGATGCTGCAAACCGTCAACACGCTCAAGCGGTAAGGAAAGGTTAGCCCATGATCCGCGCGGTCCGCTTCGCCCTCAGTCTGGTTCTGGTCCTGCTCGCCGCCGCCGGCGCGCGCGCGGATCTGACCGTGGCCCTGCGCGAACGGGCGGCTCTGCCGGAAGGCTACATCCGCCTGGCGGCCGTGGCCGACCTGGACGGGGACGCCGAGTCCGCCCGTCGGGTGGGCCGGCTCTTCCTCGGCCCCGTACCCGAGCCGGGCGCGCCGAAGGTGCTGGCCCGGGCCGACGTGCTTGACCGGCTGCGCGAGGTGGGGCTGGACACGGGCGTGACCCTGGCCGGCGCGCTCAGCGTGACCGTTTCCCAGCTCGCGGCGACGGCCGATAATGCGCCGGCCATTTCGGCCTTGCCGGCGCCAGAGCTGCCGACCCCGCTCGTGCCCGAGCCGGCCGCACCCACCGCCGCCCCCGCCCCCGCCCGGCCGCTGGACTCCGGCGAATTCAATCCGGCCGCGGCCAAGCTGGTCCAGACGGCTGTGCAGCGCCACCTGCTGCGGCAGATCGGCGGCGAGGGCGTGGAGGCGAGCGTCGAATGCCGCCAGGCCGACGCCTGGCCGGCCGGCACCAAGGATTTGGAAGTGATGAAACTGGTCAAGGGCGCGCTGCCCGGTTGGGCGGTGCTGCGCCTGGCGGCCCGCGACGCTTCCGGCCGGAAGCTGGGCGAGATCGAGGCGGCGGTGGAGACCAAGCTGACCACCCTGACGCCCGTCCTGCGCCGGCCGCTGCCCCTGGGCGCGACCATCACCCAGGAGGATCTGGGCGTGGTTCGCCAGCCCCTGGTCGCCGGCAGCACCTATCTGCCGGCCAAGGCCGAGCTCCTGGTGGGCAAGACCGCTTCCCGCGCCCTCTCGGCCATGACCCCCCTCCGGGTGGGCGACCTGGCCGAGCCCTTGGCCGTGGAGCGGAACAAGATCGTGGTGCTCGATTCCAGCTCCGGCGGGTTTCACGTCCGCGGCTACGTCAAGGCCCTGGCCGACGCCCGGTTGCGCGAGACGGTGATGGTCCAGAATCCCGAAACCGGCAAGCGCTTCATGGCCGTGGCCGTCGGTCCCGGCACCGTGGACCTGCCCCAGGCCGAAAGGAACAAGAAATGAACCGACTGCGGATCGTCCTGGCCCTGGCCGGCTGGCTGCTGGCCGGCGCGGCCCTGGCCCAGGAGGCGAGCGAAGCCGAACACGCGACCGCCCGGCAGCTGCTGGCCGCCTACGGCGAGAACAGCTCCTTCGCCCGGCCCCGCGCCTGCCGGGTCCACGACCGGGTGACGATCACCATCAACGAGGCCATCGACGCCAAGCACGAGGCCACCACCGACCTCAAGCGCGACAGCACCAACACCTGGGAGGTGAACAAGTGGTTCAACCTCAGCACCGACAAGTCCGGCGGCCTGATCGCCAAGGCGAGGAACGGCCTCAACAAGCCGGAGATCGACCTGACCGCCTCCCGTGAGCACAAGGGCGACGGCCAGACCGAGCGCAAGCAGACCTTCAAGGCCGAGATCAGCGGCGAGGTGCTCGACATCCTGCCCAACGGCCAGCTGGTGATCGAAGCCCGCAGCCAGGTCAAGGTGAACGAGGAGGACCAGGTGCTGATCCTGACCGGTCGGGTCGAGCCGCGCGATCTGGACGCGACCAACTCCGTCGAGGCCAAGTACCTGATCGACAAGCGGATCAAGTTCGACGGCCAGGGCGACCTGAGCGTCATGCAGAAACGCGGCTGGGGTTCGAAGATTCTCGACAAACTGAGTCCCTTCTGAACGGATAAAGGAACGAACCATGGACGGAATGATCGGGCGCGCGCGCTTCTGGTTCTTGGCGGGGCTGCTCCTGCTGGCGGCCGCTCCGGCCCGCGCGGAGAAGATCAAGACGATGGCCGAGATCCTCTACGCCGTCGACCGCCACGCCGAGGGCATCGGCCTGGTCACGGGCTTAAACGGCACCGGCGACAAGAGCACCGCCGCGCTCAAGTTGGTCAAGGCCTACCTTGAGGCCAACAGCTTCAACCTCGACCTCTCCGACCTTTCGACCAACAACCTGGCCCTGGTCAAGGTGGACACGACCATCCCCGCCTTCATCCGGCCGGGGCAGAAGCTGGACCTGCGGGTCACGGCCCTGGGCGACGCCAAGAGCATCGAGAACGGCATGCTGATGAACTGTCCCTTGCGCTTCAAGCCCGGGGGCGAGGCGGTGGCCTGGGCCGCCGGCCGGGTCCTGATCGGCGGCAACACGGCCGATACGGCCTTCCCCACCTCCGGCCGGGTGCCGGCCAACGCCGAGGGCGGCGCCCAGGTGGTGGCGGTCCTGCCCACCGATTTCGTCGAGGCCGACAACTCCTTCCGGCTGGTGCTCAAGCGCAAGAGCTTCGCCGACGCCGCCACCCTGGCCCGGGCGATCAACAGCGACGAGGGCACCAACCCCTTCCTGCGGGTCCAGACCGGCTTCGAGCAGACCGCCCTGGGCGATAACCAGCTGGTGGCCCGGGCTCTCGACGCCGGCATGGTCGAGGTGCGCATCCCCGATCAGATGAACGCCCGCAAGGTCGAATACGTCCAGGAGGTCCTCGAGCTCGATATCGCCGTCGAGCGGCCGGCGCGGGTGCTGGTCAACCGCGCCACCAAGACCGTGATCATCACCGGCGAGGTCCGGGTCGACCCGGTGGCCATCAGCCACAAGAACCTGACCGTCACCTTGCGCGACATCCCCCAGGGCGCCGACGATCGCCGGCCGCGCTACAGCCTCGAGAACAACACCGGCCGCAGCGTGATCGAGCTCGACGGCCCGGGGCAGCTACCCAACCTGCAAAGCCTGATCGACACCCTGAACGCCATGGGGGTGAGCACCAGCGATGTGATCGTGATCCTGGAGAAGCTCAAGTCCGCCGGCGCCCTGCACGCCGAACTGATCGTGGAGTAAGCCATGGAAGCCCTGACCGCCGCTCCGACTTCGAACGCCTCGACCGCCGCCGCCGGCCGGCTGACCGGCCTGAGCGCCAAAAAGACCGCGCTCAAGGACGAGCCGCCCGAGTTGCGCGCCGCCTGCGAGCAGTTCGCCGGCTTCTTTCTCGGCCAGCTGCTCAAGAACATGCGCGGCGAGATGCCCACCGACGGCCTGGGCTTCGGCGGGCGCGGCGAAGAGACCTTTCGCGAATTGCTGGACGACGAGATGGGCAATCAAGTCGGCCGCGGGGCCTGCTACGGCCTGAGCGAACTGATCCACCAGAGCCTGGTGCGCCGCCAGGGACTGGCCGGCGCTGCCGGCGGGAGCGAAAAATGAGCGAACATCTGGAACGGCTGGAAGCCTTGCTGATCAGGCATCAGGAGCTGCACGCCGCCCTGCTGGCGGCCGCCGAAGAGAAGCGCCAGGCGATCATCCGCGGCGATCTGGACGCGATGCAGCGCATCCTGGAGGCCGAGGAGCAGTTGCTGGCCCAGGTGCGGGCGGCCGAGAGCGAGCGCGAGGCCGCCTCCCGGACGGCCGCCGCCGAGCTGGGGCTGGCCGCCGAGCCGCTCAAGCTTGAGATTTTGCTCGCGCGCGCGCCCGCAGCGGCCGGCCGGCGGCTGAAGCGGGCCCAGTCGGAGCTGCGCACCACGCTCGACGCCCTGCGCCGGCGCACCCGGCAGAACCGGGAGCTGCTGCACGCCAGCATCGAGCACGTCCAGGCTTTTCTGCGCCTGGTGATGGAGTCGCTGCGCCCGAGCCCCAAGCTTTATGGTCGGGACGGCAAGCGGCACGGCGGCGCGGTGGGTCTGCTCGACCGCCGGGCCTGAAAGGAGGCGCAAGATGAGTTTCCGCACCCTCAACATCGGCGCGACCGCCCTGATCACCCAGCAGCTCTCGCTGGACGTGACCGGTCAGAACATCGCCAACGCCGCCACCCCGGGCTACTCTCGGCAGCGCCTGATCCAACAGGCCAACAAACCCCAGAGCTACACCTTCGGGGCGGTCGGCACCGGCGTGGGCATCAACGAGATCAAGCGCCTGGCCGATGAGTTCCTCGAGAAGCAGGTCCGCCTGGCCAAGAGCTCGCGCGAGAATCTAAGCACCCTCCAGGACGGCTACGAGAACGTCCAGGTCTTCTTCAACGAACTGACCGACAACGACCTCTCCACCGCCATGGACAACTTCTGGAATTCGGTCTCCGACTTCGCCAACAACGTCGAGGACATCTCCACCCGCCAGGCGGTGATCGACCAGGGCGCTTCGATGCGGGACTCCTTCCAGAACATGGACGCCAAGATGCGTGACTACCGGCAGCGGATCGACGAGGCCGTGGTCAGCACCGTCGACCAAATCAACAGTTTGGCCAGGGAGGTTGCCGACCTGAACCGCCAGATCCTGATCGTCGAAAAGGGCGGCACGACCAACGTCACCGCCAACGATCTGCGCGACCAGCGGACCGAGGCCCTCAAGGATCTCTCCGGGCTGATGGACATCACCGTCACCGAGGACAAGCACGGCGTGGTCACCGTCACCCAGAAGAGCCGGCTCCTGGTCTTTCAGGACCAGTACAAGGAGCTCACCACCGCCTCCGAGTCGGTCGGCGACCTGATCGTTCAGCAGCCGGTCTTCGCCGAGGACCAGCAGCCGGTGGATATCCAGGACGGCCAGTTGCGGGCCATGCTCGATCTACGCGACAGCGTGGTCCTTGGCTACCAGGACGACCTGAACCAGCTGGCCGCCTCCTTCGCCTGGGAATTCAACCGCATCCACTCCCAGGGCATCGGCCTGAACGGCTACTCCAGCCTGACCGGCGCCACCGGAGTGATCGATACGGACGTCACGCTCGACAAGCTGAACTACGGCTTCACCCCCGAAACCGGCACCTACCAGATCGTCAACGGCAACCTGGAGGTAATGGTCCACAACGAGGTCACCGGCGAGGAGACCCCCGTCAATCTGGAGATCGACCTGGACGGCACGGGCGGGGCCGACACCATCCTCTACGACCGGACCAACCCCAACGCCGCCAATGCGCTGATCAACAAGCTGCAAGTCGCCTTCGACTCGGTCGCCTCCGGGATTTTCAAGGTCGACATCGACCTCTCCAACCGCGTGACCATCGAAAGCACGAATTCTGACTACACCTTCGGCTTCGGCCGCGACACCTCCGGCGTCCTGGCCGCTTTGGGTTTGAACACCCTCTTCACCGGCCACGACGCGCGCACCCTGGACCTTAACGCGGCCACGGAAAACAACCCCCAGTTCCTGGCCGGCGCCCGCAGCTTCGTGCCCGGCGACAACACCGGCGTCATCGCCATGCAGGGGTTGCGCGAGACCGCCACCCTCGACAGCGCCACGGCCACCTTCGACGACTACTACCAGGGCATCGTCGGCCGGCTGGGCATCGAGGCCTCCCGGATCGATTCGCTGCTGACCACCCAGGAGGACATCCTCACCCGGATGGAGAACCAGCGCGAGGACTATTCGGGCGTCAACCTCGACGAGGAATTGACCAAGATGCTGCTCTTTCAGCGGGCCTTCCAGAGCGCCGCTCGCTTCATCACCACCGCTGACAAGATGTACGAATCGCTCATCAACATGTAGCGGCGCGTCCGGCCGCGCGTCCGCGCCGCCGCCGTTTGCGCCGCCCCGGCCCGTCGCCCGGGCCAGTCAAGGAGTCCGCCATGCGCTCGACCGTCAAGATCGCCTCCAATTCGGCGCTCAACTCGATCCTGGACAACTACAGCCGCGTGCTCAAGGTCCAGAACCAGATGTCCCTGGGCCGGCGCGTGGTCAACCCCTCCGACGATCCGCTGGCCGCCAACGAGGGCATGCGCCTCGACACGCTGATCGCCAAGATCGGTCAGTACAACAACAACATCACCGTGGGCAATTCTTTTCTCGCCCTCTCCGACAGCGCCCTGGGCAACGTCAACGACCTGGTGAAAAAGGCCAAGGGCCTGGTCATCGGCGGGGCCAGCGAAACCACCACCCTGGAGATGCGCCGGACCAACGCGGTGGAGATGAACAATCTGATCCAGGAGATCGTCAACATCGGCAACACCAAGAGCGGCAACCGCTACATCTTCGGCGGCACCCAGACCCAGACCCCCCCCTTCGAGGTGGTCGGCGGCCGCTATGTCAACTACCGCGGCAACGCCGACCAGATCAGGACCGAGGTCGACAACTCGGCCTTCATGCCCATCAACGTCACCGGCGAGACCGTCTTCGGTTCGATGATCAGCGTCCTCAAGACCGGCGACCTCGATCCGGCCGCCAACATGGCCGTCAACTTCTCCACCCGGCTGGAGGATCTGAACATGGGGACGGGCGTGCCCGACGGCAAGCTCGCCCTCTTCTATTCGGACTTCCCCGCCAACGGCCAGGGGCTGACCATCGACCTCTCCGCGGCCGACACCCTGGAGGACGTCAAGGACATCATCGAGCGCGAGACCCTGGCCGCCGGCAAGGAGCTCCTGGCCACCAACACCCGCTACGTTCGGGTGGACATCAATTCCAACGGCACCGGCCTGATGCTGCGCGAGTGGGACGCGGCGGTGGATCTGCCGGCCGGCACGGGCGCCAGCGCCCTGGCGGCCCCCACCACCCCCTTGGAGGCCCGGGAGTCGGCCAACAACACCGTCGCCCAGGCCCTGGGCCTCAAGCAGACCGGCGCCATCGCCGTCGACCCCTTCTACGGCGGCAACGTGAACTCGCTGAACGGCTTCGACACCAACCCCCGCCTGACCGAGCAGACCCTGCTGGCGGACCTGGCCGGCTACAGCGACGCCGGCTTCGTTATCACCAACGGCGGCCTGCCCGGCAACGTTCAGATCAACGAGCTGGACGACACCAACAACCGCCTCGACGGCTGGAGTCTGACCGGCCTGGCCCAGGGGGTCAACACCGGCGAGAGCGGCGAGCTCTACGCCACGGTCGGCTACGACGGCGCTAACTACACGGTCCAGCTGTACAAGGACAAGAAGCGCCTGGCCGGCGACCTGATCGCCTCGGGCACCAGCCCCGCGCTGGGCACGATCGTCATGCAGGAGCAGAACGCCTCGGGCGTCTCCGGCACACTCAGCCTCAACTATCCGGCGGTGGTCGGCACCGAGGATCTGTCGATGAAGACCATCTATGATCCGACCTTCCGTTCGACCGTGAGCGTGCCGGCCTTCATCGAGTCGAACGACGCCAACAACCAGTTCGAGGCCTGGAGCCTGCGCGGCCTGGACAAGGGCGTCTCCACCGACGCCAACGGCCAGGTCTACGTGCGGATGACCACTATCGCCGGCGCCCGCCAGGTGCAGATCTACCGTGACGCGGCGATGGCCCCGGCGGACCTGGTGGCCCAGGGCACTCTGCCGGCCGGCCAGACCCAGGGGCAGGTGACGCTGAGCGGCATCGCCCCGGACTTCCAGGGCGTCAGCGGCTCGGTCTATCTGGAATACTCCGCCGACGTCGTGGCCGCCGACAACCTGACCGTCCAGGCCACCTTCGCCAAGGTCGGCGACTTCTGCAACGCGATCAAGAGCTCCAACACCTACACCACCGCCCGGGTGGCCGAAAACGGCAAGGGGCTGGAGATCGTCTCCACCCTGGGCGGCGCTTATCTGAATGTGGCCCTGGCCAGCGGCTCCTACGCCCGCAGTAACGACGATCAGGGCGCGGGCGGCAACCCCCAGCTCTCGCAGGTCAACCTGCCGGGGCTGACCGCCGACATCAACGCCGACCGCAACTCCCAGGTCTACGTCGAGATCCAGGACACTGGCGTGGCCGGCCCCCAGCGCTACATGGTCCGGGTCTACAGCGACTCGGCCCACACCAACCTGGTCGCCTCCGGCGGCCGGGCCACGGCTTCGGGCGTGGTCGGCCTGACCGAACAAAACCAATCCGGGCTGGTCGGCGGCTCGGTCTTCCTGAACTACAACGCCGACGACAACGACATCGTCATGCAACCGCGCGCCCTGCCGCTGACCGGGCGGGCTCGCGAACCCAACATCTTCTCCACCTTCAACGACTCGATCGACGCCATGAACGGCAACGACGCCGAGGCCCTGAGCGAACTGGTCGACAACTACAAGACCGACTCCGACCGCATACTGATGGGGCGGGCCGACGTGGGCAGCCGGATGGAGCGGATCGAACTGATCATGAGCCGGCACGAGGACGAGCAGGTCAATTTCAACCAGATCCGCGCCGACCGGATCGACCTGGACTACGCCGAAGCCATCGTCCGCTACCAGTCGGCCCAGAATATCTTCGAGGCGAGCCTGCGGACCACCGCCCAGTTCATCCCGCTTAGCCTGGTCGATTATATCTGAAATTGATTGCGGTCGGGACGGCCCGACAGCCGATAACATTTAAAAGCGTTCCGCGCGGAACGCCGTGGAGAAGACGTCAGGAACGTCAAGGAATGGCGACGATGAAAAACGCGACTTTGCGGCGGGTGGCGCTGGGGGTGATTCCGGGATTGCTGCTGGGCGGCTGCGGCTGGTTCGGCACCAAGGACAAGGACGCTTCCGCGACCCGGCAGAGCCGGAAGAATACCGGCAAAGAGGCGCCCATCGAGGCCCGCGCCGCCGAGAAGCAGAAGGCGGAGGCCAAACCTGCCGCCGCCAGCGAGGTCAAGGCCGCCGATCCGCTCAAGGCCGACGCCGACTTCATGGAGAGCAATCTCGAGAAGGAACGCAACCGGCTGACCGATCGGGCCAAGCTGGAATTCGACAAGCTCAACGAATACACCGAGAAGCAGCACCAGCTGACCGGGCTGATCGACGAATACCGCCTCCGGCATCAGGAAACCCAGAACCGCATCCGCAACATCGAGCGGGTGATGGCCGCCATCGAGACCGATCCGGGCGTCTTCAGCCGCGAGCAGGCCAAGAAGGCCGCCGCCGCGCGCGAAGACATCTCCGCCTGCGCCGCGCCGGCCGTGCCGCCGGCCCCCGTCTGGCGCGACTCGCCCGCCGACTCCGCCGGGGCCGCCTATGTGCCGCCGGTGGAGAACACGGTCACGTTGCCGTCGGTTCCGGCGGCCCCCGCCGCTTCGGGTGAGGCGACCGCCGGCAAAGTGGCCGGCCCGCCCCTGGACGAAGACGCCCCGCGGACGGCGGTGAAGGCTCCGGCCGCCCCGGTGGCCGCGGCTCCGGCCGCGACCGGCAACAAGCCGCTGGAAACCAAGGTCCTGGCCAGCGACGGCAAGGGCGCCGACAGCACCGCGATCATCGGGGTCGGCGAGCGCGACGGGGTCGAGCGGGGCATGCTCTTCGCCGTGGGCGATCCGGCCGACCGGGCGGTCCTGGTCGTGACCGAGGTCTACGGCGCCTGCGCCCGGGCCGTGCCGCATCCGCAGTTCCCGCCGCACGAGATTTCGGGCCAGGCCAAGGCGGTCCAGATCAGCCAGCTGCCGCGCTGAAGAGGGCGGGGGAAGGTTCGCCAAAATCACCGGGACGCGGATCGCCTTCCGCGTCCCGGTTTTGTCTTGAGCTGTCCGGAACAAACGGGCAATATATCGCTGACGGGCGGAAGAATAAGGCACAATGCGGCTCTGCCCCGGAAGGCCTCAGCGGCGGTCCGGAGGCGGGAGGGAGAGAACCATGCGCAGAGGGATGCTGGTGGCGCTGGCGGTGTTGGGCGGGAGCGCCTGGCTTGCCGCCGACGAGGTTATTCTCCAGAACGGCAATGTCATCATCGGCAAGGCCACCTATCTCGACGACGGCAAGCTCAAAGTGGCGGTTTCGGCGCCCAGCCGCTACCGCGAACACACCGCCCGCGAGGTGGAGATGACCTTTGCCGGCTCCGAGGTCAAACAGATCCGCCACTCCAGCAGTCTGTTCAGCCAGGCCAATCCCCTGGAATCTTCCGAAAAGCAGCTCGCGTTGGACGAGGAGAAACCCCTCCCCGCGCTCGAGCCCGAACCGAGCGCCGAAAAGACCAAGAAACCGGCGCCGGCGGCCAAGAAACCCCAGGCCGCCGCGGGCGAGGAGGCCGCCGAGACCAAGCCGGCGCCGGTGGCCAAACCGGCTCCGGCGGCCAAGACGGCGGGCGCGGCCCGGATCCAACTCCAGGCGCAGCTCAAAGAGAAGCTGGAAAAACTGCTGGCCGAAGTGGAGAAGGACCCGATCGTGGCCGACGCCAAGGCAGCGGTCAAGGAGATGGAGGCCAATCTGGCCGCCAAAAAGGCGGAACACGAAAAAGCCCATGGTGAGGCCGCCCAGCGCCTGGCCGGCGAGGTCGATGATCTGCGCCGCGCCCTGGAGGACACCAAGCGCAACTATCAGGGACGGGTGGAAGCCCGGGCGGCGACTCTGCCCGAGATCGGGCGACTCCGCAAACGGCTGGCGGATATGGAAGCGGTCGAGTCGGGGGCGACGCCTCCGGCCAAATGACCTTGGCGCCAGGTGGCCGCGGAAAAACGGCTCCCGCGCCGGTTGCCTTTTCGGGCGAAAATAGCGCTGTCCCCTCGTCCCATCCCGCTACCGTTAACCATTACAAACAACACTGCGCCGATTGATCCCGCGCGAGTTCATTTCGAAGCTGGCCTGCCGGCGGTTGGCTCCTTGCTTTCAATGCGGAAACATTTGATCGTGCCTTTGGGCAGATCGAGCTTGAAGCTCCGGGCCGCGAATGATTCGCCCGTGAAAATGTCGCTGACCTGGGCCTCGGCCGGGAGATTGATCGGCCCGGAATAGTCTCGAGGGGCAAAAACGGCCAGCATTTCCCGGTCCGCGATCACGCTGGGGCCCGGCTCGGTGTACAGGTGCGCGCCGGCGGCGGCGGCGAGGCTGGCCAGCAGATCCGCCTGTAGCGCGGGGACGGCCAGGAAGATGGAGGTGAACCCCGGGCGCCGGATCGCGGCGGCGGCGATCTGGGAGGAGGCCGCGTAATGCGCCAGGGGCGTCACCCCGGCCGTGTCCGTCACGCTCAGGAGCAAGGAGACGTCCGGCGGACAGGCCAGTGGTGCGGGCGGGGTGGCCAGAAATACCCGGCTGGCGGCCGTATCCGCGAAGACGATCTGGCTGAACTGGCGGTCGGGCGGCAGGACCTTTACATCGAATCCGGTCAGTTCCTTGACCGCGTCCGCCGAAAAACCGGAGTCGGTGAGGTAGCCGGGCGCATATAGCCAGAGGGCGGTCCCGCCCGCCCGGGCCAGCTGCTCGCCGATGGTCTGGCGTTGCGCACCGTCCAGCCAGAACGCGTTGAGGAAGACGGTCAGCTTGTGCGGCGGGACCAGGCCGGCCAGGAAATCCTCGAGCAGATAGCTGGCCGAGGTCGTGCCCATCGAGTTGACGGCGAAACGTGACTGCGAGAGCAGCGGCTTGGTCAGCGCGATTCCGGGCGCCAGGGCCAGAAGGCTTTTCTCGTCGATGATCACGGCGACGTCCGCGGCCGGGGGCGAAGCCTCAAGCCCGGTGGCGAGTTCGCGGCCGGCCCGGCCCAGTTTTCGCCACAGCTCCGGGTCCCGGTACCAGCCCTGGCCGTAGAGATCGAACAGCCACATCTGCGCCCGGTGAGCGGTGGCGCAGAGGTAGTCGCGCAGCAGGACGGTGGCCGTTTCCTGGCTGTCGCGGGTCCGGAAGAAGCCGGCCTCGACCGGGGCCAGGTGCGTCCGATGATCGTTCTCCACCAGGGCGTGCTTGGCGTGCAGCGCGAACGACTCCAGCGGGGCCATCAGCGCCTCGGTTCCGTTCAGGCCGCGGTTGGCGTAGGAGGTGATGCTGACGAAGGCGTCCACGGAACTGTGGCGCAACAGCGGGCCCAGGCGCAGCTGGCCGGCCTCGCCGATCCCGTTCTGGCAGCCCGGCAGTTCGAAGGTGTAGCCGTAGAAGGCGCAGACCGTTTTTTGCGGATTTACGGATTTGATCGCCTGCGCCACCTGATCCAGCGCTTCGGCCACCGCCACCTGGAGGTATTCGGAGAAGTCGATCAGCTCCCGCTGCGTGGCGGGATTGCGCAAGCTACCGGCTGCGGTTCGGCGCCGTTCTTCGCCCGTCGGGATTTTCACCTGGCCGAATTCCGTGAGCCGGGCGTTCCAGGCGGCGTTCAGGCCGGCGATCGGGCCGTATTTCGTCCGCAGATATTCCTGATATCCCTGACGGAAGGCGGGCGAAAAGTCCAGGTCGCCCCAGCCCTTGCCCTCCCAGATCGGGTAATACCACTCGCCCGTGCTCAAAGCGTGGGGGTGGTAGGCCAGGATATGGCTCCCCCACTTGGCTTCCAGATGGGCGACGAAGGCGTGCAGGGGTGTGGCCAGGTCGCTGCGCCACTTGGCGGAGGCGGGGCTTGCGAGCGTGCTTTTTCGGCCGTTTTCCCATTGGATCAGTTCGTCCGGATTTTCCCCGCGCCACCAGGCCGGCGGATTCACCCCGAACCGGATGATGAGGCGGAGTTCGGGGAAAAGCCGGATCAACTGCCCGAGTTTGTAATCCAGATCCATGAACGAGACGGGCTCGCCCGGTTTGGGCCAAGGCAGGGTCAGGCAGACGGCGAAGATCCGGACCCCTTCGGCATAGGCCAGTTCTCCGGTTTTGAAGAGCTGGTTGTCGCCGCTGGCGGCATAAAACCGCAACGGTTCCTGGCGCATGAGATAGGAGGAGATAGACCATTTTTCCGCCGCCGCCCGGAGCCGGACGGAGATTCGATACTGGTTACCTTGGCGCAGGTGCAGGAGCCCGCCCCGGCTGACGACCTGCACGTCCCAGGGGTTGGCGCCGAGTTTCGCCAGGTCCACGCGCAGCGCGGTTTCCCCGTCCAACTCCTCCGGTATGGCCGAAGCCTGGTAGTCTGAATTGCGCTGGACCAGCCGCCAGCGCTGGTTCCAGACGGCGGGTTCGGCCGGCCGTTCGGCCAGGACCGGCTGCCACTCCGCCTCCGGATTCGACCGGGTTTCCAGTCGTATCTGGCCGAGCCAGACGCTCCCGGTTTTGGTGGCCAGGTTGATCTGGATGAACGCCTGGTCGTCATCCTCGGTGGCCAGGCCTTCATAGGTCATGGTCTGCCACTCGGTGCCGGCCGTGAAATAGCCGCCGGTGAAACCGCCGGAATACAGCGGCAGGCCGGGTTTGAGCCAGGCGGACGAATCCGGTTCCTGCGCGCCGCCGGGGGCGATCAGGCCGAGGGTCAGGCTTCCCAACAGGCTTACCAGCCAGCGCGAGCGGCGAAAGGCAGGCTTCATGAGATCCTCCGAAGGAAAGGGGGCTGGGTGAATTGGTCGTAAAACGCGGCCTTCCGCGCGCGTCATTTGTTGTAGTTGGCCAGATCCGAACGGTTGCGGTCGGAGGCGTGCAACAATTCGACATGGCCGTCGAGCATCAGGGCGTTGGCGTAGGCATCCTGGTGCCGGTGCAGGTCCGGGGCTCCGGGCGCGCCCGGATAGGTCCAGTCGACGTATTCCGAACCATAGATGTCGCGGCCGACGGCGTCGGCGAGATAGAGTTTCTGCGAAGGAGTGCGGATATTGTGCAGCAAGCGGAAGGGAAAGAGCGTCGAGCCGAGGGAGATGGGCACGCCGTAGCTCCAGCTCTGGCCTTCGCTGTAGATCGGGAACATCCATTTCTTGGTGTCCGCCGGGCAGTGGTAGACCTGGAAGGAGCTTTCCCGGCAGTGCGCGGCCATGAAGGCCTTGGAAAGATCATAAGTATTCGGATCGGTGTAGATGACGCCGGTCACGTATTTGCTCAGCGACACCTGCCAGAAGATCCGCGCGCTGCTGGCGTCGACCAGGCCGATGGGGCAAATCGCGGTCACCAGATAACCGCCGTTATCCCCGGCATATTCGCTCACGCCGAGGAAGATCTGGCGCGTGTTGGAGGCGCAATAAGCCGCTTTGGCGGCGGCCGTGGCCTTGTCCAGCACGGGGAGGAGCAGGGCGGCCAGCACGGAGATGATCGTCACCACCACCATCAACTCCACCAGCGTAAAACCGGCTTGCGCCCGGCGGCGATAATTCCGGTTCATGGGATTGGTCCTCAGAAAAATCATTTTATAAATCCATTCCCGCCCATGGGCCGAATCCTGGGGAACGGTTGATTCCGGGGTTGGCGCCAGCGCCGGTGGAATACTCGGCGCTCCCGCTGAGGCGAGGAGAACCGGATCAGCGTCTGCGGTTGCGGGCGCGGTTTCGCGCCGACCGCCGGTCTCCCCGCATTCGGCGGGATTCGCGTTCTTGTCGTTGTGCGGTGGAGGGCCGGAAGCGGCCTGTCCCCCCAAAAAAGTCGGGGCGCTAAAGCCCAGGGCAAACGATTCTTCGCGGGAAAGCGTTCCCGCGGCCAAGGCCCGTTCAACCGTCTCCAGCCAAAGGCCTTTTTCTTCCAGGAAGGTGCGCAAATCTTCCAGGGTCCGCGGCAGCCTGGTGACGAGAAAGCCGGGTCTGGATTCGATGGCGGACAGGTTCAAAGAGGCCTTATGCACCACCACGCCCGGCTGATCCTGCTTGCGAAAAGAGGTGGGAACGGTCAGATGGACATGATCCGGATCGTAATCTCCCAGCCCCCTCAACTTAAGAGCGCTTTGATGACTGATCACTCCCTGGGGCTGGCCATCCAGGTTGCGGCTCCACAAATACCAACGCGTGAAATCGGACTCCAATGAATCCGGCTGATCAGGGAAGCGGAAAAGCCCGGTGTCGACTCTTAGCCAATTATTACGTTTGATGTGGTAGGAATGATGCGCCGTACAATAGCCGTTTTTGACGGCCTGATTGGCCGTGAAATATCCATGCTGCTCGGCGGCAATTTTCCGCAGAGCGTTTTTTTTCGCGCTGGTTGGTCCCAAAAACGGCATATTGAATAATCCCGCAGCGATATTTATCTTCAAGCATCGTAATCCCTGGAATCATGATGGCAACCCATTCTGCGCGCCGCAAAGGCGCACGGATTACACAAATAATGGCATGGGCATTGACGGCAGATATTTATGAGGGCGCAAATTTAAGACGGGAACCTTCAAAACCCTGTTTGCGGGGATTTTGCCAGACTAAAGAAGGCTTGGTTAGGCTTGCGCTGAAAACCAGTCACGGCACTTCAGGGAAGGTCGATGCCCTCGAAGTAGAACATGGGCAGCCGGCCCTTGCCCTTGACCTCGATGGGCTCGCGCTCCTGGAACCGGAAATGATTGGGCGTGCGCCCTCGGGTGGCGGCCGAAACGTTGATTTCCATCGGCTGGCTGTAGCTTTCCACCCGCGCGGCGGTGTTGATCGCATCGCCAAAGATGTCATAGATGTATTTCTTGATTCCGACCACCCCGCCGACCGCCTCGCCCGTATGCAAGCCGAACCGCATCCGCCAGCCTCCGGGCACCGCCAGATCGCCGGAAGAATTGCGCCGCGCCAGATAATCGCGCAGTTCCAGCGCGGTGCGCAGCATGGTTTCGGCGTGACGGGGGTTGGGGTCGGGCATGCCGCAGACCGCCAGGTAGGCGTCGCCGATCGTCTTGATCCGCTCGCAATGATTGGCGGTGACGATCTCGTCGAAGGCGGTGAAGATCTCGTTGAGCTCGTTGATGACCAACCGGGGCGGCAGCCCGGCCGCCTGGGTCGTAAAGCCGACGATGTCGGCGAACATGACCGTGACCTCTTCGTACTCCTCCACCTCGGTCCGCCCCGATTCGCGCAGTTCCTGGGCCACCTTGCGGGGCAGGATGTTCAGCAGCAGGCGTTCGGATTTCTCCTTCTCCCGTTTGATCTGCTCGTTCTTCTGCCGCAGGTCGAGCTGGATCCGCACCCGGGCCAGCAGTTCGCGGTCGTTGAACGGCTTGGCCACGTAGTCCTGCGCGCCGGCGTCGAAGCCCTGGACCACGCTTTCGGGGTCCGTCTTGCCCGTCAGCATGATCACCGGGATGTCGCGGGTGGCGGGGTCGGCCTTGAGCCGGCGGCAGACCTCCAAGCCGTCCAGCCCGGGCATCATGACGTCGAGCAGGACCAGGTCGAAGAGCATCTGCCGGGTCTTCTCCAGCGCCTGCTCCCCGCTGGTCGCCAGATGGAGGTTCCAGTTCGGATCCTTCAGTATGCTGCCCACGATTTCAAGGTTGACCGCCACGTCGTCGACGATCAGCAGATTGGCCTTGCGCACGAAGTCTTCCTGGCATTCCAGGAGGCGCTTGACCCGCTCTTGCAGGATGGTGGGGTTGATCGGCTTCATGATGTAATCCGCCGCGCCCGCCTCCAGCCCGCGGCGTTCGTGGACCGCGTCGCACATGGCGGTGGTGAAGATCACGGGGATGCCCTGGGTGCGCTCGTCGGCCTTGAGCCGCTGGCAGACCTCGAAGCCGTCCATCTGCGGCATGACCACATCCAGCAGGATGATCTCCGGCTGCGGTTCGGCCGCGGCCCGTTGCAGGGCGTCGGGTCCGCTGGTTGCGATCAGCAGGTCGTAGTTGTCCTTCAGCGCCTGGGCCATGATGCTCAGGTTGGTCGGTTCGTCGTCGACGAGGAGAATTCCCGGTCGGTATTGGGACACGATCATGGGTTTGGCCCCTTCCGTCAAATCCGCCGCCGGCCGCGCCGTCGAGCCGCTTGGTCTAGGTGGGGGGGGGGTCAGTCCGCCGCCGACTCCACCCCTAACTCGCCACGCAGTTGCTTGAGCTCCTGGAGCGCGCCGGCAAAATCAAACCGGGCCATTCGTTGCGCCAACGCGGCGAATTCCGGTCGCCCGGCGACGGCCGGCCAGATGGCGCCCAGCCGTTCGGCCTCCGCCTGGGCCTTGAAATTGCTCTGCTGGAGGAGTTCGCCCAGCTGGTCCAGATCCTGCCGCAGGGCGGCGTTCTCCCTGGTTCCGGGCGGAGCGACCGGCGCGACCGGCGCGACCGGCGCAGCCGCGGCCGGCTGCTGGCCGGCCACCGCGGCTCCGACCCGGACCAACTCCGCGGCCGTCTCGGCCAGCAGGGGTTCGACTTGCGCCTCTGTGGCGCCGCCGGCCAGGGCCTTTTCCAATTCCGCCGCCACCTGATGCAGGCGGGTGATCGCCAGGTTGCCCGCGGTGCCCTTGAGCGTATGGGCCAGGCGGACGGCCGTCGGGCGCTGATCGCCGGCCAGGCTCTGGCGGATGTTGGCGACGGTCTGGCGGTTGCTCGACTCGAACTGGGTGAGCAGGCGCAGATAAAGCTCCCAGTTGCCTTGCAGGCGCGCCAGCCCGGCGACCAGGTCGACCCCCGGCAGTTGTGGCGGCGCGCCATTGGCGACGGCTTTTTCCGGGGCCGGCTGGCTCGGCGCGGGCGTTTTCGCCGGCGTCTGGGCCGACGCGACGACATAGCGGTCGAGCGTCTGCAACAGTAGATTGGGGTCGATCGGCTTGGCGACGTAATCGTTCATGCCGGCCGCCAGGCAGCGTTCGCGGTCCTCCTTCATGGCGTTGGCGGTCATGGCGATGATCGGCAGGGCGGCGAACCGGCCGTCCCGGCGGATCGCCTGGGTGGCCTCGTAGCCGTCCATCTGCGGCATCTGTACGTCCATCAGGACCGCCTGGTATTCGCCTTGGGCGACCATCTCGACGGCCTGGGCGCCGTTGGCGGCGACGCTGACCTGCGCGCCCAGGCCGCGCAGGATTTCGGAGGCCACCTCCTGGTTGATCGGATTGTCCTCGGCCAGCAGCAGTTTCACCCCGTCCAGCCGCCGGGTGCCGCCCGCCGGGCTCAAGGGACGCTGGACCGGACGGAGGCTGTGCCGGAACAGGCCGGTGATGAGGTCGAACAGTTCGGACTGCTTGAGCGGTTTGGCCAGCAGCGCGGCCGCGCCGGCCTGGCGGCCGCTTTGGCTCACGGAGTCGCGGTCGAAGGCGGTGATCAGGATCACCCGCGCCTCCGTCAGGGCCGGGTCCTGCCGGATCTGCTGGGTGATCTCGATGCCGCTCTGGCCCGGCATGTAGACGTCCAGCAGGACCAGATGAAAGGGGGAACCGGCTGCGGCTTGGGCGCGCAGCTTGCCCAGCGCCTCGGCCCCAGAGGTGACCGCCTCCACCCGCACGCCCATCCCCGAGAGGATTTCGCGGATGAACAGCAGATCGTTCCAGTTGTCGTCCACCACCAGCACCCGCAGGTCGGGAATTTTGAGCGGCGCCTCCTCCTCCTGGTCGGTCTGTACCTCGAACGGCAGGATCACGGTGAAGACGCTGCCCTTGCCGACCTGGCTGGTCACCTGCACCTCCCCGGCCATCAGGCGCGCCAGCTGCCGGGTGATGGTCAGGCCCAGCCCCGTGCCGCCGTACTTGCGGGTGGTGGAGCCGTCGACCTGGGTGAAGGCTTCGAACAACTGCTCGATCTTTTCGGTCGGGATGCCCACCCCCGTGTCGGCGACCGCGAATTTCAGCCACACCCGGTCGGCCTCGCGCTTCTGGCAGCTGACGTGCACCGACACTCCGCCCTGCTCGGTGAATTTCACGGCGTTGCCGGTCAGGTTGAGCAGGATCTGCTTGAGGCGCAGCGGATCGCCCCGCAGCAGATTGGGGATGTCGGGATCCTTGCGGACGTTGAGGGAGATGCCCTTCTCCATGGTCCTTTGCCCGAAGGTGTCGATCAGGTGCTCGATGTTGCGCTGGAGGTGGAAGTCCACGGTCTCGATCACCAGCTTGCCGGCCTCGATTTTGGAGAAGTCGAGGATGTCGTTGATCAGCCGCAGCAGCACCTGGGAGGATTCGTCGATCCGCTCCAGGTATTTGCGCTGCTGCGCATCGAGGCCCGTCTTCAGGGCCAGGCCGGCAAAACCGATGATCGCGTTCATCGGCGTGCGGATCTCATGGCTCATGTTGGCCAGGAATTCCGACTTGGCGCGGGTGGCGGCCACGGCTTCGTTCTTGGCCTCTTCGAGCCGGGCGGTGCGGTCTTGGACCTGGTCCTCCAGATGCTCGCTGTAATCCTGGATCTGGTGGTGCATGTAGAAGTGGCAGTTTTCCTTGCGGTTCAGCCCGTTATGAATGGCCCGCGCCATCTGGCGGCAGCTGTTGTAGCCGCAGCTGGAGCAGTTCTTGACGTCCGAATCCTGATACTTGTGCATCTGGCGGAAGATTTCCTGCATCCGGGGTTCGTCGGGCGCCTTGAACATGATCCGCGGATTGGCCGAGAGGTCGGTATAGGTCCGCGCGTACAGGTCTTCCCGCCAGTATTTGTCGAGCGACGCCTGCAAGCGGGCGAGCGTCTCGGGAGCCACCGGCTGGGAGTGGCTGCGTTCGCCGCGCCAACGCTTGGTGACCTTGTGCTCCAGCTCGTCGGGCGAGGAGTGCTGATACTGGGTTCCGGTGCCGCCGTTGCAGCCCAGCTCGCAGTTCAGGCAGTCGATCAGAAGCGGATGGCTGCCTTGGGCCAGCTGCGGGCCGAGATTTTCCAGGTAACGGTAGATGGTGTGCGGCCCCTCGATCTTGCGGCTCACCTGGCGGATTTCGGGCAGCTCGCGCTCCGCGGTCGCCAGCAGCCCGCCGGGGGTGGAGAACAGGACCGCGCGTTCCGCCGGATCGTTGTCGAACTCGGTCGGCGCAAATTCGGCCAGCTCGATGCCGTTCTGCTCCAGATGTTTGGCCAGGCTGGTCATGGTGACGTTGAAATCGCCCAGTCCGGTCTCGACGAATTCCCGTTTCTTGGCGATGCAGGGCGAGACGATCAGCGTCTTGTGGCCGGCGTATTGGGGATAAAACTCCCGCACCATTTTAATGGCGTGCAGCATGGGGCTGTCCACCGGGGCCAGAAAAGGCAGCAGCTCCGGGTGGTACAGTTCGATGAAGGTGACGATGGCCGGGCAGGGCTGGGAGATGACCAGCCGCGGTTGGCGGTTGAGAATGTGTTCCAGATAAGATTTGACCGCCAGTTCCGCGCCAAAGCTGACGTCAAAGACCGCCGCCACCCCTATCGACCGCAGCCAGCCGTTGAGTTGCAGGAAATTCCCCGGAAAGTTCGCTGCCACGCTGGGCGCGACCAGGGCGATGACCGGATCTTTCCGATATAAGGCGGACATGGCTTCGGGAAAATCGTCGACGATGAGGCGGGCGTCATGGGTGCAGACTTTGATGCATTCGCCGCAACCGATGCAGAGGTCGGGATTGAGTTCGATAATGTCGCCGCTGCCGTTGTTAGCGCCTTTGACCGGGCAGGCCGAAATACATTGGTGACAATTTATACATTTGTCACTATCTATTTCTATTACCCGAGGCAGATGATGCACACCATGGTTTCGGCTAGGCATATGTTTCTCCAATCGGCCGTTTGAGGTGATTAACCTCGCCCTGCTCGCGGCCAATGAAATTCAGGCGGTCGGGATCAACATTTATGCTTTTTTAGTATTAATGCCTTATGGTTAAAGGAATTATAAGCATCTAGTAAATAAATACTAGAATATTTATTAGAGACACGTAAAGGAATTTGATTTCCAAAATTTGCCAGCAGGAGAACCGACGATTGCCGCTCGGGCCGAGGAGGCAGACGACTCTGGCGCGGAAGCCGACCCTCGGCTCCCCTCCATTTCCCTTTGATCCTGCGGGAAATGGCTTTATCGACGTGGAAAACGACCTTATGGCGGATTTGGCGGCGGAGACGTTGAGCGATTGCCCGGTCTTTCGGGGTTTTATACTAAGAAGCTCTAGCAAAAAGATTTTCTTCGCCGAATTACGCAACGCTACACAGTGGTTGCATAGCTATCGACGCTTGGTTGTGAGTTATGAATACCAGGCAGCCAATTTCTTCCGTTTTGTACAGCTGGTATGCATTCTCAGCCTATGGGGACATTTTTAGGATGAGTCCTAATTAACGATTATATCGACTCCAGCGAGGAAGGGTGTCGGGCAGCAGCAACAGAACATTTTTCTGGTATTCGGCGTGCCCGTCCGCGCAACCGATGTTCAAGCCGCCATTGTGCAAATCGGGCACGAAATCCTGGATCGGGTAACCCAAAAAACCAATCGGCTGGTCGACATCCCGAGCCGTCGGCCGATCCCGGGCATCGCCGTCGACAATAAACTTCGTCGGATTAGCGACCGCACTCAACTGAGCGCACCCGCCGCATTCCAGGGCTGGCCCCAGGCCAATTATATAACCGAGCCCGTCATTGTTACGCCCCTTGTAATTCCAGCCATAATCGGTGGCCCAGGTGGAGATGCGCTGAGTGAAGGTGGGGCATTTAAAAACGCTTTTGTCATTGCTCAAATAAGGCCGCAGGCCCTGATGCCAATAACGGTCGGAAGTTGCCCCTTTCATAATCCCGGCCGGCAGAAAATCATGATTGTCATCGGCGTAAAAAAAAGTCGACATGGTTATTTGCTTGCAATTGTTGGCGCACCCGGCGGTTCGCGCCGATTCCACCGCTTGGTTCAGGGCGGGCAAAAGCAATTGCGCTAAAATGGAGATAATCGCCATCACCACTAGCAATTCGACCATGGTGAATTTCGTCTTCTCGCTTAAGGTTTGCAACACATTAACCTCCTTGCAGCCAAGCTATTACGTGTTTGGCGGCATTTCTCTATCCTCAAGAATTTTTCGATCCAGGTTACTCCAAAATATACCTTATTGTGAATTGATTATCTATGACCCGCGGGCTATTATTTGTTAAATATAGGCCATTTTTAGCCTGGATAATATAAATGAGCCAATCCGTCGCAGTATTGATCAGCGAGGCCCAGCGCGCGTTAACGACCATGCTGGGGGTTCCTTTGCTCTGGCGGGGAGCGCAGGATCCGCAGTTGTTTCCGGGTCAGGAGGAAAGCCTTTATCTACACTGCAACCCCTTTTGCCTGGCGATCAAGGCGCACGAAGGTCGTTACGCCAAATGCCGGCCGCGTGAAAGTTCGGCTCTGGCCGCGGAGACCATGAAGCATAAGCAGGCGTTCGCCAAAACCTGTCACGGCGGAGTGGTGGAATGGGTGACGCCGTTGTTTTTCAAGGGCGTCTATGAAGGTTCGCTTATCCTGGGGCCGTTTCGGCCGGGGGGCAAGCGTTGCCCGTATGGAGAATTGGCTGCGGAGTTCAGCCGTCTGCCGATTTTTGACGCGAAATTAGTCGAAAAGGTGCAGCCGCTGCTAACGCTGCTGGCCGAATTCATAATCAAAACCACCCACGAATCTGCTTTTTTAGCTATCGCCCAAGGCAAAGACCGGCGCTTGCAGCAAGCGGCCATTTACCTTGAAACCTACTACCGCCAGCCATGCCGAGTCGAAGAGGTCGCTCGCGCCTGCGGGTTGAGTCAGTCGCGTTTAATTCATCTCTTTACCCAGGAATTCGGGGTTCCCCTCACTACCTATCTGGCCCAGATCAGAATCCGCGAGGCCAAGCGCCTGCTGATCGGCACGGATTTGAGCCTGAGCGCGGTCGCGATCGAAACCGGTTTTGTGGACCAGAGCCACCTGGGCGCAGTCTTCAAGCGCCTTACCGGCCAGACGCCGCGCAAATTCCGCGTCACTCAGCGGGAACAGATCCACCCGTAGTTCCGTCGGCCGCCCGGTATTTGTCTGCATATGACCGCACCTGCCACCAGTCGTCGGCGCTGGTGCGGCCGGTCGCCGGCATGGAATGGGGTGAGCGATTGCCGGCCAGGTCGACCATTGTCACGGTATAGAGGTAACCTGTGTCCGAACTCAGTCCGTGGTCGTAATAATGGTGGATATAGAACGGTTCGGCCGGAACTAGCGCGATCTTGACTTGATCCGTCAGGTCGGCTTTTTCCGCGCGGTGGATTTCATAAAAGGCGACGTCTTTTTCGCGGCTGGTCTTCCAGATCAGGCTCAGGGTTTCCCGATCAATGGTCGCGACCCGCACCTCCTCCAGCGGCGCGGGCGGCGAGATGTTCTCGGTGGACGTGGTTACTGTTAGGGCCGGGGAGGGTTTCCCGCCGTTGTTCCAGCGGTCAACCGCCATTACGCGGTAATGATAGGTAGTGCCCATAAGCAATCCGCTTTCGGCGAACTCGGTCCCGGCGGTGAAACCGACTAGATTATATTGCGTGGGTGCGAAATCGGCTTTTTCGCCGCGGAAGATGCACCAGCCCTCGCTATCGCCTTCCCGTTCCCAGGTCAGGCGGACATAGTTGTCGCCGAGCGCTACAGCCCGCAGGCGGACGGCCTGGCCTAAAGGTCGGCCGCGAGCCTGGATCAGGATAGTCCGCCAATCGAAAGCCGATATTTCGAACTTCAATGCCTGGGGGGATTCGAGGGCAAGCTCGGTCTGCGGATCTTCGACCAGGGAAGCACTCCAGGCGGCGCCGATTTCCAGGAAGGGAAGCCGGACTAGGGCCTCCCCAGCTTGGCCTTGAGTTTCACGCAAGCGCAGCACATAGCCGCCGCCCGGTTTCTCGCTGTGTTTGAATGCGCCGATGTGTACGTTGGCGGGCTCGATTTCCAGCCCGGTGGCCATCTCCGCCGCCGAAGATTCCGAACCTCCAGTCGGATCGAACCGGCACAACACCGGACAGGCCAATTCCTGGCTCCAGCCGGCCACGTCCGCCTCGCGCCAGGTTCCCGCGTGCGGCAGCAGGCTGTAATGAAACGTCAGATCGCAGTCGGCCAGGCTGCGGGTATGCAAGCCGGCCATGCGATTGGAGGCCGCATAGCTATAGAAATGGGAGTGCGCCGGCAGATAGTCCCGCGCGAAATGATTGTAGCGGATTTCGCCCAAGTGGAGAATCGGGGCCTCCCGACAGTAAAGCGCTACGCCGAATTCACCGTTGCCGACCTCGACCCAGTTCTGCGCGGCGTAGAAATCCCGGACCCCGACGGGCAGGAAATCCTCGGGCACGCGCGCCACGCCGCCGGCGAGTTCGACTTCGAATTTGAAATTCTCCACCCGCAGCGGAAAGGCATAAAAGAAATTGTCCAGGTAGCGATTGCCGACGTCGCCGTAATGCTGGCCCAGGCAGCCTTCATAGAGCAGTTTCCTGACTTCTGTCTGTCGGTTGGCCACGTCGATTCGAGGTGAATGGTGATAGAAGATCAGGCTTTGTTCGAGCCGCGCGCCGCTTTCCGGCTCAGTCCCCCAGGTCCTGACCACCGTGGCCACCGGGCCGGTTTCCACGGCCAGACGCGCAACCGCAGCCGGGTGCACGGTCAGTTCCGGCGAGTTGTAGTGTTCCGTATGCACATAAAGGAATTGGTTGAAGGCGTAAGGCGCAGTGGCGTCCAGCAGGTCCCGCTTCAGGGCGCGGGAGTAAAGGCGGACCAGCCGGCCAGCGGCAAAGGCCAGCTCGTAATGCACGGTGGTGACTTGTTCGACTTCGGCCTGTACTGGCGGCGGGACGGATTGGACGGCCGCCTCGATGCGGATCGTCCTGGCTCCGCCGGGCGGTAGATCGCGCACCAGACAGATAATGGTCTGGGCGTCGATGAATTGGAACGGCAACTCTTCGCCGCTGATATCGTCGAGCAGGCGGAAAGCCGCAAATGGAAAGTCCGCGACATCGAGTTCGATCACTTCATCCCGCGCCCGGGCCAGCGGATTCCACAGCACGATCCGCGGGCCCGCGCCGGGGAGGCCGGCGCTGAGCGCTTCAAGCAGCCGGGTCTTCAGGTCATCGGCGCGGCGGCAGGCCCAGGCGAGGTTGCCTTTCTTGGTCAGGTCGTGGTTGAACACGTTCTCGGGCGTGGGCGGCAGCATGGTGGCCCAGCAGTGTTCGTCGAATTCCATCAGCCGCCACCAGAGATCGTATATCTCCCGGTAGGGATAGGGTTGCGCCGGATCGAGCAATCGCGCCCGGCAGGCCAGCATTTCCAGGCCCGGCAGTTCATTGGCCAGGGCTCGTTTGACGCCGAACGCGGCCGGATCGATGGCCGCATAATCCGCCCAGTTATCCGGCAGGTCGCCCCGCCGGACCGGCAGCCGGTCGGCATAATTTTGCGCCAGGTGCTCAAAGTATTCCGTCAGATTGCATAGCCGCAGGCGGGGAAAGGCGAATTTCGTGTTCCAGCGGGCAATCAGGTCGACGGCGGAAAGGTTGGGGATTTCGTGGTCCGTGTAGCAGGGCTCCAGCATATCGTCCCAGGGATAGTCTTGCTGTTCGGCCAGGTATTTTTCAATGTACGCGGCGAATTCACCATAGCCCTTATGCATGGTGAAATTGAAGATCCGATCGCCGCCGTAGCTCCAGAGGCTCTGGATCAGCAGCCGGTCCCGGCCGTTGGGCCCCTCCCAAAAGAACGGTCCGGTCAGGCCGGACGGCTCCGGTTCGTAATAGGGAAAGGTGTTTTGCGCGTTGGCATAGAATTGATCCGGAGCGCCGGGCTTTCGTTCATAACGCCAGGGACCGCGGGCGTTGAGCAGGTATTTGGCGCCGGCTTGGGCAAAGACCTGCGCGGCCGGCCAAGCGACGCCGGGCGTGTCGGCGTAAATGGCCGTGACCGGGTCCAATCCGAAACGGTCGCGGGCCTCGCGCCGGCCGTAGTAGGCCGAGCGGGCCAGTTGTTCGGGCTGATTCCAGTGGGTATGCGTGCCGGAGTGAATGAACATAGGTTCGATCCGGCCCGGACGGACGTACTTTTCGACCAGCGCCTGCAAATCGGCCGCGCCTCGTAATTCGGCGTAACCCAGCAACCACCACATGTGTTCGACAAGGTACTGATACCGTTCGCCGGCCGGCCGGTCGGCGGTGGCGTCGCACAGGTCGCACGCCAGTTCGAGGTATTGCGCCATCTCTTCCTTGAGTTTGTTGATGTGCCCGCAGTAACCCAGATCTTCGTGGCTGGAGGTGAAGAGCCAAATGGTCCTTTTGCGCTGGCGCGGCCACTCCCGCTCCCGGCTGTCCGCCGGTTGCGCCGCGCCTTCGGCGAACAGCTCCAGCCGCAGACGGGCCGGGTTTTCGACATCCGGCACCGGCAGGTCGACTTCCTGGTGGCCCGGCGGAAGCAGACCGAGGGATTCGACGGCCGATTGATCGGCCAGGGTTATTTTGACGAAAGCGCATAGCGGGGCGTCAGAACTATTCTCGATCTGCACTCTGGCCAACTGACGCAGCGGCCGGCCCTGGAGGAACAGCCCGGTGGGCCGTACTTCGATCAGCCGCAAAGGCGCGGCCGGAACCGGTCGGATCTCGGCGTCGAGCAATTCCAGATCGCAGTCCACGGCGGTGAAGCTGACGAATCCGCCCGGATAGTAGGCCGAGTCGACGACGTCTAGCGCCGGACGGCCGTTCAGTTCGACCCGGAATCGGCCGCCGCGAACGGAGATTTGCACCGCCAGTTCTTCCGCCGAAGGGTCGAACTGGGCTTCGCCCAGGATATAGGGCCAGCCCTGGGGCACGGCCAGTGTCCGCCCGTCTTCGTTGACTATTTCGCGCCAGAATTTTTCCGGATGGCGGTTTTCCGTCTTCTGCAGAACCACCCGGCCGCCGGCTTCAAAGGCCAGAAAATACTGTTTGCCTCCGAAATTGCCCAGCGGATTGATGTAGTTATTCTCCGCTGAGATCACCAGCGGCGTTTTGATGCGCAAGCTGATTAGAAAGAACCGGCCGACCGGCCGACTGGCCGCGTCCGGCAGACGAATCCGGCAGTGCAGATCGAAATCATCGTAAGCGACCTGGCGACTGGCCGCGGGAACGTACTGGCTGTTGCGGGGAACGATCGGCATACCGGCTCTCCGGTGGGGCCAAATTTAATAGATGCGCATTTCGTAGACGCGGGCCGGCTGGGATTCGTCCCAGACCCGGTCGACGATCAGCCGGACCCGGCTGCCGCGGGTACCAGCGGGCAGTTCGTGACGCCGGAACCGCCGGTAGTTGTCTCGTTCGTGCAAAACCTCTGTCCAACTCCCCCGGCTCCAGACCTCAAGCCGATAGTCCCGCACCAGCCGCCGTGCCACCCGCTCGCCTTTGATCAGATACATGTCCCGCCAGAGGCGTTCGGTGACGTCGAACCGCAGCAATATTTCGCGCAGTTGGCGTTCGCTGTCCAGTTCCAGCTCGATCCACTGCGGCAAGTGCTGTCCGGGCTCGCTCATCCACTGGTTCAGCGCGGCACGTCCCTCTCGTTGCGGTTTGCCATTGATCAGGTTTTCCGCCCGGCCGGGCCGGGGATCGGGGCGGAGCGAAAATACAGGCGTGGCGGGCAGGTCGGTCTGCCAGCCGTCGGAATCGCCGCGCAAGCCCTCGACCACGTCCACCGGATGAGCCTCCGTCAACACTTCCACTCGGCCGGTCAGGCCGATGACCACCGCTTGTCCGGCCTTGGTCCGGTCGAAAGCGGGAAACGGGCGCGGATTTATCAAGACGTATTCGATCCAGCCTTCGAATCCGGCAGCGACCGTGGCCTCGCCTTCGGCCAGGATAGCGAATTGGGTGACATTGTCCACCCGGCGGTAATACTCGGTCCAGCCGCGGCTGCCGGTCGGATTGACCGCGCCCTCCAATTGGCCATGAGCGTTTTTATCGCCTTCCGGCTGGGAGCCGGCTGGATCCGGCTGGAGCCTGAAGGTCTGGACCGAAAATTCCGGCGCGGGCCAGAATTCCGGCGGTGGGGTCTCGCCGTAACCCAGGAAGGCTTTGACCGTCGTTTCCCCGCCCGGATTGCGCAGATAGAAGCCGACCCGCTCCACCTGTGGGGCATAGGCATAGATGGCGGCGGCGATCCCGGCGTCCGCCCTGCGGTATTGGCCGGCTGCGGCCGGGCGGGAGAGCGCGGCTTCGGAGCTGGCGCTGACCCGCGCACGGCGCGCCAGATCGCGCGGGTCGGCATTAGTCTGCCCGATGATAAAGACGTCGTGTTTAAGTAATTCCTGCTGCAACTCTTGTATGTGGCCGATGCCCAACTCGGCCGGAGTCGTGTCGTGCTGCTGGCAGAGCTTGGCCGCTACGGCCGCCGCCTGGCCCAGCACGCCGCCCGTGCGCATCAGGCGGACCGAGGTGAAGGCCAGATGCGAGGCGCTCACCGCCCGGCCGCCGGCGAAGAGGTTGCGAATGTTGTGCGAATACAGGCAGCGGAAGGGGATATCGTACGGCAGCGGCCGGGCGTAAAAGCGCACTTCGTAGCCGCCGTCGGCCGACGGCAGATGCTCGTCGAGATAGGATCCGCCGAACCCGACCGCATCGGCAAAGACCCGGCCGGTTTCGATGTCGGTCTGGGTCAGCAGGTAATCGCCCTCGATGCGGCGGGATTCACGCCGGCCGAGGATCGGGCTGATCCAGACCAGCTGAAAATTCGTGGTTTCGCGGGGATATTTTCGATTCTTGAGATAATCCCAGACGCTGAAAAGACGCAACCGCAGGCGCTGGTACAATTCCTGAGGGGTATACAAAGAATGATTGGCCGCGCTCTCGCCGCCCTCGTCCACCTGCCAGAGGAAATGCACCGGCTGGCTGGGATCGAAATGGTTGTCCGGCTTGCACGGATTCCAACGCGGCGTACCTGGCGGCGGGACGAACTCGCAAGGGCGGCCGGTGTTGACGACCAGGCCCGTTACGCTGGCCGTGGAGATCACGGCGTCGGGGGCATCCGGAGCCGAGCGTTCCCCGGTTTCGGCCCGCGCCTCTCGGCCCATCCGCCATTTGGCGCCGGCCAACTGGGCTACGATTGCGTCGCCCGTTGCGTCCAGCACCTGCCCGGCGACCTTCACCTCCACGGGCCGGAGGTTTTCAATGTTCAGCAATTCGACGCGCCGAATGAATCCGTCCTCCACCCGGCAGCCGGTCACCAAATGGCGACGCAGGATCTGGACGCCGGCGGAATTTAGCAAATTACTCACGGTTTCATCCCACAATGGATGAACGTTATAGCCGAAGTTGGTGGGAAAGAGGCGCGCCTGTCGCCAGTTGATCTCCTCCTCCAGTTCCTCGACGATGCCGGTTTCGTTCCAATACGGATTGCAGGCCATGGCGGCGTGCGCTCCGACTCCCAGATTGGGGCCGCCGTTGCCGCCCAGAAGCATCTCCTTCTCCACCAGGATGGTCCGCAGGCCCAGGCGGCCGGCCTGTAGCGCGGCGCAGATACCCGCCCAACCCGCGCCGGCGACCAGGAAGTCGCAGGTCAATTCAAGCCGTGAACCAATGCCCGCGCCCTGGCGATCATTTTGTTCCGCTTCGGATGAATTCAGTCTGATCATTGGCACTCCTGCAGAATCACGTCGTCGATCCAGACCGTGCCGACCGTTTGCCGCAGGCCGAAGGAAATCCACAACTCCGTAAAGCCGGGCGAGACGTTCAGCAGGATCTCCCGGCGCTCCCAGGGCAAATCGGAGTTTTCGATCCACCCGTCTTCCCGGCCCAAATATTCGCCGTTCTTCCCGTCCGGTCCGCATAAGTAGGCGTAAGCGCCAAACCCCGCATCCAATGTGGCCGCGCTGAGCTGGGCGGTTTTTACCCAGTATGACAGGCGATAGATACCCGGCCGAGGATTGAGTACTTTTTGTCGCCACACGGCCAGTATCTTGGTCATGGCCGTAGCGTCGCGACCGACCAATTTGAGGCAGGAAGAGCCGTCCCGCCCTTCATTAGCCATCACGACCAGGGCCTTCTTCTCCGGCGCTGCCGGCCCGGTGTCCCACCCGTCCTCGTACCACGGCTCAGGGCTGGGATGCGCCTCGCAGGTCGGATTGCGGATCAGGTTGGGCGCGGCGGCGGGCACGGCCGGGTTGAGTGTGAGTAGGCCGGCGTTTTCCACCTGCCAGTTGGGACCCTGGGTGCCGACCCAAGCCGTCCATTCGGACCGCGCCCGGTCGAAAAGCCCCAGGTTGAAGCGAATCTGCCGGGGCGAATGCGGATCGAGGCCGGCGGCCTTCAACGGAATGCGCCACTCGCCGAACCAGCGCCGGTCTTTCACCCGCGCCGCGTATTGGTATTGGCCTTCCAGGGCCTGCATCCGCTCCGGCGTAGCTCCGGCTTCGGCCGAGAGTTCATGATGACCGCTGGCGAAGCCGTGGAGCACATGGGTTGTGAAACGATCAATGCCCAGGCAAACCTCGGCGCCATAGGTCTGTCCCCAGACTGCCCGGGCCGGGTCGGACTCCAGCAGCGTCGGGTCGGCCAGGTCGGCCTGGACCGCCACGTAAAGATTTTCCGCGTCCCGCGCCACCGCGGCCAGAGCCGTGCTTTCAGTGGCCTGACCGGTCGGGGTCTGCCGCAGTTGCAGCGCCGTGGCCCAGGCGGCTTCCGGCCAATCGGTCAGGTCGCCGTCGATTACGGGCGCAGTTTCCAGCCGCGTGGCTACGGCATGGCGGGGCGCACGCGGATTGGCGCCACCGCTTAGCGCCCGTTGCTTGAGAATCTCCCGCGAGAAGAACGGCGGCGACTGTGGGCCGGCCAGCCGCGCCGCGCGGCCAGCCGGAGTTTCGGGCCGCGTCCCCCAGTCAGGAAGCAAGCCCACGGTGGACAAATCCAATCCCGACCAGCCGCTTTGGCGGACGGGCGAATCGGCCGCCAAACTGAAATCGCCGCGAGCGGGGTCGGCAAAGCGCGGATCGACCACCTGCGATTCGGCATCCTGTCCGACGGCCTGCCATTCGGCAAAGTCATGCCGGCCTTGGCAACGAAAACTGGGCGGAGTCGAGCCGGAAAAATAGAAATTATGATTGGCTTGGACATGGTCGGGCAGGTTGGGACTGATGCTGACCAGATCGACCGGCCAGTCGGGGCAGACCGCCAAGTTGCCCTCGACCACGTTTTCTCCCGGCCGTTTGGTTTCGTTCAAGAAGGCGATGAGCGAGTTGCCGCAGTCGGCGACAAGATTACGGTAGACGCGGTTATCGATGCCGTTATGAATAAAAACACCGTAATTACTGATGCGGAAGACTACGTTGCCTTCCACCGTAGTGGCGTCGCTCTCGTCGTCCAGATAAATCCCCATGGCCAGAAAATGGAACTCCTCCGGCCCGCTGGCGGAGAAGCCGATCACATCATGAACCAGGTTCTGGCACACCGTATTATTGATCCCCGGCGCCCAGCAATAGATGGCGCCGCCGTCGCAAGCCTCCAGGCAGCAGTTGTAGACATGGTTGCGTTGAATCAGATTGTCGTGGCTGTTGAAGAAGGTTTTGATGTTTTCGCGGGTGACCACGATCCCGTTGATCTGGTTGCTGGCATAGGCCCAGGGTTGCTTGCCCGATTCGGTGTAATACTTGAGCATGGCGCCGCCGCCCCAGAAAATACCCGCGTAGGGCAGATCGTGAACCAGATTGTTCTCTACCCGGGTGTGGCTGGCGTTGTTGAAGACTATGCCGGAGGCGGATTTTTGGACCAGCCCACAATGATGAACGTGATTGTTGCGGATGACATTGCGGGTGCAGCGGTCCGGCGTGCCGGGCGGACAGCCATCAATGGAGATGCCCGGCCCGCCGATGTAGGCCAGTTCGTTGTCCGCCAGCAGGTTTTCTTCGGCCGCACCGTTTACGGTCAGGCCGGTTCCCCCGAGATTGATAAATAGGCAACCCCGGACGCTGCATTGCGCGATTCCGGAAAGCTTGACTCCGTCCTGCGTAGCCTCGGAAAAAGTCAGGCCGCGAAAATGCAGGTTGCGGACAGGTCGACCGCCCGCCGCGTCGCCTTTGACCGTCAGCAGCACGCTAGCACTCGGCACGATCAAAGCTTGCAGATCTTCAGGGCGGCGCGGCCAGTAGAAGATCTCGCCGCTCTTCGGGTTTGAATAGTACTCGCCCGGCTGATCGAGCGCGGCCAGCAGGTTTTGGAAGAAATACCGGTTGTGCGGTTTGAAAGCCAGCCCGGTTTTGCGGTCCAGCGTGACCAGGCATTTTTCCCGGTCGATGCCGACCAGGGGGGAGACGTCGTGAGAGTAGTTGGTCCAGCTGTAGGCGCTGACCTCCGCGCCGGTCAGGTCGGTCCATTCCGGCAATTCGCCTTCGTGGTAATAAAATCCCTGGCGGGCCAGGGGGGCGCGTGAACCGCGATCCGTTCCCGGCACGTCGCGAATGTAAAGCCAGCCCTTGGCAATCGGATCGTCGGGGTCCAGGTTCGGGTAGCGGGCGCGGACCTGGGCTTGTCCGGCACAGTAAAGCTGCTGAACCCCGCGGCCGGTCGGGGAGGCCGCCCGCCAAGTCTCGCCCTGCCATTTCTCCCAGCCGGTAACGGGCAGGCCGCCGCTGAGCACGGGCGATTCCCCCGGATAGGCCGCGTAGGTAATCGAAAAATTTGCCGAGCCGGAATCGTCGGGACCAAACTCCACCGGCGCGGCCAGTCGGTAAACTCCGGCCCGCAGCAGTACGGTTAGCGGCTTTTTGATTTCGCCTGCGGTCTTGAGCGTTTGCCGCACCGCCGCTTGCGCCCGGCCCAGGGTGGCGAACGGGCCGTCGGTTCGTTCGGCATTCGGTTCCGCCAGTTTTCCGGACCAGGCGTCTTGACCGGCGGAAGAGACATAAAAATCTGCTTCAGTCGATTCTAGCTTGGCTGACTCGGCCGCCGCCGAATAACTAGAGGCTATTGCATACAATGCCATTGCCGCCGGGAAATTGAGTCTGATCGGGACTGGCCGACACATTGGGAGTCTCCTTGGGCTTGGGATTCGGCTCGGCAGGTCGAGGCCGAAATAATGTCTTTTCGTATAGGTACCTTTGCTTAGCGTAATTCAATCTTAAATCTGTGTCTTGGGTTCAATCTGCCTTTGATGTGCATTAGGCAGACAAGATCACTAGTTTGAGATTAGCGTGTTTGCCCGCCTTTTTCTGGGATTGCTAAGCTTAAAAATATGATTATTCGGCTACAAAGCCTGCCCGCGGACCTGGATCGGATGGCGAGTGTGCTTTTCTAGAAATTTATACTGGTGCCGTTTAGCTTCGCGGACGCGGGCCAAACAGCTTTTGCGTGATGGCCAAGGTGAGGATGACATACCAGCCAGAGTGCACTGCGCCAGTATGTTGGCAGCGTCCATGCGCCCGATCCGCCATAGTCGTCGGATCGGGCAAGTCCAAAATGGAGAGATCCTGAATTCTAGCTAGGCCTTAG
>CAYMGG010000010.1:38028-38303 GCA_964389915.1 uncultured Planctomycetaceae bacterium
TAGCCCAGTCCAGGCAAGGTAATATGCAGAATGCCAGCGGCAATAACCTTGCCGCTGATACAGTTTTCTGGTATTGGCCAAGGCAGCGCATTTTTACAGCCGCATTACCAGGCCGTCGTTGGCCGCCAGAGATAAGTTGCCGTCATTCGGCTGGGGCGGAATTGCCACCAGTATCCTGTACTGCCTGGATATCTGAGAGTGAATACTATCGATAACTTATGACTAGTATCCCGTCAGCCCTAAAAGGGTGAATAAAGATAAGTATCTGGTCGATA
>CAYMGG010000011.1:0-37142 GCA_964389915.1 uncultured Planctomycetaceae bacterium
AGCACGACGTTCTCACGCCGTTCCGTTTCAATGTAGCCCTCCGCCCGTTGACCGATAGCCCAGTTGGCGGGCAAATCCTGAACTCTCACATCCACGACGAATTCGCGCGTCTCCCGATCCACCTGCCGACCGAGCCGGTCGACTGTGCCTGAAAATGCCTTGTCAGGATTGCTGCGAAAGACCACACGCGCGGGTTGGCCGGGCTTGAGTGCGTCCATCTGCGACTCGTCCACCCAAGCAGAAATCCAGAGCACGTCCGTGGCGACAAGCTCGCAGATGGTGCTTCCGGGCACCACGATATCGCCCGGATCCCGATGGCGAAGAATCACCAGCCCGTCGAAGGGCGCCTTGACCGTGGCATATCCCAATCGTGCCTGGTGAGACAAGAGCGTTTTTTCGGCGGTAAGGGCCTGGGCCTTCGCTTCGGCCACCGCGCCGACGGCCCGGCCAAAATCAGCCTGCGCGATAGCCAGGCGTTCGGCGCTCTTCTCCGTTTCGGATTCGGACTGCACGTTTGACTGGCGCAGGGCCTTGGCGCGTTCGTGATCGCGTTTCGCCTGTTCAAGCACGGCTTGGGCGCGCTGGCGGTCGGCTTCGAGCCGGGCAATGCCCGCATTGGCAGCCTCAAGGGATGCCTGTGCCATTTCGAGCTGCCGTTGCAACTCGTCGCTGTCGAGCCTGGCCAGCACCTGTCCCGCCTTGACGCGTTCTCCCTGCTGGACGGGTATTTCAACGATGCGCCCGGAGATCTGTGCCCCCAGCACGGCGTGTGTCTTTGCCTCCAGCGTGCCGGTGCCGAAGACCTCGGCCACGAGCGTGCCACGCTGAACGGAATGCACTTCTGCCTCGACTGGTGCGAAGCGCCAGCGATAGGCCAATACGCCTAACACCACGAAAAATATCGTCCACCCAATATATCGTCTGGCGAAGTTAGCATGCGTCAATACTCGTTGGCTCATCAACCGATCTCCAGATTTTCAGGAAGCACATAGCGCGCATAGAGTAGAAGCCAATATGGGTGAATCATACGCACCATAAGAGGATCCCCCATAGTGTATCGTTCCCTATAGCCAACGTCTCGGATAGTGCCGGTGGTGTACAATATTGTTTGTGAAAAGAGACGCGATCAACAAATACATTCCAGAAGTCCTGCTGAGAAAACTCCAGATCGCATACTTAAGCGTCATGGGTGGGTGATCACCGAAAAGAGACTGCCCTTTACACTTTTCGGGAAACACCCCAATCTTCCCAAGCGTTCTCTCTCATCCCGGTCGCTAATATCTTCAACGTTCATGCTGCAAAACTCCATTGAAACGACCTCCTCCGCGCAGGCCGTACGGAGGAGGTCATGATTCGGTTGCCACTAAATCAGCCTACTTGCCATGGGATTCGTGACCTTCTTGATTCACCGCCTTGTGAATCCCTTCCACATAGTGCATGAGGTCGACATAGGCCTCGACAAAAGCACGCCCCTTTTCGACATCCTCATCAGCGTGCTTCCTGGTTTCCAACACCCTCTCAAACCGCTCTTTGATATTCGCCTTCACCTTGGCCGCCACTTTGTCGGTGACTGAATCCACATTTCCTTTCTCAAGAGCTCCGTCCAGGTGTTTCACCATCGGCTCCACTTGTCCGGCAGGCTTGAGGCCGGTGTACGGCGCGCCTTCACCAGCACGATGCACCCGCACCAGAGTCTCAAAGAAATAGCGATCGGCCAGCTCCTGCGCATCATCACCTTTGATGCGTACTTTCAGAGTCTTTGTAAACGCTTCTTTGATTTCTTTTTCAAACTCAGGCTTGATCCACTTCAGAACCGGCGTCACATCGCCCTTTTCCAGTGCGAGTTTCGCATCCTTCACGACCGGCCCATCAAGTGTATCGCAGTGGGCGTATACTTGCCCCGCCGATAGAACACTCACCGAAATTACCATCACCGCAATTATCCAAACATTGTTCCGAATCATAACGATTTCCTTTTATCAAAGTTTTCACCCCTCACTGAACCGCAATTGCCTCCACGGGGCATTGATCGGCAGCATCCTTGCACTCGGCCTCCGAATCACATGGCACAATGTCGACCTTGGCTACGGCCTTTCCGTCAGCATTGATTTCGAAAACGACGGGGCAGATACCCACGCATAGCCCACAGCCTATGCATATCTCCTGATCTACAATCGCTTTCATTTCTTTCTCCTCGGCCTCTATCGCCACTGTCCATTTCTGCGGCGGGAACTTGTCTTCTCGCTGTGGTTATTGATCCTATTCCTTGTTCTTTCCTGTCGGCAGGTATTCATCCTCGATGTTGTCGCAGTCATTATAATACCCTTTTTCGCGCCGCTGCTGGGCCGTCGGACTGAGAACGGTTCCTTCTTCGAATTCCAAGCCGGCTCGCCGAACCAGGGATTTGAGATAATCCATATGCGGGCAAGGCGGACCATGATAGTTGCTTTTATTCACGCATGAGGCAAATTTAACCATGAACCGCTCTTTTTCGAGACTTTCCTTTTTCTTGGCTCTGCGCGTGAGGTGGCTTAGCTTCCGCAATAATGCCCGACCGCAGTAGCCTCCGCATGTCAGATACAATACTCGCATATCCGGGCGGTCGGCATACGACTCAAAATGGCCGGAACGTTCATGGAACGCTTTTTCGCAGTGATATCCCGAACACCGTTCTTTCACAATATGGCACTGAACCACGACAAGGTAATCCTTGCCGGTTGAAATTGGGATAATGTCATTCAAAGTACTGCCCATCCTTATCAAATTCGATCGCGGTGAGGCCATTCATCACCGCGATCGGGAAATGAGCAAATTCAACCTAAAATCGACTTCAAATCCTCGTCTGGCGTGGTGGTGGGCTTGATGCCGAACTTGTCCACCAGCACTTGCAGCACCGGCGGGGTTACAAACGCCGGAAGTGTCGGCCCGAGGCGCATGTCCTGAATCCCGAGGTGCAAGAGCGTCAGCAGAATGCAGACCGCCTTCTGTTCGTACCAGGAGAGGACAAGCGACAGCGGCAGGTCGTTCACGCCGCAGTTGAACGCCTTGGCGAGCGCGACCGCGATCTGGATGGCGCTGTAAGCGTCGTTGCACTGACCGCAGTCCAGAAGGCGCGGAATGCCGCCGATGTCGCCGAACTCCAGCTTGTTGAAGCGATATTTTCCGCACGCCAAGGTCAGGATTACGCAATCCTGCGGTACGGCTTGAGCAAGCTCGGTGTAATAGTTGCGTCCCGGTTTGGCTCCGTCACACCCGCCAATCAGGAAGAAGTGCTTGACCGCGCCACCCTTGACTGCTTCGATCACCTTACCGGCCACGCTCATCACGGTGTTCCGGGCAAAGCCGATGGTGATAGTCTTTTCCTCGGCGTCTTCAGTGAATCCCGGTGCGACAAGCGCAGCGGCGATAACGGCGGAAAAATCCTTGCTGCCGTCCGCTTTCGCTTCGATATGCGTCACTCCCGGCCAGGCGACGAGTCCGGTGGTATAGATGCGCCCCTTGTAGCTCTCCTTCGGCTTCTGGATGCAGTTGGTGGTCATCAGCACCGCGCCGGGGAAGGCGTCGAACTCCTTCTGCTGGTCCTGCCAGGCACCGCCGTAGTTCCCCACGAGGTGCTTGTGCTTCTTCAGTTCCGGGTACGCCAGGCACGGCAGCATCTCGCCGTGGGTATAGACATTGATGCCCTTGCCCTCGGTCTGCTCCAGCAGCATTTTGAGGTCTTTGAGATCGTGGCCGGAGACGACGATGCATTTCCCCTTAACCTGTGTCACCCGCGCCTGCGTCGGCTCGGGATGGCCGTAGGTCTCGGTGTTGCCCGCGTCAAGCAGTTCCATCGCCTTCAGGTTGACCTCGCCCACCTTGAGCGCCATGCCGGTGAGTGCGTTCACGTCCGAGGGGTTTCCGGCGAGAAAGGCCATCGCCTCATGGATGAAAGCATAGACAGCGTCGTCCTCCTTGCCGAGGATGCGGGCGTGATCGACATAGGCGGCCATGCCCTTGAGACCATAGGTGATGAGTTCCTGCAAGCCAGTGACGTCAGGACCAAGGGTGTCGATCCGCTTCTGGATGGAAACTGACTCACCCTGCCGGATCATTTCATTGAGATCTGAGGCCGGTTCGATGGCGGCGTCGGCGGGCAGTTCCAGCGGATCCTTTCCAGCCTTGCGGCAGGCATCGGCGCAGGAAGAGGCCACGGCCTTACGGATAATCGCGCCCTTGCGGATCAGCCCGGCGAGGCGTTCGGGATCGAAATCCACGTTTGTCACGGTTGTAAAAAGTGCCTCGACCACAAATACATCGGCGTCGTGATTCGTGACTCCGTCCTGTCGGGCGCAATGGGCGTAACGGCTGACACCCTCTGCCACATGAATCAACAGATCCTGCAGCGCGGCGGTTTCCGGATCCTTCCCGCAGACACCATGCGCCGTGCACCCCGTTCCTTTTGCCGTCTGCTCGCACTGGTAACAAAACATTGTCATTGCTTCTCTCCTCTTCTTCTCTGAGTGGTGGAATTATTTGACTTCACAGCATTCTCTATTTCTGATTTTCTCTCACACATGTTTGAATTCAGAACGATTCGCCCTTCCAGAACACAACCCTTCGCGCCGGCCTTACAGGGGCTCTGTCGTTTGCGGCAGTACTCGCTCTCCTGATGGGGACAGGTCCAACTCATGCTCAACTTTCCTTGCTTATGCCTTTTCGACGTTCGAATCCGCCCGATGCGCTTCGGCGACCACCTTGGCCAGATCGTCAAGCTTTGCAAACGCATCTCCATCCGGGGCTCCTTTGTGGAGTACCGTGCCCAACACTTGGACCTTCAGGTTGGGTATGAGCCCTGCAATTTGCTCGATAGCCTTGCTGCCCCATCCGTAGGAACCCACAATCGCGGCATACTTGAGCTTGGGACGCAGAAGATTCGCAAGGTGCGCCGCATAATAGACGGCCGGATGCGGTCCGACATGCACGGTTGGCGTGGCAACGATGATGGTTGCCGCGTCGACCAGCGCAATCGCCAGTTTGCCGATATCAGTTACGGCCAGGTCAAAGGCGTGAACAGTCACTTTTTCGCGCGCAAGAGCATCAATAAGGTATTTGGCCATTCGCTCGGTGCTGCCGTGCATGCTGATATAAGGCAGCACTACCTCGTTCTTCATGGTCGACGCAACCCAGTCCTTGTATGCATCCACGATGAACGCCGGATCGTCATACACCGGACCATGACTGGGCGCGATCATTTCAATGGGGCAGTCCTTGAGTTTGTCGATATTCTTCTGGATCATGCTCCGGAACGGCATCATGATTTCCGCAAAGTACCGCTTCGCCGCTTCGCACACCTGGGCCTTGTCGGTGACATAGAGGTCGGTGGTCGCCAAGTGTGATCCAAAGAAATCGCAACTGAAGAGGCACTTATCCTCGGGAATATAGGTCACCATGGTCTCCGGCCAGTGAACCCACGGGGTGTGGATGAACCGCAGCGTCTTGTCACCGAGAGAGACGGTTTCACCGTCCCCGACCACGCGAATACGGTCGGCTGCCACACCCAAATGTGTGCGCAGAAGATCTTCAGCCTTGGCGCTGCATAACAGCTTGGCCTCGGGATACCGTTTGAGCACCTTGGGAATCATCCCCGAATGGTCCTGCTCGGAGTGGTGCGAGACGACATAATCGAGACGCTTTACGCCCTGGAGTTGCTCCATGAACTCGTCACCCAAAGCCGGGTCGGCGGTGTCCAGCAGGGCCGTAGCCTCCGAACCCCGGACGATATAGGCGTTGTAGCTCGTGCCGTCCGGTAACGGGATCAGCGAATCGAACAGCCGCCGCTCCCAGTGGACCGTGGCAATCGCTTCAATTCCCTTGCGAATTTCGCGTGCATGCATAACTTTCCCTCATCTTCAAACCTTGCCCGACGAATTCTCCGCTTCCTCCGCACAGGGGAAGAGAATGTTGTTTTCCAGAAAAACGTGCTCATGCAGGTCGGCTTCAAGCGCCTGCAGATCTTTATACAGTCCCGCGAAGGTCGGGCAGGTGTCGTCAGACAGTTCATAGTCCGACGTGCGTTTCCGTATGGCGGAGAGCGCCGCGCCCGCGTTCTCATGTTCATGCATCATCTGGCGAATCGGGTTGGCGACGCTGCCGCAATGCATGGGCGGCAATGGTTTCCCCGCCGCCAGCGCGATCGACATCTCCCGTATATAGGGGAAGAGAATCTGTTCCTCCTTCATCAGATGTGCTTCAATCTCCTCGCGGAGGCCATCGAAGGTTGACTGTACGTCACGCAGCATGTCGCCGTGATTCTCGCCGTGCGCCTTGATCACCTTCCCGAATCGCTCGGAGATGCGTGGAAATATCACGCGCAGAAAGGCGTGGTGGGTATTCTCAATATGGTCGGTCAATTCGGTCAGTGACGCTTGCAGCCAATCCCGTTTCTGCTTTTCCTCGGGTTTGGCTTCAGCCTCCATCACTGCCTCATTAATACGGGCGCGCACCGTGTCCATTTCCAGCCCCGCCTCGCGGACGGCATCGACCAACGGTTTGCCGCCCCCGCAGCAGGTATCGATGCCAAGCGATTCCAATGCATTTCGAATGCAGGGATTCGCCAAGGCGAAATCGCGAACGAGTTTGCCTTCATTAATCTTCTTCATTTTCTTCTCCTATCGATAATGCCGATTCCGAACCGGCCTTCCGCGAATCAACCGGCATCACCCAAATTCATTTCCCTGGCGAGCACATCCAGATGCGTGTTGGCGAAATACCCGTATAACTCCTGATGCAATTTCCCCATCAAACCCTGCATTACGCAATGTTCGCCGTCGCAGGCCGGTTTGCCGAGCAGGCAATGCTGTTCGCGTAACGGGCCGTCGATGGCTTCATAAATCTCAAGCAGGGTTACCTTCTTTGGCTCCCGGATCAGGGAAAAACCTCCGCCTGCTCCGCGTACGGAATCGACGAATCCCGCCCTAACCAAGTCATGCATCACCTTGGCCAGGGTATGTTCCGACGCATTGAACATCTCCGCCATTTTTGTTGCGGATATGCGGGTTTCCCGATGACGCGCAAGCAATGCCATGGCGTGAAAAGCCAGAGAACTCGCATCGCTAAGTTTGATTGCATTCGGCATATCGGCCTCCTTTACTGTAAAAGAATACTTCAATACGCCATTAAGTCAAGAAAAATTTTCCCCTCCTTTTGAAATTTGGGCGCGCAACTGCTAGCTTTGGCATACCAGCCGCACCAGAATGGTTACGAAGAGCCTGTAAGCGTTAAGCCTATTCTGTCACACGCAAAGCATCGCGCAAACCGCGCAGAATATCGGGGAAATGCGGTATGGGCACAGTGATATCACAGGGAAGATCCGCTTGCATGAGGGCTTGCTGGGCGGACAAACCGATAGCGACAAACCGAAGCGTCCGGGGCGGGAACAAGGCGGAATCAAGCGCATCTCCCGCCATGACGCGAAAGCCCTCGACGGTGCTTCCGGAAAAGAACAGAATAGCGTCAAGCCGCCCATGCTCAAGCCATTCTTGCAGTCGGGAATCCGGTTTCTCGGGAAAATACGCTCGATAAGCGACAATATCATCAACCGTATATCCGTTTTCGCGCAAGCCATCCGGCAGAATCGTATCCGCCAGTGAGGAACGAAATAGCACGACGTGCTTTATTGGTGTTTTCGCTGTGTTCATGCTCCGAAAAGCTTCGAGAAGGTCGGCGGATGAAGGTTTTTCGGCGATAAAATCCGGAACCAAGCCGTATCGCGTCAGCGCTTCAGCGGTTTTCGGGCCGATGGCGGCGAGGCGGGGGCTGGCGAAGGCGCGGGCGTCCAAACCGAGTTGCCTGAGGCGCAACCATGTCTGTTCCACGCCATTGGCGCTGGTGAACACGATCCATCCGGGCTTGGCCTCCCGCGCCAGGCAGATCAGGGCACGCGAGAGGGGGTCGTAGCCTGCGGGCTGGATTTCGGCACATGGTTTACGCTGGGAATCAAACGTGGCATTTTCCGGTATTTCAAACGGCACAGGCTCGATCCGTATTGCCGGACACGTCATAACCGCCGCGCCCGCTTCCTCCAGCGCTTCGGCGATATCGCGAGATTGATTCTCGGTACGAAGGAGTAACACTCGCTTACCGAAAAGCGGTCGTTTTTCAAACCATGAGCAGGATTCACGAAGCTTAGCAATTTCACCGACAAGGATAATCGCGGGCGCGCGCATACCCGTTTCGCTGACTCCCTCGGAAAGCGTTTCGAGCGTCGCGACAACGCAACTCTGGGCGGGTAACGAGGCATTCTGGATCACGGCGGCTGGGGTGCCGGGTGAGCGTCCTCCCGCTATAAGCTCGTGACGGATTATATCCAGATTCGCCATCCCCATGTAGATACACAGGGAGTGCCCCAGTGCTCCGAGCGCGCGCCAGTCGACATTGGGCGTATCCGCGTCTTCGCTTTCATGTCCGGTGACGAAGGTGACCGCGCCCGCGATTCCCCGATGGGTAAGCGGAATCCCCGCACATGCCGATGCAGCGATCCCTGCCGTAATACCCGGAACGATTTCGAACCGCAAGCCAGCCTGGGCAAGCGCCACGGCCTCCTCCCCGCCGCGACCGAACAGGAACGGATCTCCGCCTTTCAGGCGAACGACTGTTTTGCCGCTCCGGGTGGATTCAATCAGCAAGCGGCAAATCTCTTCCTGGCCGATTCCCGGATTGCCCGGTGTTTTGCCGACGGATATATGCTCGGAACCAGTTTTCGTTTCCCGAAGCAATTCCGCGTTCGCCAAACGGTCATGGAAGACGATATCGGCCTCGCGCAGGCAGCGTAACCCGCGCCGGGTTATCAGCATCGGGTCGCCCGGCCCGGCACCCACGAGGTAGCAGATACCTCCGGCATTCATGATGCGCCCTCCGATCCGGCGGATTCCGCCTTGAGAATGCGGTCTCCTCCGTCTTCAAGTATTTTCGCGGCCAGCCTTGCTCCGATGCGCTCGGGATCCCGGGTGGTTCCGTCCGCCGTTTTCCGTATCTCGATCTGTCCGTCACGGGACCAGACCGCGCCAGTCATGTGCAGGGAATCTCCGTTCATTGAAAAGCGCACGCCGACAGCGGCGTGACAACCCGCGCCGAGGGCGCGCAGAAACGCGCGCTCGGCGGTTACCGCAAGTGAAGCCTGGTCGTCGTGGATAAGCGCGAAAATATCCTGTGTTTCGCGATCCCCTATTCGTGCGGTGACCGCCAGCGCGCCTTGCCCGGCGGCATACAGGAATGTCTCTTTCAGCGGCGCGTACGATACTGAAACACCCAGTCGTTTCAGGCCTGCCTCGGCAAGAACCATCCCGTCCCATTCTCCTTGCATCAGCCGCGCAAGGCGGCTGTCAACATTGCCGCGAAGGGGCGCAATTATAAGGTCGGGACGAATACGGCGTAGCTGTGCGGCTCTGCGCAGCGAACTCGTGGCAACAACGGAACCGGCAGGCAATTCCTCCAGTCCGGCTCCGTCGCGCGTGACCAGCGCATCGTCCGGGCACGCTCGAGGCGGCACGGCGATTAATTGAAGGCCGTCGGCGGATTGAACCGGAAGATCCTTCAGGCTATGGAGCGCAGCATCCGCTTCCCCGGCAAGCACCGCGCCATCAACCGCTCGCGTAAAATGGCCGTATCCCGCCATCTCGTGCAAGGGAATGTTCTGCTCCCTGTCTCCATGCGTTTCGACGATGACGGGGGTAATCCTTATATCCGGCATAACCCGGCACAGGAGATCGGCAACTTCGCGCACCTGCGCCAAAGCCAAAGCCGATCCCCGCGTGGCAATGCGGATCTCCCGATCTTTTTTGCTCATTCAATACATTTCCTTGCAAACGCGGACGTAACATACTATACTAATCTATCCCGATTGGGATAATGATGCAAGAGATTTCGGACATATAAAACTGACTGGCGATAAGCGATCATGAGTGAATTGACTGATACGGAACAAGCCTTACGACCGGCACTGCCGGTTTTCCTGCTTCTTGATCGGAAGCAGTGCCTTGTCATTGGCGGCGGCGAGGTTGCGTGTCGCAAGACGGAATGGTTATTGGACTCCGGCGCACACGTTCATGTCATCGCACGCGAGGTTGGCAGTGGCATTAATGCGCTGGAACGTCGGTATGGGGAGCGTTTATCCGTTCAAATAGCGGATTTCCGCGAAACCAGGACGGATCTGGCCGATTACGCGCTGGTTATCTCTGCTTGTGGGGATATGGATGTCAACCGTATGGTTCATGAACAGGCAACCGCGGCGGGTGTGCCTGTCAATGTCGCCGACGTTCCGGAACTCTGTTCGTTTTACGTTCCGGCTACGGTTCGACACGGCTCTGTCTGCCTTGCCGTCGGCACGGGAGGAAAATGCCCGGGATTGGCGAAACACCTGCGACGGCGTCTGGAGGCGTGGCTGCCGGAGTGGTATGCCCATTTTGCCGAGGCGCTGGCCGACACCCGGTTATGGCTGCGCTCCCTGCCGGATATTTCCGCAGAACAAAGGCATGTGATATTGGCCACGCTCGTGGATGATGAGATTATCGACTCCTGGCGGGAATCCTCTGCGGACGAAATGAAAGCCCGTATGCGCGACATGGTGAAATGCAAACTGAATTCCGGAAAGGCTTAATCATGAGTTTTCCATCCCAGCGTCCCCGTCGGCTTCGCGGCACCGATGCCGTCCGCAGCATGACATGCGAAACCCGGCTTTCACGCGAGCAACTCGTACTGCCGCTGTTCGTCAAGCAAGGGCTGGCAGCTCCGGAACCGGTGGCGAGCATGCCTGGGGTGTTCCGGTGGCCGATGAGCGGCGCGGTGGAACTGTGCCGTAAAGCAAATGACGCCGGAATTCCGGCGATTCTGCTCTTCGGCATAACCGACGCGAAGGATGAGGATGGATCCGCCGCATGGGACGACGGTAACGTCGTTGCTGAAACCGTACGCGCTATCAAGAAAAACGTGCCGGAATTGTGCGTCATGACCGACGTCTGCCTGTGCGGATATACCTCGCACGGGCATTGCGGAGTGCTGCGCGAGGGAAAGATCGACAACGACGCGACCCTTGACCGATTGTCACGCGTGGCCTTGTGTCACGCCCGCGCCGGAGCGGACTTTGTCGCGCCGTCGGATATGATGGACGGGCGGGTCGGGCACATCCGCGCGGCTATGGACGCGCACGGCTTCGCGGATACCGGCATCCTTTCCTACGCCGTCAAATACGCATCGGCCTTCTACGGCCCGTTTCGGGACGCGGCGGGAAGCGCACCTGCTTTCGGGGATCGGCGGACGCACCAGATGAACCCGGCCAACGCCCGCGAAGCGATACGCGAAGCCGTTGCCGATGCTGCGGAAGGCGCGGACATGGTCATGGTCAAGCCCGCGCTCGCGTATCTCGACATAATCCGTCGCGTTCGGGAAACCGTCAATCTGCCTGTCGTGGCCTACAACGTAAGCGGCGAATACGCCATGGTCAAGGCCGCCGCCGCCGCGGGGTGGATTGATGAAAAGGCGGTCGTCCTCGAATCGCTGACCGGAATGGCCAGGGCGGGAACGGACATTATTATCACCTATCACGCGCTCGATGCAGCTGGATGGATCGGGGAGACGACATGAACAAGCCTGCCCTCCGCCGCCATGACCGTAGCGAAATGCTCCATGCGCGCGCCTGCCTCCATATGCCCGGCGGAGTCAACTCACCCGTACGCGCGTTCGGCGCGGTCGGCGGTACGCCTCCTTTTATCGCCTCCGGACGCGGCAACGCGATCATCGATGCCGATGGAAACACGTATTGCGATTACGTAGGAAGTTGGGGACCGTTGATCCTCGGGCACGCCCATCCGCGTGTCGTCGAAGCCGTGGTGAAGGCGGCAGGATCGGGGCTTTCGTTCGGTGCCTGCCATGCTGTGGAAATCGAATTGGCCGAAGCGATTCGTGCCCGCATGCCGCATCTGGAACTGCTTCGCCTGGTGAATTCCGGCACCGAGGCGGCCATGTCCGCCATCCGGCTCGCGCGCGCCGCGACGGGGCGGGACAAGATCGTGAAATTTGCCGGATGTTATCACGGCCACGCGGATTCCTTCCTGGTTCAGGCGGGTTCGGGAGCCCTGACCTTCGGGACGCCGTCGAGTCCCGGCGTCCCTTTGGCGGTCGCCGCCGATACGCTCCTTGTCCGTTACAACGATCTAGATTCCGTCTCCGCCTGTTTTGCCGGAAATACGGATTCCATCGCTTGCGTGATTGTCGAGCCCGTGGCGGGCAACATGGGGGTGGTGCCACCCGCGCCCGGATTTCTGGCGGGACTGCGGCAACTGTGCGACCGCCACGGAGCCCTGCTTGTCTTTGACGAGGTGATTACCGGTTTTCGAGTACATTCGGGAGGTGCCGCCGCATTGTATGGAATCGCACCAGATTTGACGGTTCTCGGCAAGATTATCGGAGGCGGCCTTCCCGTGGGCGCGTTCGGCGGAAGCGCGGAACTGATGCGGGAACTCGCGCCGCTCGGACCGGTGTACCAGGCTGGAACGCTTTCAGGAAATCCTCTCGCCTGCGCGGCGGGTATCGCCACCCTGCGGGTATTGGAGGAAGAGAATCCGTATGAGCGGATCGACCGTCTCGCCGTACGCTTGGAGAGCGGGCTGCACAACGCCATCCGCGCGGCAGGGCAGGCTGGGACGGTGAACCGGGTCGGTTCCATGCTTACCCTTTTCTTCGGGCCGGAAGAAGTACGATCTCTGAGTGACGCGGTACGAGCCGATACCGCGCGCTTCGCGCGCTGGCACGGCGCTATGCTGAAGGCGGGACATTATCTTCCCCCGGCGCAATTCGAGGCCATGTTCGTTTCGGCGGCACATACGGAAAGCGATATTGACGCCACTATCGAAGCTGCCGGACATGTTCTGAATGCGCTTTCCGGAGATGCAACGTGAATGTTATCACGTATAACCACAAAAATACGCCGCTCCCGCTTCGCGAACGCCTGCATGTGCCGCAGGCGCGGATCAAGAATATGCTCCGTTCTTTGAAGGAAGATGACGGCATACCCGAATGCGTGCTCCTTTCCACCTGCAACCGCTTCGAGTTGTATTTCGAGGGATGCCCGAACGCCTGCGGCGAAAGAGTGCGACGCCGAATCGAATCCTATACGGAAACAGGGGCATTGCCGTTGACGGATTCGCATATTCTACGCGGCAAGGACGCGACACGACATCTCTTCCGGGTCGCGGCGGGGCTGGAAGCCGAGATCTTAGGCGAAAACGAGATCCTTGGTCAAATCAAACAGGCGTACCGTCTCGCCTGCCAAGCTGACAGCAGCGGTTTCTTTCTCAACGCTTGCTTTCACCGGGCGTTTCGTGTCGGAAAGCGTGTGCGCTCCGAAACGGAATTGAGCGGCGGCGGTATCGGGTACGGAGCCGCCGCGGTCGAGCAGGCACTGTCGGATACGGGCGGCTTCACCGGGAAAACCATTCTTGTTATCGGAACAGGCGCTATGTGCGAAAGTTTGTTGCGCTGCCTTGCGCGATTGGAAATTGCACGACTTGCCGTTGCCGGGCGATCACCGGAAAAAACAAGACTGCTTGCGGAAAAATGGGGCGTACATCCGGAACCGTTCGGGAGTCTACCATCGCTGTTATGTCATTTCGATATAGTTTTCAGCGCTACGGCCTCGCCCGGAATCATTATCGAAAAAGAGATGATGACCGGAAGGAAACCGGACGAGAAGCCGATTTTTCTATATGATCTCGCTTTGCCGCGCGACATCGCCCCGGATTTGTCCGAAGTGCCGGGGATCGTCCTGCGAGAGCTTTCAGATCTGAAAAATTCGGTTTATTCCGTCTTGGAACAAAGGGAAAAAGAAATTCCGCACGCCGAGAGCTTAATTGAAGAAGCCGTAGTTCAATATGGCAAATGGTTACGGGAACTGCCCGCCGTTCCTTCTATTCGGCGATTGGAGGCCGTTGTGGAAACCATCCGTTTGGCCGAATCCACCAAACTGCGTGGCGCATCGCTTCCGGACGATGTGCGGATGATGCTGGAAAAACAATGCAACGAATTGACCCGGAAAATGTTAAGAGCCATGGTCGAAGAATTGAAACATACGGCGCGGAATGCGGCAGCAGCCTTGGAAGAAGAACCAAAATTAGGAGTGCTGAGAAAAAATACGCAAAAAAAGTCAGTTTGTTGTTGATGTACTGCAAGATCATGATATCATTATCCCTATCGGCTTAGTGAGGTTTATAAGGAATGATGCTCTCTCAACGATGCCAATATGCCCTGCGTGCCGTGTTTGAATTGGCCAAGCAGGCTGGGAACGGGCCGATCAAAATTCACGATATTGCCAAGGCGCAAGCAATACCGCCCAGGTTTTTGGAGATCATTCTGAATCAAATGAAGCAGGCGGGAATCGTAGATTCGCGGCGCGGAAAGGAAGGTGGGTATTTCCTGGTCAAATCAGCCAGCGAGACAACGGTAGGCGATGTAATTAGGCTGATACAGGGTCCGATTTGTATTGTTGATTGTCGTGCAGGTGGAGCTGATTCCGACTGCCCTTTGTGCGGCGATTGCGTTTTCTGGCCGCTGTGGGAGGAAGCGCGAGAAGCACTTCTGCGGGTCTATGACAAGAAGACCTTTTCAGACCTCGTTGCAGAAGACAGTCAACGGATGCGTAATAAGGCTCCTATCTATACGATATAAAATGAACTTTTTTTTGCGGCGATACTCGACTAGCTCAATTGAGTTAAAAGGGTAAAGGGCTTATGGACACGGCTTCGATAATTTCGTTAAAAGATGAAGCAGCTCAAGTGAAAACCGGTGTGAATATGCACGATCTGTCTGCCATTCTACGGTGGGCGCAAAACCGATATGCCGGGCGGATCGCCTTTGCCTCGTCCTTGGGATTGGAGGATCAGGTGGTTGTGGATGCGCTGGTTCGCCACGACATTGATATCCCCGTATTCACTCTCGATACGGGACGACTTTTCCCGCAGGCCTACGATCTGCTGGCACAGACAGAGACGCGGTATGGAATCAGGATTAAGATCCTTTTTCCGGAAGCGCAGGCCATCGAGTCCATGGTTGCGGAGCACGGAGTCAACCTTTTTCTGGTGAGCGTCGAGAAAAGGCGCGAATGCTGCCGGGTGCGCAAAGTCGAACCGCTTAATCGCGCGCTATCAGGATGTTCGGCCTGGGTCACGGGACTCCGCCGCGAGCAGGCGGACAGCCGGAGCGGTATGGATCTGGTCGAATGGGATGAAAGGCACAAGCTTATGAAGATCAACCCGCTCGCAGATTGGAGCGAAACCGATGTGCGCCGTTATGTGAAAGAGTACGACGTTCCCTACAACCTCCTGCACGACCGGGGTTATCCCAGCATTGGGTGCGCCTGCTGTACTCGCGCGGTTACTCCGGGCGAGGACATTCGCGCCGGGCGCTGGTGGTGGGAGCGCGAAGGCAAAAAGGAGTGCGGACTGCACGGTTATTGCAACCGCATAAATGGCAGCAAAGGTGTCATATGATCGAGTCTCACTCAAGAAGCATTGTCAAAGCGATTTCCTGGCGCTTGATTGCGTCAACTGTAACGGGATTGATCGTCTTATCGGTCACCGGGCGTAGTGATTTCGCCGGTGGGGCGGGATTCATCGATCTGGTGTTGAAATTCGCGATGTATTACGGTCACGAACGTTTGTGGGAGCGCATTCCTTATGGCCGTCTCCAGGAACCTGAGTTCGAGATATAGGAGTTTATGGTGGAAAGACTTCAGCAGTTGGAATCCAAGAGTATCCATCTCCTGCGCGAAGCCTACCGGGACTTCAAGAGCCTGTGCATGCTCTGGTCAATCGGCAAGGACAGCACCGTGCTCCTGTGGCTGGCGCGCAAGGCGTTCTTCGGGCATGTGCCATTCCCGCTGGTACATATCGACACCTCGTTCAAGATCCCGGAAATGATCGCCTACCGCGACCGACTGGCGCGCGAATGGGGGCTGAACATAATCGTGGGCATGAACAAGGATGCGTTGGCTGCGGGCGAGTCATTCCCGGCGGGGCGCTGCGACCGGATGACCTGCTGCCGCAAGCTCAAAAGTGAGTCGTTACGACATACGCTCTCCGGAGAATGGGAGCGTCTGCGGATGAACCACCGGACGGGGCAATACGAACAGGACACGGATCGCGAGCCTTTCACCGGCGTCATCGTGGGGGCGCGCGCCGACGAGGAGGGCAGCCGCTCCAAGGAACGCTACTTCTCGCCGCGCGATAATCGCAGCGACTGGAATGTGGACGATCAGCCGCCGGAAGTATGGCGCTATTACAAGACCGATTTCGCGCCGGGCACGCATGTGCGCGTGCATCCTCTGCTGGACTGGACGGAATTGAACGTCTGGGAATACATCCAGCGCGAGGAAATCCCCATCATCCCGCTCTACTTCGACCAGGGTGACGGGAAACGCTACCGTTCGCTCGGATGCGCGCCCTGTACCCAGTCGGTCGAATCGACAGCCGCATCGGTTGCGGAAATCGTGGAGGAACTGCGCACGGGGAAGTTCGCCCATATTGCCGAACGAGCCGGGCGGGCGCAGGACAAAGAGGATGGTGGCGGGCTGGAAAGCCTGCGGCGGGAGGGATACATGTAATGGCGAATAATAATGTGTTATTAAATAGAGAGACAATATCATCTCCCGCCCTATCCGACGAAGATCACCTGGAGGTGGTCGTGGCGGGCCACGTGGATCACGGAAAGAGCACGGTGATCGGTCGGCTCTTGGCCGATGCGGGAGTATTGCCCGATGGGAAAATCGAGCGTATTCGAGCCCAGTGCGAGCGCAACGCCCGCCCCTTTGAATACGCCTTCCTTCTGGATGCGTTGAAAAACGAACAAGCGCAGGGCATCACCATCGACACTGCCCGCTGCTTTTTCAAGACGAATAAACGCCATTACGTGATTCGCGATGCGCCGGGGCATATCGAGTTCCTGAAGAATATGGTCACGGGAGCCGCCGGGGCCGAAGCGGCGCTGCTGGTCATTGATGCGCGCGAGGGCATCCGCGAAAACAGCCGCCGCCACGGTTATCTTCTTTCCCTGCTGGGGCTGCGCCAGTTGGCGGTCGTGGTAAACAAGATGGACCTCGTCGATTTCGACGAGGATGCATTCCGCGCCATCGAGAAAGAGTTCGGGGCGTTTCTGGCGCGATTGGGAATCGCGGAGAATGTCTTCATCCCCGTCTGTGCCCAACAGGGGGGCAACCTCGTCAGGCGTGCTGTCGAAACGCCGTGGTATGGCGGTCCGACGGTGCTCGACCAACTTGACACCTTTCGCAAGGCTGAGGACGAGGGTGTACGGCCCTTTCGACTGCCGGTGCAGGACATCTACAAGTTTACCGCACAGGGAGACGACCGGCGCATCGTGGCCGGTACGGTGGAAACTGGGACTCTCCGCTCCGGCGACGGCGTGCGCTTCCTGCCCTCCGGGAAGACGGCGCATATCCGGCGCATTGAGTGCTTCGTGGGAGCGTCGCCTGAATCCGCGGGGGCGGGCGAGGCCACGGGCGTAACCCTTAACCCGGAGATCTACGTCAAACCGGGAGAACTCATGGTTCGGGAGGGCGAAGCCGCCCCTCATGTCGGCAACCGTCTGCGCGTGAACCTGTTCTGGATGGGCATGGCGCCCCTTATCACTGGAAAGCGGTACAAACTGAAACTGGGCGCGGCTCGCGTGGCGGCGGAGCTGGTGGAGATCCGCCACGTTCTTGACGCTACGGAACTGACCACGGTGGCGGACAAGGCCCAGGTCGAGCGGCATGACGTGGCCGAGTGCGTGCTGGAGACGTTGCGTCCTGTGGCCTTCGATACGGCGGACGCCAACCCCGCGCTGTCGCGCTTCGTTCTGGTTGACGACTACGAGATCGCGGGATGCGGCGTCGTGCTTGCGCCGGACGAGAGCGGCGCATCCGTGCTGCGCGAACGGGTGAAACGCCGGGAGTTCTCCTGGGATACGGGGGCGATCACGAGGGATCTGCGCATCGCGGGATACGGACATGCCGGGAAGTTCATCGTCTTCGTCTGCCCCGGCCTCAGCCGTGACCGACAGGGAGCCGAGACTGCATCTGAATTGGCCAAGGCGCTTGAGCGGAGACTTTTCGCCACGCATAAGCACACCTATTACATGTCGATCCGCAACGTTTTCGGCGACTTTGAATCGCCAGGCGCAGATGAGGTGGTCGGCCGGGAGGAGCACCTGCTGCAACTCGGACAACTCGCGCGCGTGATGACGGATTCGGGACTGCTCTTTATTACCGTCCTACCCGGCGCGGATGACACGGACCTGGCCAAACTCCGGCTGCTGAACGAACCGAACGAACTCTTTGTCGTGGCGGCGGGCGAGTGCGACCTCGCTGAAATCCGTCCCGACGTAACCCTGCGCGACAGTGACAGCGAGGAAGACGCAATCCAACGCATTACGCAGGGCCTGAACGCCCGGAACGTCATTCCGGATTATTCGATCTGAAGGGAGCGCCCATGCAACCGTCAACAGCCGCGATTCATGCGGGATACGACCGCGACCCGGTTACCGGCGCGACGGCGGTGCCCATCTATCAGAGCGCGTCGTATGCCTTCGATTCGGCCGAGGAACTGGCCGACATTTTTGCCGGACGCGCATCGGGGCATGTCTACTCCCGCATCTCGAACCCGACGACACACGTCCTCGAACAACGCTTGAACGCGATGGAGGGCGGCGTTGGTTGCATCGCCACGGCCAGCGGCATGGCGGCTATCGCTCCCGTCTGCCTGGCGCTGCTGCGGCCCGGCGACGAAATCGTCGCGCCGCGCGGCATCTTCGGCGGCACGGTGTCGCTCTTTCAGCATGTCCTTGGCTGCTTTGGCATTCGATCCGCTTTTGTCGACGCTGACGACGCGCAAGCGTTCCGCAACGTCGTAACGACGAATACGCGCATGATCTTCGCGGAGACGATTACCAATCCGTCCATGGATGTTCCGGATGTCGCAGCGTTGGCGGAAATCGCGGAGAAAGCGAACGCGCCGCTCGTGCTCGACGCCACGGTCACGACTCCGGCGCTGGCGCGGGGCGTAGACCTCGGGGCCGACATCGTGGTGCATTCAACCACGAAATTCATCAACGGCCATGGTACCGCCATCGGTGGCGCGATCATCGACACCGGCTGTTACGATTGGTCGGCTTCGCCCTTTACGGATGTGAGCGAATTGGCGCGCAAGGCCGGGCCGATGGCGCTTCTGGCGTATCTTCGCAACAGGATCTGCCGGGATCTCGGTGGGTGTCCGGCGCCGCAGAATTCCTTTCTCATGATACAGGGACTGGAAACGCTGCACGCCCGCATGCGGATCCATTGCGACAACGCCTTGCGGCTGGCATGTTACCTGCAAAAGCATGCGGCAGTGCGGCAGGTGCGCTATCCGGGGTTGCCGGATTCGCCTTACGCGGAGCGTGTGAAGCGGCAGTTCGGCGGCGCGGGCGGCGCGATTCTGACCTTCGACCTGAATGATCGCGCGGCGGCGTTCGCATGCTTGAACCGCTTTCGCCTCGCCAAGCGCATGACCAACCTGGGCGACGCGCGTACACTGGTGCTCCACCCGGCTTCTACCATCTTCGCCGAGTACGCTGCGGAAGAACGCAAAGCCCTGGGCGTCGGCGATGAGACGATTCGCGTCGCGGTCGGCATCGAGGATTTCGCGGACTTGCAGGAAGATTTCGAGCAGGCATTGAATGGATAATGAGAGGGATGGACAAATGAAAATCACGATCAACGGAGACGCGGCCGAGGTGTCCGACGGCTTGACGGTGGCTGGTCTCTTGGCCGAGCGCAAGGTGAAGATGCCGGAGATGGTGTCGGTGGAATTGAACGGCGAGATCCTGAAACGCGATGAGTTTGCCGCCACCGCGATTCGGGAGAGCGACGCGGTGGAGTTTCTCTACTTCATGGGGGGCGGAGCATGAATCTGACCGATGAACAGGTCGAACGCTACAGCCGGCACATTATTCTGGAACAGATCGGCGCGGCGGGACAGAAGAAGTTGCTGGCGGCGAAAGTGCTGATCGTCGGCGCGGGCGGCCTCGGCTCCCCGGCGGCGCTTTATCTCGCGGCGGCCGGAGTCGGAACCTTGGGGATCGCGGACGCGGATGCGGTGGAGCTTTCCAATCTCCAACGGCAGGTGATCCATCACACCGCCGACGTGGGAACCGCCAAGGTCGCCTCAGCCGCGGCTCGCATCCGGTCAATCAACCCGGATGTTCGTGTACGCGAGCACCCTGTGCGCGTACAAGCATCTAACGCGCGGGACATCCTTCGGGATTATGACTTCGTCATCGACGGGACTGACAGTTTCGCTTCCAAGTTTCTGCTCAACGACGCGGCCTGGTTCGCCCGCAAGCCCCTCTCCCACGCGGGCATTCTCCGCTTCGAGGGGCAGTTGATGACGATCCTTCCGGGAGAGAGCGCGTGCTATCGCTGTCTTTTTCGCGAACCGCCGCCGCAGGGTTCGGTGCCGTCCTGCTCGCAGGCGGGCGTGCTGGGCGTGCTTGCGGGCGTAATCGGTTGCCTGCAGGCGACCGAGGCGATCAAGCATCTGCTCGGCGTTGGCGATCTGTTGACCGATGCTTTGCTGACGTATGACGCTCTCTCTATGCGCTTTCGCAAAGTGCCGTTTCGGCGGAATCCCGAGTGCCCGTTGTGCGGAAAGAATCCGGCCGTCACCGAACTGGCGGATGCACCGGAACAGGTCTGCGATCTTGGTAAGGGATGCAATTGCACATGCTGACGATCCCGAAGCCCATTCGCGACGAGATGGTGGCCCGGGCCCGAGCGGCCGCGCCCCTTGAGGCCTGCGGGATTCTCTCCGGCAGCGACGGGGGCGTGCGAATGCACCACCCGATGACAAATGCCGACGCAAGCGCGAAGCATTATTCGTTGATTCCGGAGGAACAGTTCGCCGTGGCCAAAGTCATTCGGGCGGCAGGAGAGGCGATGCTGGCCGTCTGGCATAGCCATCCGGCCACGCCCGCCCGGCCTTCGGAAGAGGACATCCGCCTCGCCGTCGCTCCCGGCGTACTTCACGTCATTCTGTCGCTTGCCGGAAGTGAACCGGAAATGCGCGCTTTTCTCATTGCAGACGGCAAGACCGAATCCGTACCGATTACAATAACCGAAAAGGAACAGGACGATGTGTGAGTTGCGCGAATGCGTATTGCAGATTCCGGAGTCAGTGCGGCAGGATGTGACCACCTTCCGCGAAACGGTGGCTCGGTATCTTGCTGGGGAGTTGGACGAAACGCGGTTCAAGGCCAAGCGCGTGCCCATGGGTATCTACCAGCAACGCACGGGCGCCTATATGGTGCGGGTGAGGATCGGGGCGGGCATCGCGCTGCCTGCGCAGATCCGCGCCATCGCGGCGGTCAGCCGGCGCTTCGGACCAGCCCACGTGACCACCCGGCAGGATATCCAGATTCACGACGTACCCATCGAGGCGACGCCGGACATCTTCGACGAGTTGCTCGCAGCAAACCTGACCTCGCGCGGCGGCGGCGGCAACACGGTGCGCAACGTCAGCGCCAGCCCGCGCGCGGGAGTCGATCCGGATCAAGTCTTCGATGTGCGCCCTTACGCCATCGCAGCGACCGAGTATCTGCTGGATTTCCCGACCGCGTACAACCTTCCGCGCAAATTCAAGCTCGCCTTTTCCGACAAGGCGGCGGACGACGCCTTTGCTTCGGTGGCGGACATCGGCTTTTTCGCTCATATCCGCGAGAGCCGAAAGGGGTTTGCTGTGTATGCCGGGGGGGGGCTGGGTGGCAGTCCGCGAACCGGTGTCCTGATTGAAGAGTGGGTTCCGGTCGAATCGGTTCCGCTCGTCGCAGAGGCGGTGCGGCGCGTATTCGACAAGCATGGCGACCGAGGCAACAAGCACGCCGCCCGCCTGCGCTTTGTCCTGGATCGGTTCGGGGAGGAACGCTTCCGTGAAGAATACCGTAACGAAAAGAAAAACCTGAACCGCGAAGGCGTACCGGGAACACCACCCGTGCCGCGCATGTTTCCGTCTTCCTGGCGGGACAAACTTGTCGACCAAGCGCGAATATTAACTCCGAACAAGCTTTCGCCATTCATTATGCCGGAAACGATGGATGGTTTTTATACTATTCAAATCAATCCCCGGCATGGACTGGTTACCGCCGACGCTTTGGAAACGATTGCCCGGTTGACCGAAGAGAATGGCGAAGGCCTGATCCGAACCACTCAGCAACAGGAACTGCTGTTATGCGGAGTTCCCGGGGGTCTTGTTGATGAAACCCTTGGCGCATTGCGCGGCCTGGACAAGGACATTTTTGACGAGGCGCGTCCTTCTGTTGTGGCCTGTGCCGGAGCGGCGACCTGCAAACTAGGTCTCTGCCTTTCGCGCGGTTTGGCGGAAGTCATACATGACCGCTTCACTGGCAACACAGCGTCTTCGCTTCCTCCGATCCGCATCAGCGGCTGTCCCAACAGTTGCGGCAACCATCAGATCGCCAAACTCGGATTCGCTGGCAAAGCCCGGCGCATTGAAGGACGATTGATGCCTTTCTATGACGTCATGGCAGAAGGTTGCGTGGCGGAGGGGAAAACACGCCTGGCGCAGCAGATCGCGTCGATCCCCGCGCGTGCCGTGCCCGATTTCCTGGCCGAGGCGAAGCGTACCGGTAAGTATAGCGAAGAGTACTTACAAACACTCGCCATGCGCTACGAAACGTTGCCCAATCCCATTCCCGAGGATTATTATCACGACTGGGGCAGCAACGAACCCTTCTCCTTAGCCGGGCGCGGCCCGGGCGAGTGCGGAGCGGGAACGCTGGATATTATCCGCGTCGATCTCGAAACGGCGAAAGGGCATCTGGCCGCCGCCCGCAACGCTACATCGGATCGCGAGCGCGACGAGGCGCTTCACGGTGCGGTCTTCTCGGTTGCCCGGGCACTGCTTCCGGTCTTTGGATTGGAGCCGAAAACTCACCGCGAAACCTTCCGCGATTTTTCCGAACGCCTGATAAAGCCGGGATGGGTCGATCCGGCGGCGCAGGCGCTTATTAATACGGCGCAGGATTGGAAGGCGGGCGACAGGGAGACGCTGACGGATGTCGAGGCCGACCTGTCTGCGCTCATCGAACGGGTCGAGGCGCTCTTCGTGTCTTTGGACGGCCATCTGCAATTCCGGCTTGCACCCGTCTCCAATACCGACCCTATGTCAGATGCGGCGAAGTCGCCTCAAGACGCCGAAAAGGATCTGCGCGGGGTGGCCTGCCCACTCAATTTCGTCAAGGCGAAGGTTGCGCTCGAAAATGCTCCTGTAGGCGGAACGCTCGACTTCCTCCTCGATCACGGCGATCCGGCGAATAACATCCCCGCCAGTTTTCGCGAACAGGGGCAGGAGGTCATGGCTGTCGAATCCGAAGCGAACCACGTGCGGGTGCGTGTGCGCCGGTCGAGATAAGAAAGGAACGTGCGCATGGCAAAGGGGCTTCTCCTCCTCAGCGGCGGACTCGACAGCACGCTGGCGGGCCGTATCCTGCTCGATCTTGGGATCGAGATTGAAGCGGTCAATTTCACCTCTCCGTTCTGCCGCTGCACACCGAAATCCTTCGGCTGTTCGGTTGCCCGGGCGGCGGCGGAGCGGCTGGGCATACCCGTGCGTGTGTTGGCAAAGGCCGAAGACTATCTGGAATTGGTGAAACGCCCGAAGCACGGGCGCGGCAGCGGGATGAATCCCTGTCTGGATTGCCGGATCTACGCGTTCCGAAAAGCAGGTAAACTCATGGACGAAACCGGCGCCGACTTTATCGCAACCGGGGAGGTGCTCGGACAACGCCCCATGTCACAGCGGCGGGACACCATCCGCCTGATCGAACGCGAATCCGGCCTGGAGGGCAGAGTCGTAAGGCCGCTGTCGGCAAAACTACTACCGCCATCTCTTCCAGAACAGCAGGGATTGATTGACCGCGAACGGTTGCTGGCCATTCAGGGGCGCTCCCGGAAGACGCAGATGATGATCGCCGAGGAACGCGATGTCCGCGATTATCCGTGCCCGGCGGGCGGATGCCTGCTCACCGATCCGGAATTCGCCGCGCGCATGCGTGAATTGCTGGAGCGCGAGCCGGAGTTCAATATTGCCGATGCGAAGCTCTTGTCTGTCGGGCGGCACTTTCGCCTGCCGGGAGGGACGAAGTGCGTGATCGGTCGCAACGAGGAGGAAAATGCCAAACTCGAAAATCCCGTCAGCCGTCCGCATTGCAATATCGTGCCGACGGAGATTTCCGGTCCGACCGCGCTTCTTCTGGGATCCCCGGAGAGTCCCGACAGGGAACATGCCGCGCGGCTGATCGCGTACCATCTTCGCGAAAAAGCCGCTTGTGTCGCCGTTGGCATTGCGAATCCTGACGGTGATGGCATACCCGAAACAAGCAATGTGTATTCGCCCGCCACCGAGGAAGAGGTTGAAGCCTGGCGGATATCCGTTAGGCCTGTAAAAAAGGTTCCCGGAAGCGGGGATTTGCGTACGGTTCTGATTCACGCCATGCGGGAGCATTTCGGTACGGACTCCCGGCGCATCGCTCACGCGGAGCGCGTTCTCAAACTCGCCGAATCAATTCAGGCGCGGGAGGGCGGTTCGCGTTCCGTTGTCATTGCCGCCGCGATCCTCCACGATATCGGTATTCTGGAGGCCGAACGAAAGCACGGGTCCAACGCGGGGATCTATCAGGAGATGGAAGGGCCGCCCATCGCCCGGCGATTTCTGCGAGACACGGATATTCCCGCAGTGGACGCCGATCACGTCTGTTCGATCATCGCAAACCACCATACGGCGCGAAACATCGACACGCTGGAGTTTCGTATCCTCTGGGATGCGGACCGTATCCGGAACATCGAAGAAGATCGCGAGGAAAGTAACAAGCGCCGCCCCTTTTCCGATTGCGTTTTCCGCACCGAATCGGGACTCGACCTCGCCAGGAGGATTTTGAAACCGTGACGCTCAATTCTCCCTCTCACCCAGCCGACCCCGCTTGGCTTTCCCCGTCCTTCCGAAAATGGCGCGCGGATCATCGCCCCGCCGTCGCGGTTCTGATAAGCGGCGGGGTGGACAGCAGCGTCGCCGCGCTTCTGCTCAAGCGCGAAGGATGGAACGTGCTCGGCGTCACATTGAAGATTCCGACGGCCTGCACGGTCGGACACAAGGGTGTCTGTTGCGGCTCTGAGGCCGCGTTTGTCTGCCAAGTGCTGGAGGTGCCGCACTACTTTCTCGACGTAACGGAGGCGTTCCACGCGTATGTGATCAATCCGTTCCGCGCCGCATACCGGAACGGCCGCACCCCCAACCCCTGCGCCGACTGCAACAGCGAGATCAAATTTTCGTTGGCATGGAACGAGATTGAAAAGCGATTCGGGATCAGCGCACTCGCGACCGGCCATTATGCACGGATTGACCGGGAGCACGGCGGACCGTTTCTGCGCCGCGCAAAGGACGAAGGAAAGGATCAAAGCTATTTTGTATACGACATCCCGCGTGAGCGACTGAGGGATCTCTACTTTCCGCTGGGCGATTGGTGCAAGAGCGACGTGCGCGCCTTCGCGCGAAAGCACGACTTGCCCGTGGCTGAACGGGAGGAGAGCATGGAACTCTGCTTCGCCGGAGAAGCGGATTACCGCAATGCCCTGAACGAAGGCGTCGCCTCCCCCGGCCCAATCCGGCACATTTCCGGCATGCACCTCGGCACCCACCGGGGATTCGCACACTATACGGTCGGCCAGAGAAAGGGGTTGGGGGTGCGCTGGGACAGGCCGCTTTATGTTTCCAGCATCGATGTTGCGAATAATGCCATCCTCGTTGCCGAACGCGAAAACCTGCTGTGCCGGGAGGTGGCTGCCGCGCGGTTACAGGTACTGCAACCGGAAAGACTGACGTCTGGATCGTATTTATTGGGACAGATCCGTTCAGGAGCTAATGCCTCGCCATGCCTTGTGTGTGACGTATCCAAAGACTCGTTACTGGTGTGTTTTGCCACCCCGGTTTTCGCTCCGGTGGCCGGGCAGCGTCTGGTTCTTTACGATGCTGCGGGCTATGTGGTCGCAGGGGGAGAAATCGCAATCTCGGTCAACAATTTTTATAAACCTGTATTCATGGAGGCAAATCATGACCCGAATCTATGATGACAACGCCCTGTCCATCGGGCATACCCCTCTTGTTCGCCTGAATCGCGTAACCGAAGGGGCCAAGGCAACCGTGCTGGCCAAGATCGAAGGGCGCAATCCCTGCTACTCGGTGAAGTGCCGCATCGGCGCGTCCATGATATGGGATGCGGAAAAGCGCGGGGTTCTCCGTAAAGGCATGACTGTCGTCGAGCCGACGAGCGGCAACACCGGCATCGCCCTGGCGTACGTCTGCGCGGCGCGCGGATACAGCCTGGTCATTACCATGCCCGGAACCATGAGCATTGAACGGCGCAAGGTGCTCGCCGTGATGGGCACCCAAATCGTATTGACCCCGGGCGAGCAAGGTATGACAGGGGCGATCGAAAAAGCCCGGGAGATTGTTGCCGTAAAGCCGGATGAATTCTTCCTGCCGCAGCAGTTCGAAAACCCCGCGAATCCCGCCATTCACGAAAAGACCACCGGCCCGGAGATCTGGCATGACACTGATGGAGGCATTGATGTGTTCGTTGCCGGCGTCGGCACGGGCGGCACCATCACCGGCGTATCCCGCTATATCAAGAACGGAAAGGGCAAGGCAATCCTCTCCGTCGCCGTGGAGCCGGAGTCCAGCCCCATTCTCACGCAAACGCTGGCCGGAGAATCACCGCAACCCGGCCCGCACAAGATTCAGGGAATTGGGGCAGGTTTTGTTCCTTCTACGCTGGATCTGTCGCTAATTGATCGAGCTGAAACCGTCTCCGACGAGGCCGCGATCGAATTCGCCCGACGCCTTGCGCGAGAGGAAGGGATACTCTGTGGAATCTCGTCAGGAGCGGCGGCTGCAGTCGCCGTGCGGCTTGCAAAAATAGATGAATTCACAGACAAGATGATCGTGACTATTCTCCCGGATGCGGGCGAGCGGTATCTTTCGACGTTTCTTTTTGATGGAATCGGCGGCACATAATCAATAAACGGCAACGTTGATGGGGTATGGAGGAGTCAGGATATGATATCGAGCTTTTTGGTTACATTTCGGGAAACGCTTGAAGCCGCGCTGATCGTGGGCATCATAGCGGGCTTTCTGATCCGAATCGGACGACGCGAATATCTGGTCCATGTCCTTGCCGGTGTATTTGCCGGAATCGCGGCAAGCGCGGCGGGGGCATGGCTATTCGATCGCCTCGCGGGAGGTTTCGATGGGCGGGCGGAGGAAATTTTTGAAGGCGCGACTATGCTTGTGGGCGCGATGCTTCTCACAACCATGATTCTCTGGATGCACAAGCAGGCGGGAATCGCGCGGCGACTGGAAGAGAAAGTTGAGCGTCACGTCAAGGCAACGCATGCCCTCGGAGTCTTTGCGCTTGTATTCGTCTCTATTTTGCGCGAAGGAGTCGAAACTATCATATTCCTGAATGCCGCGCGCAATCTGGATGATGGTGCGCATCATCTGGAGGGCGCGGGAGTAGGTATTGTTGTCGCCGTGTTTGTCGGCGTCGGCGCATATTGGGGATCGCACAGGCTTAATCTGCGCTATTTTTTCCGCGTGACAACGGTTCTGTTAATGCTGTTTGCCGCCGGCCTTGTCGCACATGGCATTCACGAACTGCAGGAAGCGGGCGTCATTCCTTACGCCGTAAAGGAAATCTATAACCTCAATCCGGCACCGCTCACCGATGGAACATTCCCGGCACTGCACGAGAAAGGAACGGTGGGTGTCTTTCTGAAAGGTCTGTTCGGCTATAATGGCAACCCTTCACTGCTCGAAGCGATTGCCTGGATCGCCTATATGGGAGGTTTCTCGGCGGCACTTCTTCGTTCCCACGCAAAGACTGAGCGAATGGAAGCGAATACCTCACGAGAGGAACCTGAATCATGACGCCAGAAGGCTGCGCTTTATCCGACATGCTGCAAGATAAATGCAAACGGCTTCAACATTCGCTCTCCGTTCTGGAGTCCGTCGTCGTCGCCTATTCCGGCGGCGTCGACAGCACACTACTCGCCGCAGCCGCGCATAAGGCACTCGGTGACCGTGCGATCGTGGTGACGGCCGTATCCGAAACCTATCCCGAATGGGAGCGCGAGGAAGCTGTCCGTTTATCCCGTCGGTACGGATGGAATCACAGACTGATTGAGACTTCCGAGCTCGCCATTCCAGGGTTCTCCGAAAATCCTCCGGATCGATGTTACTGGTGTAAACGCGCGCTGTTTTCCGCATTGCTTCGCATCGCGGACGCGACCGGATTCCACGTTGTTGTCGACGGAACCACGACCGACGACCTGAATGACTATCGTCCGGGAAGGCGCGCGGCGGAGGAACTTGGTGTCATAAGCCCTCTCCTCAATGCAGATTTTTCGAAAAACGACGTGCGTGAACTTTCCCACGCATGGGAATTGGAAACCGCGTCAAAGGCTCCTTTCGCCTGCCTCGCGTCCCGATTCCCTCACGGGTCATCAATCACCAAAAGCAAACTCCGCGCAGTGGAACAGACAGAGAATGAGTTGCGGACACTCGGATTTCTCCAATACAGAGTCCGGCATCATGGAGATATTGCCCGGATCGAGGTTGCCCGCGGGGATTTGTCCCTCGCCACTCGAACGGCGGATAAAATTGCTAAAGCAGCGCATGCCGCCGGCTTTCGGTATGTGGCGCTCGACCTAGACGGTTATCGGCAGGGCAACATGAATGCAGGAGCAACGATTGATGATTGAGCGCGACGTGGAAAAAATGGCGATAGGTTGCATGGGCGGGCACGGAGTAAATCGCTCCGAAGCACAATTGATTGCATCACCGGAATGCCCGTTGGATTGGTTGCTCGCGTGGGGAGGTCGTATCCGCAACACACGAACAGGGAAAAGCGTCCGGCTTTGCTCTATCGTTAACGCCCGTTCGGGAAACTGTTCGGAGGACTGCGCCTTCTGCGCCCAAAGCGCACACCACCGAACTTCCGCTCCCATCCATTCACTATTGCCCATCGGAAAGATTGCTGAAACTGCGAAATATGCGGCCGCTCACGGCATCACATGTTTCGGCATCGTATCGAGCGGACGTCGTGCAACTCCTGCGGATCTTGTCTCAATAGCCATGGCTATCGAAGCCATTAGGAACGAATGCAGCTCAAAAATGACCATTGGCGCATCTCTTGGATGTCTTGACTATAGCGAATTGTGTTATCTGAAAAACGCAGGTCTCGGCCACTACAACCACAACCTAGAGACTTCCGAATCATTTTACCCACGCATCTGCACGACGCATGCGTGGGAAGAACGTCGAAGAACGGTAGAAAATGCGCGGAGTGCTGAACTGCAAGTCTGTTCGGGCGGCCTTTTCGGATTGGGCGAATCTTGGGAAGATCGGATCAGTCTTGCCCTGTCATTGCGCGATCTGAAAGTTACCAATGTACCGATCAATTTCCTCATGCGGATACCGGGAACGATGATGGCGCAGCGACCGTCACTGAATCCGGAAGAGGCATTGCGGATCATTGCACTATTCCGATTCATGATTCCTGACGCGACGATTCGCATATGCGGTGGCCGAGCGGCGATTCTCGGAGAACGTCAGCCCGATATGTTTGCGGCAGGAGCGTCGGCATTGCTGACGGGAAACTATCTGACAACTCCGGGTGTTGATGTCGAAACGGATAAACGCCTTATAACCGACAGCGGATTTGGACTTGATAATTGCGAAACCTTCAAAAAGCAATACAATAGATTTTGATTCCTGCGCCTGCTTTGCCCAAGATGAATGCAATGGAGGGAACTGAACCGATGGATGCGTTACGATTCAACGCCGATGAAATCTACCAGATGGCGGAAGATATCGAAGACCATGGGAGCCGATTTTATGAAGCCGCACGGGACGCGGCGAATAAACCGGAAATTCGCGAATTACTCGGCCGGCTTGCCGAAATGGAACGAAATCACAAAACGCGTTTCACGCGCATGCGCGAGGAATTGCCCGAGTGCGATCAGCGAAATGAGATTTCTCTTTCTCTAGAAGAGGCAAGCGAAAACAGCGATTATCTCAAAGCGTTGGCTGAAAGTCGCGTTTTCGGAAAAACGGAAGCGAAGGCGATTGCAGATCTTCCGGAAAACGACCTGTTGATTCGCGCGCTGGATTTGGAGAAAGACAGCATTATTTTCTTGCTTGAACTGAAGGAAATGGCGGCTTCCCTATGCGGGAAAGACGACATCGATACGATTATTCGCGAAGAACTCAATCATATTCGCATGATCAATACCCAGCTTGCAGCATGGAGTAAATCTTGAACAGACAGGACAAATACAGCGATTTAAACGTTTCTTTCAGACTTTCGGTGCCTGAATTCAATGCGTTTTTCTCGTCTCTACTCGAGCACTTTGAAATCTGGGCTCCGCAACGTTATGCCGGTCGCGGTCGATTCAGTGACACGGATTCCATCGGATACGGTCCGATCCGCTCGGCGAATGAAATAGTATTTGACGAAAAATCGCACTTTTCTCCCAAGGAAGCCGTGTTCCCGGTCAGCGAAACCATGTTTGATTTGCTTGGGGACGAGTTCATTCAGGCTGAAGATATGCAACGGGATATTTTGGTTTTTGCCAGGCCCTGCGATATTAACGGAGTTGAAAGGCTGGACGACATATTTCTCCGCAATGGCTCTGTTCCCGATCCGTATTATCAACGGCGGCGGGAGAGAATTCGTTTCGTTTTGATGGAATGCGCGACAAGTTTCGAAAATTGTTTCTGTGTGTCCATGAGTGCCAACCGGACCGACAATTATATAGCCGCGATCCGCTGGAATTCTGAGCATGTCCTGATGCGGATCCAGGACAAAACACTGATCTCTTTCATGCCGGACAATGCCTCGCCAGCCGAATTCATTCCCGAATTCGCCGAAGAGGATCGCGAACCAATTGGTCTTCCTAATGGAGAAAAACTGGAAGCCGCTATCCGCGATGGCAGCCTCTTCGAACACGACATGTGGGAGGAATACTCCGCGCGGTGCATTGCGTGCGGCCGTTGCAACACTCATTGCCCGACCTGCTCTTGTTTTTCCATGCTCGATATTGCCCCCGAACCGGAATCCGGTCTCGGCAGGCGAAGGCGCGTTTGGGCGGGATGCCACATCGACGGATTTACCAACATGGCGGGCGGACATGCGTTCCGCAAGGATAACGGCTCGCGGATGCGTTTCAAAACCATGCACAAGATTCACGATTTCAACGCGCGTTTCGGCAGGCACATGTGCGTGGGTTGCGGTCGATGCGACGACCATTGTCCAGAATACATCCGCTTCGCCCATTGCATTGGCAAGGTAACGCGCTTACTGGAGAGCGGCGATCATGAATAACAACAATCTCTACCGTCCTATTCGGGCGGAGATTCTCGAAATACGCCAAGAAACAGCCTCCGACCGTACTTTCGTATTGGCATGGAATAGCCGACCGTTGCCGGGACAATTCTTCGAGGTTTCCGTACCGCGCCTGGGAGAGGCGCCGGTTTCCATAAGCGCAATTGAGGACGATCGGATTGAAATGACCATCCGAAAGGTAGGACGCGTTACGGGTGGTATTTTTGCGCTGGGGCCTGGTGACGCTCTTTTTTTGCGCGGTCCTTACGGCAATGGCTTTCCCTTGAACCGTTTTGAAAACAAACATCTTGTCATCGCCGCCGGAGGAACAGGCCTGGCTCCCGTTCGTCCCGTTATCCGGCACTTTGCCGCCCGGCGCGGCCAGCTTGCCGGACTTGACGTTCTGCTGGGCTTCAAAACGCCGGACGATATACTCTTTCGCGATGATATCGAGAAATGGAAGTGCGCCGCTTCAATTCACGTTACTGTCGATAAACCCGCAGATGCATGGAGCGGTGCAGTTGGAGTAATCACGACGCTCGTTCCAGAAGTTAATTTTCGGGACATCAACAAAACCGAAGTGATTGTAGTCGGGCCTCCGCTCATGATGAAGTTCACGGTAATGGCGTTTCTTGACTGCGCGATTCCGCCAGAACGCATCTGGGTTTCCTATGAACGCCGCATGTCCTGCGGCGTGGGCAAATGCGGGCATTGCAAAATCCATGACCGGTATGTCTGTCTCGACGGGCCGGTGTTCAATTATGCCGAGGCACGCTGGATTCAGGATTGAGGCTGCGAATGCGAGAGTATGGTTTACGCAAGGCGCGGATTACTTTGAAAATATCGATTGCGGCGAAAGACATTTCAAGGAAAAGTTTTGCGTAACATGGGACAATTTCACCAACAGCGACAGGTGACCGGCCGCTATACGCCAATCCTGTCTCAGAAGCATTATCATCAGCCGAAGATTTTCGAGCCGTCGTCGTTGCTTCGGGAAACGCGCTGGCAAAAATCGTTGCCGGACTGCGATGTGCCGCCCGTCTGCATGATTAATCCCGTCGATGATTTGTCACGACACCTGAAGAACAGCGGAGTTCGGCTTCATCCCGGATGGTTTTGCTATCATACCGAGATGTACGAACTCACCACGGGGGACGCGACTGTTGGCGTGGTAGGTTGCGCGGTTAGGTCGTCTTTCGCTGTGTTGGTGGCCGAACAGCTTTTCGCCTCAGGTTGCAGACTTTTGATCAGCGTCACTTCGGTCGGACAACTTGTCGAAATCGGCTCGCCACCTTACTTCATTCTTATCGACCAAGCCTTGCAAGATGAAGACACCAGTTGCCACTACCTCCCACCCGGCATGTATGCCAGCATGCGTCCGGAAGTTGAACCTCTGACGGAATGTATCCTGAACATGTCGTTCTGTTCACCGAGGCGGCACATGGACTATGGATGCGCCCTATCGGGAAATTGCCGAGGCCATTGCTTTCGCCAAGCCCGAGAATCTCCTGGCAGTCGAAATGGAAGCGGTGACTCTGTACGCCTTTGCCGAGGCACGCAGAAAAGACGTTATGCATTGCCCATGTGTCCAACTGTATGGCTACGGCGAAAATTGACTTCGAGAAGGGCCGCGACAACGGCAATGTCGCCCTGATTCGGCTAATCGTCTTCATCACAAAAGGATTGGAGTCGAGACAATGAAAGCTCGGGAAAGCGGCATGCCGGAAGAAGAATGGTGGCAAACCTTCTTCAGCCCTGCTGAAGCGCTTCAGGCCTTGGGGTTGCGCCGCGGCATGTCAGATGTTGTGGATTTTGGCTGCGGATACGGAACATTCACAGTTCCCGCCGCCCAAATGATTGATGGGACGGTTTACGCATATGATATCGAGCCGGAAATGATCGCCGAAACCAAGCGCAAAACCCGCAAGGCCGGACTTTTCAACGTGGAGGCTCATGTCCGCGACTTTGTGGAACACGGCTCGGGCATGCCGGACCAAACGGTTGACTATGCCATGCTTTTCAATATTCTGCATGCAGAGGATCCGACAGAACTCATTAACGAAGCAAAAAGAATACTCCGCATTGGCGGCCTTCTTGCGATCATGCACTGGAACCATGACCCCGGGACTCCCCGGGGGCCATCCATGGGAATCCGCCCCCGGCCAGAACAATGCGCCGCCTGGGCCGAGTCAGTGGGCTTGATTATTGTGAAGCGACGGATCGACATGCCACCTTATCATTATGGCATAGTTGCCCGAAAAGGGTGACCCGGGAGGTTTGACTTTGTACGACGAAAATATCGCGGCCGTTGCTGAGCTTGCCCGGGCAAAATCAGCTAAAATAACTCAAGACCCCTTGGGATATCTTGTTGCGTCCATGCTTGCCGGCATGTATGTTGGCATAGGCATCGCGTTGATCTTTTCCATCGGCGCACCGGTTGCGACAAGCGGATCACCCTATCTGAAAACGCTCATGGGGGCATCTTTCGGCATTGCGTTGACCTTGGTTATTTTTGCCGGTTCCGAATTATTCACTGGCAATAACCTTGTCATGATCATGGGATTGGCAAAAGGCAGATCTTCGTTGCGACTTGTGGCTAGAGTATGGCTGCTCTCTTGGATTGGTAATCTTGCGGGATCCATGCTCCTGGCGTGGATGGTAGTTTCGTCAGGCGCTTTGATGCATGCGCGAGAGTTAATCGAATCGGTCTCTGCAGGAAAAATGGATTTGGATCCGTGGCCGTTGTTTCTCCGTGCGGTCTTGTGCAATTGGCTTGTTTGCCTCGCGGTATGGACATCAGGACGTACGCATTCCGAAACGGCGAAATGCGTTCTGATCTTCTGGTGCCTCTTCGCGTTCATCGCCTGCGGATTCGAGCATAGCGTCGCCAACATGACATTGCTTTCCATGGCCTTGTTTGAACAACACGGCCCAAGCGTAACCTGGGGCGGGTTTGCCTATAATATGGGAATCGTAACGTTCGGAAACATTCTTGGAGGCGCTGGATTCGTCGGCGGTGCCTACCTGCTGGTATCCCGCAAAACCTATACCGCAAACGCAGTCAATAATTCAAGGGAATCTTAACCATGTCGATGGACCTGAATGTTAAAAAGGCAACTCGCAACGCATTTCGAATCACAAGCAAACGCGGCAGGACTTGCATCCGCATCCGTGTGCCGGGCGGGCACCTAGCCGCCGGCTATCTCGATATTGTCAAGCGCATTGCGACTGACTTCGGAAACGGGACCGTCCATTTAACGATTCGGCAGGGATTTGAAATACCCGGCATACCATTCGAACGCATGGAGGAAGTCAACCGGGTGCTACGAGGACTGCTTGAAGGCATCGAGGCTAAGCTTGGTGTCGAAATCCCCGATTGGGAAGGCGGCTATCCCGCCGCAGGCACGCGGAACGTGTCGGCCTGCATCGGCAATCGGGTATGCCCGTTCGCCAACTACGATACGACGGTTTTGGCCGGTCGCATCGAAGCTGCAATCTATCCTAACCATCATCACATCAAAGTGGCTCTGACCGGTTGCCCGAACGACTGCATCAAGGCGCATACCCAGGATTTCGGCGTCATCGGACAGGCGGAGGTCGAGATCGACCCCGACCGCTGTATCGGCTGCGAGGCCTGCGCTGTCAATTGCCGCCGCCGCGTAACCGGGGCGATCGAGATGCGCGAGTTCCGAGCCGTACGCGATCCTCGCCGCTGCATAGGCTGTGGGGAATGCGTATTGAAATGCCCCACGCGAGCCTGGACGCGGAACCCGACGAAGTATTATCGTGTCATTATCTTGGGCCGCACAGGCAAGCGGAACCCCCGGCTGGCCGCCACATTCCTGGAATTGGTAACAGAAGACGTGGTTCTCGGTATGTTGCGAAACGTATACGGATTTATCGATGAACACATCGACAAATCACTGCCCAAGGAGCATCTCGGTTATATTGTGGATCGGGTCGGCTATCCGATTTTTCGCGATACAGTCCTCAAGAACCTCGATCTTGGGCCGAAAGGGCGAGTTGCCGAGCGGCTCGACTTTCACGGATACTGGTATGAGCGGGATTGTGCGCTGAAATAACCCTAGGCGCCGCCTGCGCGAACGGAACGACGATATTTAAGCGGGGTGTAATGGTCCAGCGCCTTTTTACGGATCAAAATGACAATAACTGATGGTGAAGTCGAACCTTCAGAATTAAAGGTGCCACCTAAAAAGGATTTGTTCGGCCGGATTTAAGGAATGCATAGTTAGCATATGCAAAGATGATGCTTGGCCTGGTGAAGATAGGTTTTTGATGGCCTTTACTAACAGAGAATTTTCAGCGGCCAGGCAATAGCGGACCGCAAGCTTGCCGTTTTCAAACTCATCAGCATAACGTCTTTGCGTTCCACAATTAACATAGTTAAAAAGTTCGCATTTTTCATGTCTACACGGGTGAATTTTCCGTAGCCAGGTAATCTTGCAGTACCAAGTTTTAGGCCCCACAACCGCAGGGTTGTGGGGCTTTTTTATTTCCGCCGCGTCGATGCGGGGGGCGAGCGCGAACCGGGCGGATGCGGATCACCCGGCCGGGGGGTATGCCTCGATGCCGCCCCCAACCTGGACCGCAAAGCCGCGCGGCGGCTCTCCGGAAAGCCAGCGCTCGTACATGTGCCGGAGGGCGGAGGCGAAGTGGCCGGTGAACCGGGGCAGATCGAACAGCGGGGCGGTCGTCCGCGCGGCGAGCAGCCGCCGCCGGTAGTCGGCCAGCCGGTCCGGGGCGTTGAGCAGTTCATGGGCCTTGGCCTCGTATTCCGCCAGCGAAGTGGTGATCAGCTCCGGCAGCCCCACCGCCCGCAGCATGCTGCCGGCCGCCCGGGAGGCGAAGGTCTCGCCGCACACGGTGAGCACCGGACAGCCGCCCCAGAGCGCGTCCCCGCAGGTCGCGCAGGCGCTGACGACCTGCGTGTCGAGGAAGAGATCGCACACCTGATAGCGCGCCAGGTGCTCCTCATGGTCGTGCAGATAGGGTGAGATGACCAGCCGGTCCGCCGGGATACCCCGGCTTTCGGCCTCGCGGCGCAGATTGGCCGCGGCGACCGGCAGCGAAACCATCAGCCACAGCCGCGCCTCCGGATGGGCGGCCAGCAGGCGCATCCAAACCGCCCAGACCTCGGGGGTGATCTTGTAGGAGGCGTTGAAGCAGCCCAGAATCGGCCCGGTTTCGGGCAGGCCGTATTCGGCCCGGGTGACCCGGCGGCATTCCGCGCGGCGCACGCAGACCTGGTAGGCGTCGGGCAGGTGGACCAGGCGCTCGCTGTAGAAGGGCTGACTCGACGGCGGAACGGCGAAGGCGTCGGCGATCAGATAGTCGTAGCACTCCAGTCCGGTCGTGCCGGCGTGCCCCAGCCACCGGATCTGCACCGGCGCGGGCCGCCGGCCGAACAGGCTCGAGCGCGTCTGATTGGTATATCCCTTGAGGTCGATCAGCAGGTCGACCTCGTCGGCCGCGATCCGTTCGGCCGACGCGGACGGCGAGAGCGCCGTCAGGTCCACAAACCGGTCGAAGCCCGCGCGAATGCGGCGGCTGACCGCGCTGCCGTCGTCGGCTCCGTACGAATAGGCGCAGACCTCGAATTCGCGGCGATC
>CAYMGG010000012.1:0-36545 GCA_964389915.1 uncultured Planctomycetaceae bacterium
AATTCCGCTACCCGTTTAATCAATTTTTCTTCGCCGAATTACGCAACGCTACACATTGATTGAAAAACCCTTCGATTCGGCGGAACTGCGCCAACTTGCCTTTGGCGAAGACGCGGCCAATACGCCCATTCCTCAAGACGACACGCCTCACCCGGCTCCATTCACGGAGGGCCGGGAAGATGAATGAGCCATATGGCAGAGAGCGATGCGCTTTCATTGGTTGCGCCCGAAAACGGGTCAACGACGCTGGCGCACTGTTAATCCTTATGCTGTTTCTTGGGGGATTGACAACCGGGTGGATACTCCGGGGGGTGCGCGAGAATGACTGGCGCATCGGACCACCGCCGACCCGATGGCATCCGGCTATTCTGGTCAGCGTGGTGGACGGCGACACGATCAAGGTGAAATGGGATACTCAGGTAACCTCGGTTCGGATGCTGAATATCAACACGCCGGAACGTGGTCAGTCCGGTTATCGGGAGGCAGCGGATCATCTTAAGGCCATGATCGGCGATGCCAAGGCAGTCATGCTGGAATTCGAGACCGACGGTGTCCACGCGCGCGACAGCTTCGGGCGGTTGCTCTGCTATGTTTGGCTGAACGGCAAGAATCTCTGCGTCGAGCAGGTGCGGGCCGGGCATAGCGCATATTGGGCGAAATACGACGCTGGGAAGTATCCGACCGAATTCCAGGCGGCTATGCAGGAATCACAAAGCACGCCTGCTCCATAAACCACACCATTCCTTCTCGCTTGGGAGCGCCGATTACGCCGTACTGTCTCGTGTCCCTCGCGTTCGGGTCATACATTTGGACGCTCCGGCTCGCGTCGTAATAGGTGCAGGCATTCCGGAGCGTTCGGGCGTCTTCGCTCGCTGTGCTCTTGCCGTCACCGCTCGCGTCGAACCAGAGCTTGACCAGTTCCGTTCCTCGTCGCTGATTTTGCCATCCTCGTCCAGACCGAGATCCTGAGTGCCAACCAGACAGTCGTTCGAAGAGCCGTCGCCATCCTTGTCCAAGAAGAGCAGTTCCATACAACGATCCTCGTTTTCGATCTCCCACGGCACGGGGATGTCGAGTTGGTCATGTTCGCGGTACGCAAGGATCTCATCAAATTTACCGTCATGGCCGACGCATTCCTCGAAATACGGTTCATATAGGTAATCCCGGCATGGGAGCATCTCTTTCCGGCCGAGCAAGCCCGGATCTGCCGCCTCCTTGTCGACAGGGTCACGGTCAACCCGGACGGGATCGACATGCGCCTGCGCACCTGCAGCGTAAACGCGCTGTTCGACGAATTGCGGAATATCGAGGAACGAAGGGAGGCCAACGATGTTTGAGGACGCCAGACTGGTCGAGGACGGAGCGATCCTCGAAATTCATATACCCATGAAGTTCAAGCGCCGCGCCGGGCGCAAGGAGGTCATCCTCCCGCCCGGCGCGGGCGACGACAAGGCGGAGAAACCGCCCACGGCGCTGCAACGCGCGCTGGCGCAGGCCTTTCAATGGCTGAAGGTGCTCGATTCCGAGGAGGTCGATTCGGCGTCCGAGTTAGCCCGTCGCTACGGACTGGATTTATCCCTTGTCGCCCGCACCCTTCGCCTGACCCTGCTCGCGCTCGACATCGTCGAGGCCATCCTCGACGGAAACGAGCCGAGCGGGCTGTCCCTCGGCGATTTGCGTCGCCCGATTCCACCGCTTTGGGATGAACAGCGCAAGGCACTCGGCGTTTCCTAGACGAACCGATCCCTCCGGAGCGCAGTCTCCGCAACGTCGCAACATCCTGTTGCGGCAGGCTTTTAGCGTTGACGACAAGCACGACCTCATGTAAAATTTAAGTGGTTACCCACAGTTCGATCTTTCAGCATACATTGATCGTGGACTAGGTGTTTGACTTTGGGGTCGGTTTTCGGATACAGGAACGTACCCGTCTCTCAAAAGAAGAATACCTCGACAATATAACAATTTGGAGAGACATATGATAGATATTCTTGGGATTGCACACCCAAAAGCGCCCGCGCGAAAGGAGGAACTTCTCCCCGTCATTGCCAACGTTGTCTCCCGAAATCCAGCCGTATGCGTCTATTCGTCCGACACGGCCGAGGACGTCCTCATGCGGATCAAGGTTGAAACATCCCAGCAGTTGATCGAAATTCTCGTCAGTATTTTTTCGGCCTGTCGCCCTTCGGATGGCGGCTCATTGGTCGAGGGCATCGATATCCATCCATTGGGCGCTCACACACCTGCGGAAGAATTTACAGAAAAGATTATGGGGCACGGGCATGCCGAATGAAGAATCCACTCCCGATAGCAACCCTCGCGTCATGCGCTATGGAGACTATCTTCGACGCGCCACAGTGAACTACGGCGAAGTCCGCTACGGCGATGTGGTGCGGATCAGTCCGCGAGCGCAAGCGGCCCGGATCGGCGTCACGCCGCGTCATGTCATGCGCATCATCGCCCCCTACCTGTCCGTGCGCATCGGTGAGCAGGCGCGTGCGGTGCTTCCCCTGGCGCTATATCTTGCCGTTTTCCAGATCGTGATTCTGCGGCAGACCGTGGAGGACTCCGTCATAATCGCGTCTGGTCTGGCCTGCGTAATCATGGGACTCGTCCTTTTCATGGAGGGGTTGAAGGTCGGGCTCATGCCCTTCGCGGAGCGCATCGGATCGGAGTTGCCCGTCAAACTGAAGTTACGCGGCATTTTCGCGACCGCCTTCGTTCTCGGCGTTGCCGCCACGGTTGCCGAGCCCGCCATCGGAGTCTTGCAGACGGCGGGAGCGTCCGTCTCGATCCAGGATGCGCCGCTCCTGTACCTGATGCTTTCACGCTATTCGGCGTGGCTGGTCCTTGCGGTGGCGATCGGCGTCGGCGGAGCCACGGTTCTCGGCATACTCCGTTCCGTGCGCGGGTGGTCCTTGAAACCGCTGATTTTCGCGCTGCTCCTGCCCACGCTGGGGCTGACCGCCTATTCACTGTGGGAACCGACCGGCCAGTTGGCGCGTCTGGTCGGGCTGGCGTGGGATTGCGGCGGCGTCACAACAGGCCCCGTTACGGTTCCGCTGGTACTCGCCTTGGGTATCGGCGTCGCCAATGCATCCAATCGGGATGACGGTTTTTCCGGATTCGGCGTCGTCACGCTGGCAAGCATTCTTCCCATCCTGACGGTTCTTCTTCTGGGCGTCGTCCTGTTGAACGGCGGTGGTCTCGACGCTGGTGCGTCCGTATCTGCAACGCAATCAGCAGAGACACAGCAGATGGGAATATGGCCGGCCGTCCAGGCGGTCGTATCGGCTCTGCGCGCGGTCGTTCCGCTGTGCCTCATTCTTTTCGCCATTCTGTCTTGGGTGCTGCGAGAAAAGCTGGCCAACCGGCAACTGACGCTGTACGGGATGGGGCTGTGTCTGATCGGCATGGCCGCATTCAACATCGGCCTAACTTACGGGCTGGGCGCTCTCGGCAGCCAGGTGGGAAGCGTCATGCCCGCCGCGTTCCAGGCGCATGCCGCCGTCGAGCATTCGCCCTTGTATCATTCCGCCATGGGGCGCGGCATCGCCATCCTGTTCGCCTTCTTCCTCGGCTTCGGCGCTACCCTCGCCGAGCCCGCGTTGCGCGCGCTTGCGCTTACGGTGGAGAACGTGACGAACGGAGCGATGGAGCGCGGCGCGGTGATCCGCGCCGTAAGCTTTGGCGTCGGCGTCGGCATTGCCATGGGCGTCTCCAAGATCATCTGGGATTTCGCGCTCACCCCGGTTCTTCTGATAGGTTATGGCGTTCTGCTTTTACTCACGCTGTTCAGTTCCGAGAAATATGTCAATGTCGCCTGGGACAGCGCCGGAGTGACGACAGGCCCGGTGACGGTTCCTCTGGTGATTGCCTTGGGCTTGGGGCTTGGCCTGGCAAGTGGAGTCGTCGAGGGGTTTGGCATCTTGGCGATGGCGTCGCTGTTTCCCATCGGCTCGGTTCTGATTCTCGGGTTGGTCGCGGACTGGCGGATGCGGCGTGAGCGCCGGCACATGCAAAGTCCACAGGCGGACGTTTTGAACGAAGTGCTCGTATCTCAATGATATCGGGAAACACATAGTATGGACAACAAGCGGACATTTACAGTATTGACGGATCTTTCGCTCATCACGTGCATCGTACAGCGCGGATGGGGAAACGACATCGTCAAGGCGGCGGTGCTGGCCGGGGCGCAGGGCGCTACGGTATATTTCGCCACCGGTTCGGGAATGCGCGAACGCCTGGGCATTCTGGGGCTGGCGGTGGAGGTCGAGAAAGAGGTCATCAACATTGTCGTCCCGAACGAACAGGCGGACCATATCTTCGAGGTCATGTACAAGGCGGGAAAGCTGGACACACCGGGCATGGGGTTCATCTACATTACGCCGCTCGAAAAAGCAGCTACCTTCATCCCGGAGAATGTGTTTTCCAAACTGAAAAACCGGGAGCCGCACCCATGAGCGAATCGGAAGCGTTCACCCCCGGACGGATCCTGACGGCGATTCTTCCCGCCGACACCGGTGGGGCGGCGAATGTCAGGGAAGCCTTTCTTGCCGCCGGAATGACCTCTTTCATCACGCACCGGACCCGCGGGGCGCTCCCCGGATGCCCGGTGGATGCCAAGGGGGTGCCGATCTGGCAGGAGATGGTCATTCTGGAGGCTGTGGTGCCGGATACGCACGCGGAAGAGCTGTTCCGCGCCGCTTACGACGCCGGAGCGGACGGAACTTCCGAAGGCGGCATGCTGCTCATGGGCCGGGCGCGCAAAGCAAGTTTTCTTGCCATTCCCGAACCGCAAGACGAAAAACCGGAACGGGAAGCAGGAACCTGCGACGTCCGGACTGCCGACAATGAGAGCAGCACCGGCGAATCCTCTCCGGGGGAGGCATTATGAAAGTCGAGGAGATTATGACCCGGCGTGTCGTCACGGTGGAGATGGACGACAGCCTGGCTACGATCCGGGAGATCTTCGATAATGTCAGATTCCACCACATCTTGGTGGTTTCGCGCGACGGGCAACTGCGGGGAGTGATCAGCGACCGCGACGTCTTGAAGCACTTGAGCCCGTTTCTCGGAACTCCGTCCGAACAGACCCGCGATATGACCCTCTTGCGCAAGCCAGCCCATCAGATCATGACCCGCAAGCCCGTCACGGCAACTCCTCAAACGCCGGTGACGAAAGCGGCGCATATTTTCGTCCATGACAAAATCAGTTGTCTGCCGGTAACGGATGCGGAGGGCAAAGTTCTCGGGATCATTACCTGGCGCGATATTCTTCGCACCTGCCTGAACCGGTAGTCCACCCTTGACACCAAAGCTCAACAGCCTTTTGTGCGGATGGTTGAGGCGAAACCGCGAAGCGCCTTCCTGTATTCAACAGTCCACTATGTCGTGAATCTCAACAGATAGCGTGGCAGTCACCATGAAGCACCGCACGTTATGCACGCGGGATCCCTGCGCTACCATTGTTTGTCATGATCGATTCTCCGGAAGATGTCGATCCAGTGAAATGCGTTACATCGCCGTCACCCGTTGTCGCGCACGATGATTCCTGTCTGGAGATGCTTTCCAGGTAAATCAGCAGTTCCGCCACCGACATGCCTTTTTCTATCTGCCGCTTGAAATCGTCGCGTGTCATTTGCAGATTCCCCAATCTAAGCCGTTGCATTCCATTTTCACAGCAGATCCTCTTCGCCTGCATGCTTTGGCATTCCTTCCAACTCAATATCAGTCCGGTCGAAGGTGATATTCCGCCGCAGAATGAGCAGTTTCACCAATATCGGGGCGGGCAGCGTGGTCAGCACCGAAAGCACGATGATGGCGTTGAAGAACTGCGCGTCGAGGATGCCCAGTTCGAGACCGACCGCCGCCGCCGCGAGCGTGGCGGAAAGCTGCGGCACGGTCATGAGCCCGGCGCAGATGCCTTTTTCGTGAGTAAACCCGGACAGGCGCATGGCGAGCCACCCGGACAGCATTTTGCTCGCGACCAAGCCGATGACCGTCAGGATGACGATGGCGGCATTGCCGTTTCCCGACCAGAGAACGCGCAGGTCCGATTGCATGCCGATTGACAGGAACAGAAACGGAATGATGAGTCCGTAGCCGATGCGCTCCAGCCTCCGGTGCAGCGCCCTCTCGTCGTGCTGCACTGCCTTGACCCGCGCCAGCCCCATGCCCGCTACGAACGCTCCGACCACGACGCTGACTCCGATCAGTTCTCCCACGAATACCACGATCAGCACCGTCAGCAGAAAAAACGTGATCTGCGTTTCGTCGCCGGGCTTGATGCGCCCCAGCATCATGGTTCCCAGACGCGGCACCATCCAGAAAGAGCTGAGGATATACACCAGGATTACCGCCAGAAACACCGGCAGGAACGCTCCGCCCAGTGCCTCTGGAGGAATGTGGTCGAACAGGCTGACGGAATACACGTCTTCCGGCACCTGGTGACGCTTCATCTGCACGCAGACCGCCAGCAGCACCAGGCTCGCCACGTCGGTGATGACCGTCGAGGCAAGCACCGCGACGCCGAAGCGGGTCTGCGCGATCTTGAGTTCACGGATGACGGGAAAGACCACGCCTACGGAGTGGGACGCGAAGAGGGAGGCGTATAGCAATTTGCCGATCAGGTCGTCCGGGCGAAAATGCGCGTACACGAGATATCCGGCGATTGCCGGGATGGCGAACGTCAGCAGGCTCAGCCACGCGACCGCCGTCTTCTCCCGGCGGACGATGCCCAGGTCCACCTCCATGCCCGCCAGCGCCATGAGGAAAATCAGCCCGAGCATCCCGATGCCGTCGATGGTGGCGAGCATCTGCGGCACCGGATATCCGCGCGCGAAATGCGTGGCAAGCAGCCCGATCAGGTCAAGCGCGTTGGGGCCGATGGCCATGCCTACTAGAAGCAGGCTGATGACGTGCGGCACATGCCAGCGGCGCAGCACCTGCGGCACCACGGCGGCCAAGGCAATCAGGATGAGGAAGAGGATCAGATAGGTGAATCCGGTCATGGACGCGTCTCCTTAATGCACGCATCCTCGCGACGCGTACGAATCCGTATTGCAGTATCCCCATTTCTCCCATCTCAAGCCCCGCCGCAATGCCACCGGGACTTCAAGAGAAAACATCGGAGGTCCGTTTATTCGGCGGTTTGGGACTCACCGCCGCCAGTACTCCTGATAATCGACACAGACACATCGAAAGGACGGCCTCGGCGGATTCGGCGGATGACGAACTCGCAATCGGCGATGACGATCTTGTCGCCGATGCGGATGGGAGCCGTCGCTTGCGATTCAAGCCACCATGAGGCCAGAGTGCCTTTCCTTTCTGACAGTTTCCGCCCAAGGGCGGTTTCGATTTCCTCAATCGCCACACCGGCACCGATCATCCAGGTGTTGCCGGCAAGGCGATGCATATGCCGGGGCAGTCGGTCGAATTCGTCCTCCAACTCTCCCACCAGTTCCTCGACAATATCCTCCAGGGTAATCAGTCCCAGAGCGAGGTTATCGCGATCCCGCACGACCGCCATATGCACATGCTGCTCGACAAAGGTTTTGAGCAATTCGGAGCACGGCTTGTCAGGCGTCACGAAATGCACCGGATGAACGATCCCTTCCAGCTTGGGGCAGTTCGGATTCGTGTGCATGAAATACACCAGTTCCTTGAAATTGACGTAACCGATGACATTTCGGCGATCGTCTCCTTCGCAGATCAGGAATCGGGTGTGAGCGTCGATATGCGCGGCGAGCAATGCCTCATGAACGGTTTGCGCCGTGGAGAACATGGACACTTGCGCAAGGGGAATCATCACCTTGCTGGCCGGGATGCTGGAGAGATGAGGCGCGGTACGGATAATGCGTTCCTGATGGCGACCAATTTCCTTGGAAAGACGAGCCATGGCTGCCAGCGAGGCGATTTCGTCGACCGTATTCGTTTGCTCGCCGTGCGCTTTGCCGTTCTCGAACGGGCGGTTCAGCCAATAAATGACACGGATCACGGGCGAGAAAACCCGAATGGCGACCGAAAGAGGAGTAGCGATCAGCAGAGCCAGCCTCCGGTTGTAACGGACGCCCAGCGTCTTGGGGAGGATTTCGGTATATTGCAGCATCAGGAAAGTGAACGTCAGGGAGAACACCCAGATCCACTCGTCTCCGAACAATTCGTCGAATTGCGCTCCGGCAATGGAAGCGCCTATGGTATGGGCGGCCGTGTTCATGATGAGGATCACCGCGATCGGCCGTTCTATATTGCGCTTGAATCCCTGCCAGATAGCGCCCGCTCCCGGGTGCTTATCCGTCAGTTCGGCGACCTGTGCCGGAGTCAAGCTGAGAAGCGCCGCCTCCATCAGGGAACAAAACGCCGAGATCAGAAGTGCGGTCATCACGCTGATGATAAAGATGCTCATGAAGCAGTAACTCCTCCTTTAGGTCGATCATTGGTTACTGGCAGAATAGAAACGCCACATAGCCTGCGTATCCTGCCAGAAAAAGTACAGATTCCCATCTGTCGAGTTTATGCGCCTTGCCCGTAAACATAAACAAGAAGAGGAATGCCACGGCACCCGTCATCACCGCCAAGTCGACCATTTGCCCCGTGATATGAGGGACAGGCGAAATCAAGGCGCTAGCGCCGAGGATGAGAAGGATATTGAAGAGATTCGAGCCTACGACATTACCGACGGCGATATCGGCGTTTCCCCTCCACGCCGCGACCGCCGAGGTGGCCAGTTCGGGAAGCGATGTGCCGATGGCCACAATGGTAAGCGCGATCAGCCGTTCGTCGACGCTCATCAGCCGCGCAAGATCCACCGCCTGGTTTACGGTGAGTTTCCCCCCGCCGATCAATGCCGCCAGCCCACCGATGACCATGAGGATGGATAACGGAATGCCTGCGGAAAACGTTGCGCCATTATTGTCGTTCTTTTCGTTGGCACGGTCCCGAAGCATCATCCTCCAGACATAGAGCATGAATCCTCCGAAGCAGACAAGCAGCACCGCACCGTCCATGCGGGAAAGACCGTTGAACGTCTCGCCGGGAAAGACGGCGGCAACCATGAGCGCGACAAGGAGTATGGAGGCTGCCAAGGCTAGGGGAATTTCCTTCCACGTCGTCGATCTCTGGACGATCAGGGGCCGGATGATGCCGGCTATGCCGAGAATCAATAGGATATTGCAGATGTTGCTCCCTACGACGTTGCCGAAGACAATATCCGATTTCTGATCCAGGCTGGCCAGAATGTTCACTGACAATTCCGGGGCGGATGTGCCGAAGGCAACCACGGTCAAGCCAATCGCCAAGTCGGATATTCGCAAGCGTTTCGCCAATACCGAGGCGCCCCGCACCAGCGCTTCCGCGCCGAGAATCAGGATAGCCATGCCAAGCACTAGAAGAAGAATACTCACACACGCAGCCATAGGTTCCTTTCAAAAGGCGCATGCATGCACGCCTTAAGCGCGGCCCCGGCTTTCAGGATCGCGCATGTTTCTGTTCCGTTAGCTCTCCCATATTGGCTCGTTGCACTCATCGCAGATTTTCGTGGGGTAAAACGCAAGCATGAGCCATATAGGAAGCCATAATCCGCAAGAGATGATCGTAATGAGCAATTGTTTCCAGTGAACGACCTGATCGATATGCCAGGTAACGTCCTTCTTGCAGTGTTTGCAATATTTGGTGGTTGTGGTATCCATTTTCATCACCCTCCGTACCCGGGACGCCGTATGGGCTCCCGATAGCCTTAATGTAAGGAATAACCGCCCCGCCGCATGAAAGCGGCGGGAAAAACGGCGTACCGATTCGAGGAAGAGTGTGAATCAAATACGAAGGGTTTGATATCGGATATGGAAAGGTCGTTCCGAACCGCAAGGATCAAGGCGGGATGCGTTCGTAAGGCAATGATTGACGTGAAGAAGCGGTTGCAAATAGAAGGAGAGAACGACGACGGACAAGACCCCGAAGCCAAACAAGCAACCGCCTCGCTTCTTGTTTGAAAGATTGCCAAGAAGATATCCGTGTTCGGAAGGAATTTTCAGCAAGATGGCATGCTGATCGCTGGTAGTAGAAACAGCTCCGCTTTCGCCCGATAGCGGCGAAGCCCCATACAGAACGGAGAGGAGCAAAAGCAGGAGAGTGGGGCGTTTCCATAATGCTGTCATGATCATAAATATAGCAACATCTGTTCCATATGTCAAAAAGAACCCGCCCGACTTCCACGAAGGGTTCGTTTTCATCGAAAGATGATCACCAAACAACAACCAAGCCGAGTCATGCATTCGAATCTCATCGCAGATGACAAGTAATGGTCAATTCGTTTCCGTTTGCGCGGTAATGCCATTTCGCGCGATTAGTTCGGACGCGGCTTTGGGTGTCTTGCTTTCGAGTAATGCCGCCCGGTTGGACTCCTTGTGCATCAGACGGGCAAGCTGCGACAGCACGACCAGATATTGGCCGTAGTCTTCGCGCGGAGTAATCAACAGGAACGCGAAGCGTACGCGCTCGACGTCCCGCCCGGAAAAGGGCACGCCGTCCGGAAATACGCCCAGGCAACCGACGATGCTGGAAAAACCCGGCAAGGCCGCGTGGGGGACGGCTACCTCGCACCCGACGGCTGTCGGCTGGATGCTCTCACGTTCCGCCGCCGCCGCGCACACGGTCGCGGCAAGGTTTACCGGAATCTGCCGTTCCTCCACCAAGGCATCAACCAGAAGAGAGATAGCCTCCCATTTGTCGCGTGGAAACAGGTTCAGGCGAATCGTATCCTCCCAATACACCTCGGCGAGCCCGATTTCCTTCGTCTGGGCCGGGATCAACAGCAACGTGGAATTGGAAACGGCCTCGAGAACCTCGTAAGGAATCGCGCCTTCCGCATGCTGAACCAGACGCCAATCGCTTGGGCCTCCCATGAGGAGCAGTTCGTTCGCAGAAAGGTTGTCCGCGATGCTCTGCGGAACCGAATCGCCGATAACCAGATCAATGGATGCGTCTACGCCCTGTAATTTGCATTGAAGCGTCATGGCGGAGCGGATCTCGTCGAGATATTGCTCCCAAGCGGGGGAACCGGCAGGTAATTGCGCCAGCGGGCGGACAATGCGGAGCACCCGTACTTGTATATTCCACGCCTTCCCCAGCCGTCCAGCCAAATCGATGGCCTTGAGCGCACGCGTGCCGCCGCCGCTAGCAACGACGATTCCGCCGTATCTGCTTCCGGGAATGCCCCGCGACAGGAGCAGATCCATCTTTCCATCGGCGGGAATCCCGACAAGGCGCTGCAATTTGGCTTCGGCAGGTGGCAGTTCTGCGAGCAGGAAGCATTCCTTCCCGTCTGCAAACGGAGGCGGGGTAATGGCACCATGAATGCCGCTGGGGAAAAGGATGGGATCTGCTCCGCACGCACCGGCAAGTTCGAGTCCGTATTGTATCCACCTCCCGGACTCAGCACTTGTCCCGCCGACAAGAATGGCATGGTGACGTACGGCGTTCATGTCGCGTTTCCTTCCGCGGGAAGCGGCGATTCGGCGCCGCTCAGGGGGATGTCGCCGGAGAGCGAGGCGGTCATGGCCAAGGCGACCTCCCGCTCCTCGAAAAATATCCGGGTCGCGCCCGCCGCCGTCAGCGACTCCCTTTCTCCGATGAAGCGCGCCCTGACAAAGATATCGATGGCGGGATTCAGAAACCGCGCTGCCTGGATGGCGGCCGTCCGCTGCCGCAGATCGGGAATCGTGATGAACATTCCGCGCGCCTGCTCTACGCCGGCGCGCTGCAGAACGGAGGAGTGGGAAGCGTCTCCGTAGACCGCATCCAATTCTTCGGCATGAAGCGCGGCGACCGTGTCCATGTTCAAATCCACGATCACCGGCCGATAGTCGCTCTCCCGGATCTTGGCCGCCACCATTTTCCCCACGGGCCCGTAGCCGATCACGATGATGCGGGGTTGTTCGTCCGGACAATCGTGATTCCCCGGCATGGAACCGCCAGTGGAGCGGGAATACTTGCGCAGACGCTTTTCGACCCAGTTGGCGATACTGACCAGAAACGGGGAAGTCAGCATTGAGAGTACAGCCAGCGTCAGCACGAACTGGTAGACTCCCGCGCGCAGCACGCCCTCCTGCACCGCGTGCGCCCCGAGGGCGAAAGATAATTCACTGATCTGCGCCAAGGCGATGCCTACACCCGCCGCTAACGCAAGCGGCGTCTTGAGAAGGCCCACCGCTAACGAGTCAAGAACCGCCTTGATCGCGATGAACAGGACGAAGCACGCCGCCAGAGCCGACGCATGTTGCCAGACGTATTGGAAATCGACCATCATGCCGATCATGATGAAAAAGAATCCCAGTGCTAGATTGCGGACGACCTGCAACTCGGCCAGCACCTGCGAGGCAAAATGCGTGCGCGCGAGGGCGAGACCGCCCATGAATGCGCCGAGGGCGGTCGACCCGCCCGCATAACGCGCGGCCAGGGCGATGGCGAGGCAGCAACCGAGCGAGAAGAGCGAAAACGCCTCCTTGTGGCGCAATGCCGCTAGACGGGCAAAGAGGCGCGGCAGCCCCCAGCTGCTGAATGCGAACAGGAGCGGCAACAGAAGCAGCGGCAGAACCGTCTGCCCCAACACGCCCAGCCAATCCGCCGCATGTTCCGTTCCATCTGGCATAGTGGTCGCCCGTCCTTTCACTAGCGCCCGCAATGCCGGAAGAAATCCGAGCACGATCACGACCAGAATGTCCTGGAACAGGCTGACCGCAACCGCGATCCGGGACTTCTGGCTGTCCAGTTCGCCGAATTCCTCATACGCTTTGAGCAGAACGGCGGTCGAACTGCACGCCAGCATCAGGCCGATGATGACCGCTTCCGACACATCCAGCCCGAGAAGGATTGACGCGCCTAGGCCCGCGCATGTGACCAGCGCCACTTGCAGGAGCCCGCCGAATACGAACATCCTGAGCATGGTCTTCACTCTGGTGGCGTCGATCCCGAGCCCGGCGGTGAACATCAGGAGAATCACGCCCATTTCGGCCAGCGATTCGGCCTGCTGCTGCGACTCGAAGATTTCGGAATGATAGGGCGCGACGAGAATCCCCAGCAGGAGATACGCCAGACTGGAGGAAATCCCGAACCGGTTCAGCACAATCGCAAGAAGCGCGGCGCCGAGGATAAGAATAGTGAATATGACCAGAACCTGCATGATGTACTCCACGAGGGGTAAAGCGGTCCCGGGCGGCATTCCCGCATGGTGATGAACCATGATGAACCGAATGACCGCCCGAGACCAACAAGACAATTGCCGCGATCAGAAAACAAACCCGTGCGGGATCATCGCCTTTTTCGGAATCACGATAATTCCATCCCTGACATGCAACCGGCCTTCCGGATCGTCATACTCCCGCAGATTTCTTTCGTTCAAGAGACGCACGCCATTTCCGATACAGACGTTCTTGTCGAGTATGGCGCGCCGGATGACGGAGCCTTCGCCCACGCCAAGGCGCGGCGCGGTTCCTCTGGCCATCTCCTCGGACTCGTAGTAATCCGCGCCCATCATGACCACTTCCTGCAGGTCGGCATGGGGAAAAATCCGGCTGCGCATCCCGATCACGGAACGGCGGATAGCGCATTCCTCGATGATGACGCCGTCCGATACGATGCTCCATTTGATATGCGCATCGCAAATCTTGGACGGAGGCAGAAACGGCGTATCCGTGTAGAGTTGGCGTTTGCGGTCGAACAGATTGAAGCGCGGCAGGCCGTCGCAAACCTCAAGATTCGCATGGAAGAAAGCGCCGATGGTGCCGATATCCTCCCAATACCCGTTGAACGCATAGGCAGTGACCCGCTCCCGGCTGATGCACAGAGGGATGATGTCTTTCCCGAAGTCCATGAGCGAGGAATTCTCCGTCAGGATACTGGACAAAAGAGGCCAGTCGAACAGGTAAATCCCCATGGAGCCGAGATAGGGCCTTTCTGGATCCGTATAATCGGTTGCCTTCAGGGCCGACAACCGGTCCGGTGAAGGCTTTTCAACGAAATCCCTGACTCGGCCTTCGGCATCCGCCTGCAGGATGCCCAAATCCGATGCTTTCCCCTGGGAAACCGGCTGCGCGGCAATGCTGATTCCCGCTTTCCTTTCCCGGTGAGAACGGACGAAATCGGCAAAATCCATGCGATACAGATGATCTCCGGAAAGGATCAGCACCCGCTCGACTGGTTCCTCGCCGATGTGCGTCAGGGATTTCCGCACCGCATCGGCCGTTCCCTGGAACCATTCGCCTTGGCTTTCGCGCTGGTCGGCCGCGAGAATTTCCACAAACCCGCTCGAATACCGGTCGAAGCGATAGGAACGGGCAATGTGGTGGTTCAGTGAAGCCGAATTGAACTGCGTCAACACATAGATATGGCGAATCCCGGAATTGATGCAGTTGCTGATCGGAATATCGATCAGCCGGTAGTTTCCGATTAGCGGCACGGCCGGCTTGCTGCGGTCACGCGTCAGCGGCCACAAGCGGCTGCCCCGACCGCCACCCAAGATCACCGCGATGGTTCCGTCCATACGAATATCCTTTTCATGGTATAAAAGCTGCGTCAGGCTGTTTGGAGCCGTGCGATCAGGATCGTTTCCCGCAAGCGTTTCGTGTCGATGGGCTTGGGGACAAGGTAGACGTAGCGCTCCTCGATTCCGGCCTCATGGATTTTTTTGTCTCGTCCGTCTCGCCCAACAGGATAAAAGGAACCAGACGATTGGAGCGAGTTCGGCAAAGTATACGGACATCCTCGTTCTCCACTGTCGGCAAATCCAGAATCAGCAGGCGGAACGGTATGGCGCGTCGAACCGCTTCCTTGACTGCATCCACATCGGGAAAACAGCAAGGATATAGCTCCAGGTCCATGAGCATATCAGCAAGCAGCCGTGAAAGTTCCACATCCCGCGAGACAATAAGAGCGTAACCGACGAACGGGATTCGTCTTCTTTGTAGCCAACGAAAAAGCCGACCGACGAATCTCATGTCAATCCATCCGGAATTTATGGCTCAATGGTTTCTCCTGGTGCTTGATGCCGCGCAATGAGTTCCTCGGTCGCATCTCGCATCTCTCGCAGCATGGCTTCCGAATATCCGACAACGTGCCCAGAATTCTCCACAAACGCCCTGATAAGCTCGCGTTCCGCCATAGCATTTCCCGATTCGTCGGCATATCCCAGTTCCCGACGGACGTCATCAATCCAGTGGATCACCAGGGATACGCCGGTGATGGCGGCAGAAATCCGTTGCGAGAATTCCGCGACCCTTTCCGTGCGCCCTGATTTCGCGCATTCACCATACTCCATGATAGACGCCTCTCCGTTACAAGTCGGCAATTGCAGGCATTGCTACCGGCACTCGCGCACGCATGCCTTGTTTCGCCTTGATCACCAATACGGCTGATTCCCTATTTCAAAGTTACATCCCCTCCCAAATGCGCATACCTATTTGCCATATGATTCAGTGCGACATCAAACAGTGAAATCGCCCGCTGCTTCCGGCTGATAAATAATCCCGAGGACACGAAGCCTCCGGATGCCGGCGGGTGCCTTGAATTCAATCGTGTCGCCGACGCGATACCCGATCAATGCCGTGCCCAAGGGAGCAAGGATCGACACTTTCCGATCCGCCGAATCCGCCTTCTCGGGAAACACCAGCGTGTATTCCAACTGGCGTTTCGTGTCGAGATCCTTTAGCTGAACGCACGAATTCATGGTAATGACATCGTCGGGGACCTGCGCCGGATCGACAACCGTCGCCTTGGCCAGTTCGGTTTTCAGCGTCTCGATATATTCCACATCCTGCGGAAATCTGCCGGATTCCTCAAACGCCTCAATCTGCTTTTGCAGCCGTTGGAGGTCGAAACTCGTAATGACAATATCCTGAACCATGGCTATCTCCTGAGTATAAAAACGCGATAGAAAACGGCGGCCACAAGGAGCAAGGCGACCTCGTGAAATTCCATCTTCACCTCCTCGCCACCGCTCGGCACCGCCTGCCTTTCCATATGATTTTGCACGGAATGCTGTGTTTGATCCGGATCGGCATGTCCTCATCTCCTTCCGCTATAGGAAAACCCTCCCGCCGCAGGCGAGAGGGTTTTCCGTCGCCCGCGTCGGCCTGCCCTAGAGATGGAAGTCCCCTGCGGACTCCGGCTGATACAGCAGCTTTTCCACGCGAAGGAATCGTTTCCCGTCTCCCGCCGCGAACTCCACGATATCCCCCACCCGGCAGCCGAGAAGCGCCGTTCCCAGCGGCTCCAGGATGGAGACTGACTCACTGTCCTTTGCCGCATCCACGGGAAACGCCAGTTTCCGGGACAGGATTGTCTCCGAGACCATGTCTCGCAACTCCATCTTCGAATTCATGGTAATCACGTCACCCGGAACGGTTTTCGGACTGACGATCTTGCCCCGCATGATCGCCTTTTCGAGTTCGTCCAGGTGCGGCTTGTTTTCGTCCTTGCCGAACCAGCGCGCAACCGATATCAGTTCCTTGATCCGCTCCGTGTCGAATTTACTCAAATACACGCTTCTCTCCTCCACCGGCGTTCCCCGGAGGCGCGGATCAGTCGCCGATTTGCTGCGGAGTCCGCTCCTCTGGAAGAACGTATCCCGGATGTAATTCACCAGTGTGGCCAGCGGTTCGGTCTGTTCCGGGCGAGACCAGTAGTTCATGAAAGCGGTAATCGTCCCTTCCAGACTGAGCGCGAGATGCAGCGCATCGGTCGTCTCGAATTCTCCGCGCTCCATCCCCTGCAGAAAAACCTGCTTCACCAAGTCAAGATAACGATAATGAAGAGAAACCATCTCGGGAGACAGTTGCTCCGGCGTAGGATAGACGCCGCTGGCGTTTTCGCAGGAAAACAGGATGAAGAAGAGCCTATGCCGCTCGAAATCCTCCAAGCGGATTTTCAAAAGCTCTTCAATCGCTTTTTCAGCAGTCGCCATGCGCAAAATGTCCTTTTCCACCCGCGCCAGCAACTCCCCGGCAATTCGCCGGATAATTTCCGCATAAAGCCCTTCTTTGCTCCCGAAGAGATTGTAGATGGTGCCAACGGAGATGCCCGCCGCTTCGGCGAGCATGTCGGTTGTGGCCACAGGGTAGCCCTTTTCACGAAATACCTGTTCCGCCACGAGAAGAATCTCCTCCCGACGGCGCTCCTTGTCCTGGCTGCGCTTTGCCTTCGTGCTTGATTTTGTGATGCGCGGCACCGGCATCTCCTGTAAATCACCACCAGTATCATATACTCATAGGATGAGCGTATCCTCATAATACGGCAAAACATTCTTTTGTCAATCGGAAATTCATACCCTTGTGCAGAAAAATCCATAGTCGGCATTTTTAACATGTTATGCGCGGTTTATAGTTTTCCTTTACCTCAAGAATTTTCTCAATTCCTGCAAAAATGAAAACCAATCAGGAGCGGCCCTTCTCAGCACTACGCGAACATGCGGAATGTGATGACCAAGGCGGTCGGCCCCGACATCAAAATCATCGAATACACGCAATGAAGCGCATGAACGAACCGTTTGACGAAATCCCCGAAGCCTGGGATCGGCGGTATGACGAGCCGGAAGGCCACGCCATCCTGGAAGCGAAACTTGCCCGCCTACGGCGAGTCGCTGGTGGTTGTAATGGTTGGTGGCTGGAGGTAGGCGTCGTTTCGTCTCAAATCTCGGAATCGGCGAAGGAATCAATCCATTCGAATGAATGCTGGCACTGACGACCGCACGAGGAGTTCGAATAACTCCGGCGCGGTCCGAATCACGGCCCAAGGCCATGGCCATCTGCTTCTCTCCTCATGCAAAATCCGTATCGCTTCGCGCCGTCACTGTGCGACACGCGTGAAGGGAACAGCGCTCTCTGTCCTGTGCCCGGTCAACTCCGCGTTTGCTGACCAGCAATTTTCCGTAAATCGGCCAGGCAGCATGCTTGTTCGAGGGATGGCACGAAAGAAATGACAATATTCTTACGGCGTACCATCTCCCACTGATGGAGAAATGGCCCGGCAGGCGGCCAGAGAAACCGGAATTGGCCGTGATATTTCCGGATGCCGCTGGAAGTGGCCGGGGTTTGGCCGGGACTTGGCCAGCTGGCAGGCTCGATTGGCCACCCGCCAGACATCAAGCGAAAACCATGCGTCTCGCGTATCGCGCCACGCATCGCGATACGAAAAATCCCCCGCTCCTTTCGAAATTTCCCTGTTTTTTCTGAAAAGACCGTCCTCTTTTCGGTAATACACTATGTATCGGCAGGAGTTTATTCATGCCAAGGGAGTGCATTCTCGAAAGGAGGCCGTCCGCATGCGGGACGAGGCTGGCCGGGACCGGTGCCGCGAGACGGAGGAACACCGGCGGCTGCAAACATTACTGAGCCTGTATTTCCAAGGACAGGTCTGGGTGGCGGACTGGTGCCGGGAAACCGCCCGGAATGCGTCGTCGCCGGGAGAGATTCACGGCTTCATCATTCACGGAACGGAACTGGACGATATGAAGCTGGACCGGGAGGACCTGTTGGCGCGCATGATGGCGGGCGAGACGGAGAATCCCTGGGTGCGAAGCGCCCAGACTTACGACTACCGGCGGCCGGATGGGACCGTCGCCACCGCTTCGCCCGGAATCGCGATTGACGGAGTGCGAGTCGAGCGCCTGCGGATCAAGCCCCATCCCCGGTTTCTTCCCTACATGCCCTTTATCCGGATTCTTCAGGATGCCTGCGTCTCCTTCGGTCGGAATTATCGCTCTATCCTCTTCCAATACCGCGGCTGCCTGTGCGAGGATCCGCTGCGGCTGGTGTGGCTTTTCCGCACCTTCGAACCCGAGCAGTGCGTGATTCTTCAGGCGCTACGGGAATGGTATGCCTGCGTGTGCGGAATCGTGGCGACATGGATTCCCGTCGGGCTCCAAGTCGCGGATATCGTGCCGGACCCGCCGCCGACTAAACCTGCCGAACCGCCTTCTCCCGGCTTTGCCGACCTGTCCGCCCCCATCGCACACGACTCCCTCGATCTCGGCATTACCGACCCGCGCATCCTCTGCCTGAAACTCACCCGCCACAAGATGGCCGAATTCCTGCACTGTTCCGACCGGACGCTCAGGCGCTGGGAGTTAATCGGCGAAGCGCCGGGCGGACTGCCGTGGCCGCGTCCCGAAAAGGTCGGCGGCAATGTCACGCTGTACGACGTGGCCCGGTATTGGAGAACCATCCGGGAACTTCTGCCGCGCCACCGCTGCCTCGAAACGGACCTGCAACTCCGCGACGAAATTCTCGCCGACAAATACGCGCTAAACGGATAGCCGTTTTAGTCCGCCAATCCGATCATCTCCCCCTCATGGCCTGCCGACAGGCCATTTTTCATAAATAGAAGGGGCTGCCGTTTCGCGCGGCGTCCGCACTGTCCGCATTTCGCCTATCCCGCCATCCTGTTCGACGGATTCGTCCATATTCCGGACAAAAACGGCTTGCCTGCGGCCATTCCTGCGGCCAACTCGTGGCCACGGTGGCCACATGCCTGGCCACCACCCGGCCAAAGCCCGGCCATTTTCAATCGCATTCGGAAAAATTTGGCCAAATGCCGTTTTTTTGTCCGTCTGCCCGGCCACTTCCCAAGTCCTCCGGAGGCGTGGGTAATGGTCCCCCGCCGAAAACGTGGATCAGTTCGGAGGAGAATCATGCAAGGAATTCTCGCAAGCATTACATGCCTGACGACAGGCACGGTGACGACGGGCGCAAGGAAACGGGCGACTGGCGGAGAGCGGCGGAGCGGAAAGCAGACATGCGGGGTGGGACATCTGTCGCCGCTCACCGCGGCGGATCTGCAACTGGCGAGGCTCTGCCGGGCGGTCGGCTTCGGACGGCTCGAAGGGCTGGAGGTGCGCGGCGGCGAAGCGGATGCGGACAGCCTGCTGGTCTGCCGCAAGACGATCCGGCTCGATCTCGATGAGGAGCCTTTCCCGGTTCTGCGCGAGTTCGTGCCGTCGAAGGAGTTCTTGCGGCTCTTCCGGGAACTTCGCCGACTGCCCGACCGCACGATGGTGTCGATTACGGTCCAAAATGGGATGCCCAAAAGCATGGAGGTGATCTTGAACGCGTAGGCACGGGCCTGCGCGCAGACAGTTTGCATTCAACAGTCAACCGGCCGGAAAACGGAGGCGCTGTGGATGTCGTCGGAAACGGCGATCCGCAGCGCCTTTTTCGTTTCCGTCCGGCATCCACGGCCTTTCTCCGGCCAGAAAAGGAGAACGACCATGGAACTCAAGAACGATTACACCGGCATTGATCCTTTCCTCGTGAAACTCATTCGCCACAAGGCGCGGAGGGCCTCCCGCAATCCCGCGCTTGTCGACCGTGACGTTCAAGATTTGGAGCAGGAACTATTCGCTTGGGTTTTGGAGCATCAGCACCGCTACGATCCGGGGAAGTCCAAGCGTGAAACCTTCTTCAGGCGGTTGATCCGAGCCAAAATATGCCTTCTCATTCGGGACAGGCAGCGGATGAAACGCCGTTCCGACACAGCCGACCTTTCGCTCGATTGCCTCGTCCCGGATGAAGAGGGGGAATGGGTTCCTTTTCACGAGACACTCGACGGCGAACCGATAGCAGAACGTCTCGGAAGACAGTCGGCCAATTCAGCATCAACGATGCAGATGGCGGTAGACGTGAGGATCGCCATGGAAAGCCTTTGCCCCAAACTAAAACGGCTTTGCAGTCTGCTCATCGACCATGGTCCGTCCGCCGCCGCGCAACAGCTGGGTATATCGCGGGCGACGGTTTACCGGCGAATGAACGAGATCCGCGAGGCGTTTGCAGCGCTTGGGCTGGACCAGTATTTAGGCGCTCTGTGAGACACTTCGACCACTTTCGGTTTAAGAGAACAGTAGAGGGACGCAATATCCGCGTCGGCGTAAACAAGAATCGCAAACCCGTCGGCGCGGTTCTTTTACGGTCAAAACGAGGAGACAATTCCATGGTGTGCACGAATAATGCCAATCTTTTGATTCGCGAACCGGATGCGGAATACCGCGCCAAAACGAGCGAGAATCTCACCAGCCATCTCCTGGCCGACTTCCGCGCCTGCCCGCTCCTATATTTCCGCAAGCGTGAGAAGTTGATCCCCGACGAGGAGCGGCCCGCGTATCTTCTGGGCCGCGCCGGGCATTCCCTCATCCTCGAAGGCCGGGAAGCCTATAATCGCGAATACGCCACCGGCGGCCCCATCAATCCCTCCACCGGCAAGACCTACGGCCTGACCAGCCAGAAGTACCGCGAATGGGCCGAGAAGCAGGACAAGGCAATTCTCACCCCGGATCAAGCGCATATGGTTGAGCGGCTTTACGAAGCGGTGCGCTCGCACGAAATTGCTTCGAGGCTGCTTGCCAACGGCCAAGGCGAGGGCGTGGTGCGCACCGAGTACTGCGGCGTACCCTGCCAATCGCGGATCGACTTCTTCTCCCCCGAACACGGCCTGATCGACCTGAAAACCTGCGACAACCTGACCTGGTTCGAGGCGGACGCCCGGCGTTACGGCTACGCCTATCAACTCGCCTTCTATCGCGCGGTCCTCGCCCTCCACCTGAACAATCCCGGCATCTCCGTCCACATCGTGGCGGTGGAAAAACAGGAACCGTTCCGTTGCGGCGTCTGGAAATTGACGGGCGACTGCCTGGATTGCGCGCGCCGGGAGAACGAGGCGGCCATCGAGCGGCTCAAGGCGTGCGAAGCGTCCGGCGTATGGACCACCGGCTACGAAGACGTGCGCCTGTTCGACCTTTCCTAACCCACCACCCTCCCCGTCCGGCCGGTGTCCTTCCCGCCATGTGACGACCCTCGTCACGGGACGCCGGCCGGGCTCCTCTTTCATACAAACGTCGGCTCTTTTCAGGAAAGGATGATGCCATGGGAATGTTGGATCGCGTGGAACACGGACCGCAGTCGCTGCCGCCGCGGCTGCTCTTGTACGGCACCGAGGGGATCGGCAAGAGCACCTACGGCGCCTCGGCGCCAGCCCCGGTCTTCGTGCAGACCGAGGACGGCCTGGGCGAGATCGGCTGTGCCCGGTTTCCGCTCGCCCGCTCCTTCGACGAGGTGCTGGTCGCGCTGGAGGAACTCCGCACCGGCGGGCACGAATTCCAGACGGTGGTGATCGATTCGCTCGACTGGGCCGAACGTCTCGCCTGGGACGGGATCTGCCACAAGTACGGGGTGGACTCCATCGAGAAGGCGGCGGGGGGTTACGGCAAGGGCTATATCGAGGCCGCGAACCTGTTCCGCCGGATGCTGGAGACGCTCGACGCGCTGCGGCGCGAGCGGGGCATGGTGGCGATCCTCATCGCCCACGCCAAGGTGGAGGCCTTCACCGATCCAGAGGAAGGCGTGTACGACCGATATTCGCCGCGCTTGCACAAGCACGCGAACGCCCTCGTGACGGAATGGTGCGACATCGTCGCCTTCGCCACGCGCAGGATCACGATCCAGAACGCGCATGCGGGCGACGTGAAGATCGCGAAGAACATCGGCGCGGGCGGCGGAGAGCGGATTCTCCGGTGCGAGGGCGGCCCGTCCTGCGTGGCCAAGAACCGCTACAACCTTCCGTCGGAGCTGCCGCTCACGTGGAATGCGCTCATGGATGCGATGCTCGGCCCGGCGACCGAGGAGGCAAGCCCGCAGGCGGAAGAGGCGCGGGAACCGGTCACGGCATAGCTGTCGGCAAGGTGCTGGCGCAAAGACGTTTTCCCCGGATATTCATTCGGACAGGCAAGGAGACAAGTGATGGCTCAGCTCGATTTCGACGCAACGACGGTCGATCCGTCGACCAATCTCGATGCGATTCCCGCAGGCAAATACGTGGCGGTGATCGCCGAATCGGAAATCAAGCCCAATTCCAAGGGCACGGGGCACCTCCTCAAGCTCGTGTTCCAGGTCATTGAGGGCGAATACAAGGGGAGGAAGGTGTTCGAGAACCTCAACATCGACCACCCGAACGCACAGACCGTGGAGATTGCCAAGAAGGATCTCTCCGCGATCTGCCACGCGGTGGGCGTGCTGAAGCCGAGGATCTCGGAAGAACTTCACAACCTCCCACTCATCGTGATCGTCGGCTGCAAGAAGCGGCCCGACACGGACGAACTCACGAACGAAGTTCGCGGCTACGCGCCGCGCGAAGCGGCCCAAGGGCAGCCCCAGCAGGCGCGCACCACGACGCCTCCCTGGCGCCGCAACAGCCAGTAACCACGACCGACGCTTCTTTCCGCCCTCCTTCCATTCCTGATTTTCCGTATTCGCCGCGCCGTATATACGGGCCGACCTTTCCGGAAAACCGTTTTCCCATTCGCCCGCCTATGCCCGGGCCGGAGGATTGCCATGCATATTGAGATCTGGACCATGTCGGACTGCCCACGTTGCGAAGCAGCGAAAGAAGCGCTCCGCAACGCCGGGCTCGACTACGAGGAGCGCAGCCTGGACGCGCTGCGCAAAGGAAAAATCCTCGACGTGGACGCCATGGCGGAGGCGGTGATGCAGGGCGGCCTCGCCCCCATGATCCGCGTCGACGACCGCTTTCTGTCCGATGCCGAATTCGAGGCCATGCTTTCGGGGACCGACTGACGGGGGACACCATGAAACTTCTGACCTGCATCCATTGCGGCATCCGCCCGACGCTCCAATCCAGCAAGCCGCGCATCTGCCGGGAATGCGCCAAACGAAGCGGTGTCTGCATCTATTGCGGTGGCCCGACTCCGGAACCGAAGCATCCGGGCGAGACGCGCGACACAGTTTGCCGAAATTGCGATCCCGGCACCGGCCACATCGACAGCGGCCGTTACCGGCGCAGGATTTCGGATCTGCAGTATTACGGGAAAGATCCGGACTGGGAGGGGATGCCATGATCGAACTGATTCTCCCCTGGCCGCCGACGGTGAACCACTACTGGAAACTCGGTCGCGGGCACCTCTATCTCGGTGAAGAAGGCAAACGCTACAAGGCCATCGTGATCGGCCTCGTGCGCTCTGCCCGCGTGCGGCCCTTCATCGGCAACGTATCCCTTGAGATTGAGGCTTACCCGCCCGACCGGCGCGTGCGCGACATCGATAACGTACTGAAGGCGATCTTCGATTCCTGCGGCAAGGCCGGACTCTATGCCGACGACAGCCAAGTCAAGCACGTCGAGGCCTGGATGCGGGAGCCTTTCCCCGGCGGCAGGGTGATCGCCCGTGTGACCGATTTTGAGCCAAACGATCCCATTCCCCCCGCGCCTGCCTCAGTGCCAAACAATCCGGACCGTAGCAACCCGCCCCTGGCCGCCTGCCGGAGGATGAAGGCGAAGAAAGAGATCGTCGCCAAGACAGCGACGGAGAGGAATTGACCCGATGGCCAAAATCCTTGTCGCGTTCGGCGACATCCACTATCCGCAGCACACCGCCGTATCGGTCGAGATTCTCAAGAAGACCGTCGCCCGGTTGAAACCCCACATCACGGTATCCCTGGGGGATCTCCTGGATTGCGGGCAGTTCTCGCAGCACCCACCGACCTTCGGTGTGCCGGAGACGGATTACGAAGCCGACCTCACCCAGGCAAATGGGCTGATCGATTTCATCCAGAAGCATACGTCAGAGCGCACGGTGTTGATCGAGGGCAATCACGAATACCGGCTCGACCGCTGGGCGGCACAGCATGCCGAAGGGCGCGGAGCATACAACCTGCTCGCCCCGCGCATCCAACTCATGCGTGGACGCAAAGGCTGCACCTATATCCCCTATGGCAGTGCGGACGGGCGGTACCCGCACTGGAAAGTGAACTCCCGTATCATCGCGGTTCACGGCTGGAGCTACGCCGTCAACGCCGCGCGCCGGCACCTGCAGATGTCGCAGGGCAAGAGCGGACTCTTCGGCCACACCCATCGCCTGTGCATCGAATGCCAGCAGAACATCTTCGGCGGCGACACGATCCGCGCCATCAGTTGCGGCTGCCTGTGTAATCCCGTGCCTCTCTACGGCACCGGGCGCCCGGTCGAATGGGTCAACGGATTCGTCATCGGCTATCTCGGCCGCCGGTCGGACACGCTCTTCACCGTCGACATCAAAGGCGACTTCGCCATCCTGCCGGACGGTACCGAGATCTCCGCCTGAACCTCCAGCCAACTTTCAGACCGTAGCGCGCCGGCATGGATTCCGCCTTAGGACCTCCTTCCCCTTGGAAAGGTAGCGCCATGAAGAGCCATACCTTCCGCAATGGCCGGTACCGGATCGAATACGCCGATCGCATCGATGGCGTCTGTGACGTGCCGGGGGCGGAAGGCGCGCCACTGTCCATGATCATCCTCACGGGCGAGAACCTTCGGGCTTTCCATTCGGCTCTTCACGAAGGAATGCACGCCCACGGTGTGCCGGATGCCTATCTGCACGACCGCGAAGGGAACGCGATCACCTGGAGTCTGGCGCGCTTTCTCTGGCGTCGTCTTCGGGAGATGGAGTCAGAAAAAGGAGCTTGACCATGATTGTGGGGTTCACCGGAAAGGCCGGCGCGGGCAAGAGCACCGCCGCCGGCATGTTGATTGACGCAGTCATTGTCTCGATGGCCTTCGAGGCTGCTACGCTGATGAGCTTCGCCGATCCGATCAAGCGAATTGCGCGCGATCATTTCGGCTGGGATGGCAGGAAGGATGCAAGAGGTCGCCGTCTCCTGCAAGTCCTGGGCACCGAAGCGGGCCGGGCCTACCGCGAAAACATCTGGATCGACCGCCTGATAAAGAAAGCCGAGGAGTTCGATCCGGACACGCTCGTGTGCGTGGACGATGTGCGCTTTGCCGGAGAGGCCGAGGAGATCCGCGCGCACGGCGGCCACGTCTTCCGCGTCATCGGCCGCGGCGACGACCTGGGGAGTAACGCCGCGCACGCCTCCGAATGCGGTTTGCCCGATGGCCTGATCACCGACACGCTCGTGAACGACGGCAGCCAGGACGCGCTTCGCTCACGCATTCGCGATCTGTTGGACCGGCATCTCTTGCCCGTTGGGGTTATGCAATGAGCTTTATTCAAACCTACAGCGGCGCGAAATTCGATTTCTCCAACCCGACCCCGGACTCGATCCGCCTGCAGGATATCGCCCATGCGCTTTCGATGATCTCGCGCTTCGGCGGGCACATCGCGAAGTTCTACTCCGTGGCCGATCACAGCCTGAATGTGCTCCAGCACCTCGAACGCAATGGCGCGAATCTGCCGACGCTTCGCGCCGGGCTTATGCACGACGCCACCGAGGCCTATATCGGCGATATCGTATCGCCCTTCAAGCGGCTGCTGCCGAAGGCCAACGAAATCGAAGAGCGGATCGCAGCGATGATCCGGACGCGCTTCGGTATCGACGGGCGGGGAGTTGACTTCGCCGCAGTGAAGCGCGCGGACGAGGCGGTCCTGGTCGCCGAAGCAAAGGCCCTCTTCAATTTCCCGCCGCTTGAGAACTGGATCGAGAGCTTTCACGCCGAACCGCTGACCGCTCCGCTGCACATCTCTGGCGGGCCGCAGGAAGCGGAAGCCCTCTTCCTGCTCGTCGCCGCGCAGATCCTGTGAAGATCCGGCGCGCCTCTCTTTCATCCTCCCCCTGCGTCAGCCTGCGGAACGTGATCAATGCTTGAACTCCGTCCTTATCAGCGTGAGGCGGTGGATGCCGTTTGGCAACATCTGCGCAAGCACGACGATAACCCCTGTGTGGTGATTCCTACCGGCGGGGGCAAATCGATCGTGATTGCCGAAGTCTGCCATGAAGCCTTGGAACACTGGCAGGGGCGCGTGCTGGTGCTTACGCACGTCAAGGAGTTGGTGGAACAAAACGCCGGAAAGTTGGTCGCGCAGCTTGGTCCGGATGTCGTGGGCATCTATTCGGCGGGGCTGGGACGGCGCGATACGGATCATCCGGTCATCGCCGCCGGCATTCAATCCGTCTACCGCCGCTCCGAAGAGCTGGGGTCGTTCGATCTCTGCATCATCGATGAGGCACATCTCCTTCCCTCTGATGGCGAAGGTATGTATCGGACCTTCCTGTCCGACGCCAGGGCAATCAGCCCACACCTGCGCGTGATTGGACTAACGGCGACACCATACCGCATGACGACAGGCGAAATCTGCGGCCCCGACAACATTCTCAACGCCGTCTGCTATGAAGCCGGTGTGTGCGATCTTATCGCCCAGGGCTATCTCTGCCCGCTCGTTTCCAAGGCCGGGCGTGAGAAGATCGATACCTCTTCCCTGCATATCCGGGGTGGAGAATTCATCGCAGGCGAAGCCGAAGAGTTGATGGATACGGATTCGCGGGTGCGCGCGGCGGTACGGGAAATCGTGGAGCGCACGGCAGACCGCAACGCCTGCCTCATCTTCTCCGCTGGAGTGAAACATGGCGAACACATTGTCCGTGTCTTTCGCGAGCACCACGGCGTCGAATGCGGATTTGTCACCGGCAACACTTCAGCCGCGCAACGCGACTACGCCATCGCCCGGTTCCGGGGCGATTCGGAGTTGCCGTTTGAAGAGACGCAGCAATCTCTTTTCCCGACGGAGAATAGAACTCGTCCGACCGGCCCGTTGAAATATCTCTGCAACATCAATGTCCTGACCGTTGGCTTCGACGCGCCCCACATCGATTGCATCGCCATGCTCCGGCCGACCATGTCGCCGGGGCTCTATTATCAAATGACCGGTCGTGGGTTTCGCCCGCATCCGTCAAAAACGGATTGCCTGGTACTGGACTTCGCTGGCAATGTTATGCGGCACGGGCCGGTGGACGCGATCACGGTAGGCGACCGCCCCAAGGGCGACGGCGGAGAAGCGCCGATCAAGGAGTGCCCCGAATGCGCGGCCTTGATACATACGGGCTATACGACTTGTCCGCAGTGCGGTTACGTCTTTCCGAAAACGGAAGCGAAGCATGAAGCGCAGGCCTCCAATGCGGCGATTCTTTCCAGCGACGTGCAACCCGTAGACGAAGAACTGTCCGTGACGGAGGTGCGGTATTCCGTTCATCACAAACGCGGCGCGCCCGAGGATCATCCCAAGACGCTACGGGTTGAATATCTCTTCGGGCATATCTATCAGGATCGCGTGTCCGAATTTGTTTGCCCGGAACACACCGGTTGGGCGCGGAGCAAGTTCGAGCGCTGGTGGAAGGAGCGGACGGATCTTCCTTTCCCGAAGTCGGCGCGATCCGCGCTGGAGGTGGCGGAAGCAGGCGGGCTAGCCGAAGCCAGGCGCATAACGGTGCGCACGACGCCGCTGGAAGAGTATCCGCGCGTGATCGGTTGCCAACTCGGTCCGAAGCCGGATCCGGAGGACACGCTGGAGCGCATGGCGATCCGGCAGGAATCCGCCGACGAAGAGGACGAATGGGGCGAACCCGTGGGCGTAGGCGCGGATGACGATTTCGGCGACATTCCATTTTAAGGTGGGGGCCACATGTCAGACTATGTTTATACGGTGAAAAACATCAACAAGGGCGAGTTGGTTTGTTTTCGAGTTCCGGTCATCCACCGACACAGGAACGGATGGATTCGCATCCGCGACGACATCGGCGAATCGCGATCGATACGCACGGGGGTAGGCGACTATGCGGAAACCCCGTTCTTGGCATGGAAGCAATACGCTCGCCAGTACATCGGGGTGGTTGCGATTCTCGCAAAGCCGGATGTATTACAGAAACTGGATTTGGATTCAAAGATTTGCCAAGTCCTTGCCGCCGTTTATGCGCTCGGTAAAGAACAGCGTCATGGCATGACCTCGAATCCCTGGTCCGCGAAATGACGGTCAAACGCGAAGGCGTGCGTAAGCCCGCGAGTCCGCATCGCCTCGAAGCTGACGCAGTCGACGAGGCTGAGTTTGCGCTTCCCGGCCGCCAGAACGGCGGCTGCGGCGGCTTGGTGCAGCGTTCCATCCACCCACACGACGTCGAGAAGAGGCACAATGTCATTCTGCAGGGTCCGTACAGCCGTGATGCCTAGGCGACTTTGGCACAGCGCGGAGGTTTCGACAAGCACGTAGGATGACGTGGTAAGGCGCCATTCCTCACCGAGCAAGCGCCTCCAGGCTTCGGCGGCCTTTTCGTGATGCTCGTCATCGCGGTTGAGTACGGCGAGCAAAGCCGACGTATCAAGGAAGCAGTTCATCGGTATGCCTCGGCCAGGTGATCGTCGTGGCGGCGCGCGAGATCCTTGACTCCGGAAGAACAACTCCCGATGGCCTTAAGTGCGCGCTCCCGTCGCGAATCCCGGTCGGCGTCCAGTTCGTCGTGAACATACCGGTTCACGCTTTCGCGGATCACCTCGGCCATGGACACGTGGCGTTCGGCGGCGATCCGCTTGATTTTCCGCGCCTGCGCCTCGGTCAGTTGAATCTGTGTACGAACCATGGTCAGCCTCCAATCATGTAATCACTTCTCATTACAATGATAACACATTGCCGCCCCTAGTCAAGCTCGAAGAATGCCTGACAGACATTCAAAGGAACGGCGCGCATGAGTCTGCAATTCACCGCGATGACCACATTGAATTCCGGCCTCTGCGTCCTCCCGGCTATCCCGGCCGAGAAGCGGCCCTCTCTTTCCGGCTGGAAAGCGTTTCAATCCGCTTTGCCGAACGAAACGCAGATCCGTGCTTGGTTCGCCGACGCCCAGGGCATGTGTCTGGTCTGCGGCAAGGTCTCCGGCAACCTGGAAATGATCGATTTCGATAACAAGGGCGAGCTTTTCAGCGCGTGGTGGGAGAAAACCGAAACGGCAAGGCCCGGTCTGTTTGATCGGCTCGTCGTAGAGCAGACGCCGTCGGGTGGGTATCACGCGATCTACCGCTGTGCCGAACCGGTGCCCGGCAATCAACGCCTCGCGCAGCGCGCCGTTCCTTGCGATGGCCCCGGAGAGGTCGAGATCGCGGGCAAGCGCTATGTGCCGCGCAAGAACGGCGACCGCTGGGAAGTCATAATAACTTTGATCGAGACGCGCGGAGAAGGCGGACTCTTCCTCTGCGATCCCACGCCCGGATATAAGCTTCAACAGGGCGAATTCACGGACCTTCCGATCCTCTCGGTTGAAGAGCGCGCCGTCTTGATCGACACGGCGCGCGCTCTGAACGAGTTGGCTCCACAACCATCACCCGCGCCTTACGTCGCCACCGTCCTGCCTGAACCATGCGGCGGCCGACCCGGCGATGACTTCAATGCGCGCGCCGATATTCGGGATTTCCTGCTCAAGCACGGCTGGACCCAGGTCCGGGGCGGGGACAACGAACACTGGCGCAGGCCCGGCAAGGACTCGGGCACCTCGGCCACGTTGAAAGAGGGCGTGTTCTACGTCTTCTCCACCAGCGCCGCGCCGTTTGAAGCGGATCGCGGCTATTCCCCGTTTCAGGTCTATTCCCTGCTCGAACACAACGGCGATTATGCCGCGGCGGCCTCGATGTTGCGTGCCGAGGGATATGGCGCGGACGACGATTTCGTAAACAAGGTTGATCTCTCCACATTCCTCTCGAACCTGCCTGATCCGCAGCCGGAGCCGGACGAGGCGGAAGCCAAGCCGCTATCCGAACTGTTCAAGACCGTCACCGAACTCGACCCGCCCTTGATCCACGGCCTGCTGCGCGAGGGCGAAACGATGAATGTGATCGCCTCATCAAAGATGGGAAAGAGCTGGCTGGTGATGCGCCTCGCCATTTCCATCGCCTCGGGCCTGGACTGGTTCGGCATGCCGGTGGAGCACGGCCGCGTCCTGCACATCGATAACGAGCTGCGCCTCAAAACCATCGTCTACCGCTACCGCAAGGTCGCCGAAGCGTTGAAAGTGCCCTATGACCTGTTCAGCCATAACCTGGAGGTGAAAAGCCTGCGCGGCCGGTTGCAGGACTTGAACGGCCTCGGCCAGTTCTTCAACACCATCGACCCCGGCAAGTACAAGGCGATCATTATCGACGCCTTTTACCGGACACTCCCCATCGGCATGGACGAGAACGACAATGGCGCCATCGCCAATCTGTATAACAAACTCGATTGGTATGCCTCGCGCCTGCAGTGCTCCTTCATACTGATCCACCATTCCAGCAAGGGCAATCAATCGCAGAAGTCCGTCACCGATGTCGGCGCGGGTGCCGGCGCGCAATCCCGCGCGGCCGACACGCACCTGATCCTTCGTCCGCACGAGGAGCCGAACGTGGCCGTGCTTGAAGCGGCGGTGCGTTCCTGGCCGCCGCGCGAGCCCATGTGTCTGCGCTGGGAATTCCCGCTCTGGCATCGGGCCACGGAACTCGACCCGCGCGCCCTCCATGGCAAGGCGCAGTCGCCGGGCAAGGCGAAGTCTACGTGGTCGGTGGAGGAGTTCATCGAGGAATGCGTCATGCCGCACGATCCGTGTTCGCAGAACAAGATCGTCTATGCGGCCGGGCAGCTTGAAATCCCCGAGCGCAAGGCCAAGGGATTGATCGAAGTCGGACTGTCGGAAGGTCTGCTCGCGAAAGAGCGCAACGGTTCCCGCATGCACCTCGTGGCGGTACGCGACGGCGTCCCTTCCGGCAAAGCCCAGGTCATTGCCGCGCGTCTGGCGAATGAGCCGTCCGTATCGGCATCGGACTTGGCGGCTGAATACGAGGTGAGCGAACGATATATCCGGCAGATTCGGCAGGCCGCCGATGGCATGGGGTCTCTCCCCGTTCTGCCACAAGAGGCGCCGGACAAATCGCGGAACTAATGCGGAACTGGCGCGGAACTGAGTTCCGCGAAAAACGGAACTAAGTTCCGGGGTCGATAGCCATAACTCATTTGGCTTCCTGATGTTGAAAGTTTCGGACATGTCCCACCGGGACGCGGAACTGGGACGCGTCCCAAAGTGCGTCCGGAGTTCCGCACCTTGCAAGAATACAAGGCTATTCATGATAGGAAGTTATGATGATTTTTCGCGGAACTATCGGCGGAACTGGACACACCCCTATCCCTACGGGATAGAACGGGGCGTCCCAAACGCCCCCCGTTCATCCCGGAAGTAGGGATGTCCACAAGCGTCCCCGGATTCAGGAAAAGCAAGTAACGGACTCAACCCCACGCAACTCCTGCGATCAGGAAATGTCGGCAAGCTGAAAATTCGGATGTGGAAATTCGGAAAGGAGAAACGCCATGAGCGATGCCGTGATGAACGAGCTATGTGGGAAAGCGGCGAAGTGCGAGTACCAAGGCGAGACCTATTCGCTGCGGCGGATTTGGGAATTGATCGACGCGCTGTACGAGAACGGCGTTTATGCGAGCCTCTCCGTCTCCGAAGGTTCCGAATTTGAACCCGACTGCAAATGGCAGGTCACGCTCGACGTTACCGATGGCGAACGCTATGGCGACAACCCGGCGTATTGCGAATACAAGACCTTTGGCGAGGGCGACACGGCGTTCGAAGCCTTGGCCGAAGCGGTAGGAAAACTCCGGTGACGGCGCGGGCAGGAAATCGGGGTATGCGACCGCCATTCCGGATTGCCCGTAAAACGGCCACAAGCGCCCCACAATCAAAAGTTGTTTCCTCGGGGTACATCGGGACGCCCTCAGACACGCCAAGCGCTTAAATCGCTTTAAAGTGCGCATTGACAAGCAGTTGCATTCTTTTCCCGGTTGCCTCCAGCTAGCAAGGTATCGGTTCAAAACGCTCTCCGCAGGCTGAAAATTTCTTGCAAGGTACTTCCCCATCAATGGTTTAGGTTAGGGCGGCGGAAGTAGCCCCCAGGTGAGACTTTGTTGGGCAGTGATAAAAAAACGCTACTCCTATCCCCATAGGGAGTTATGGGTTCTCTGAAAAGGCGAAAACAGGGGGTGAAGAAGATGGTTAAAAACGATGCGAAAGACGCAATTGCCAAGCGCCGGGTAGCCGATGCGCAAGGCGTGACCGCCCCTGATATCGCTGCCTTGTCCCCCGCCTTGATGGTCGAATCCTGGCCGGTCGAACGGGTGAAGCCGTATCCCGGAAACCCGCGCGTGAACGACGGCGCGGTCGATGCGGTGGCCGAAAGCATCAGGCGCTTCGGTTTTCGCAGCCCGATCATCGTCGATGCCGATGGCGTGATCGTGGCAGGACATACCCGGCTCAAGGCGGCGCTGAAATTGGGGCTGCCCCGCGTTCCGGTGCATCAGGCAAGCGACCTCGACGAGGCATCCGCACGTGCGCTCCGCATCGCGGACAACAAGACGGGCGAGATCGCGGACTGGGATTTCGAACTTCTGCCCATCGAATTGTCGGCGCTACAGGAACTGGACTGGGATCTCACGTCACTCGGCTTCTCGGATGAGGAACTGGCGAGCCTGTTGGAAAGCTCCGCGTCTTCGGGCGGCGCGACCGATGCTGATGCCGTGCCGGAACCTGATGAATCCGAACCGCCGATCAGTCAGCCGGGCGAGATCTATCAACTGGGCAAGCACCGTTTGTTATGCGGAGATGCTACCGACGCGGATGCAGTGGCGCGGCTTCTCGATGGCCGGAAGATCGATTTGCTTTTTACCGATCCTCCCTATGGCGTGAGCTACGCGGACAAGAATGCGTTCCTGAATGCGGCGGACAAAGGGAACCGCATCCAGGAAGAGATCGAGAACGATCATCTGTCGCTCGAGGAGACGGGCAAGCTGTGGCTTGCGGCTTTCACGGCGTGGGCGCCGCATCTCGCGGACCATTCGGCGTACTACGTCTGTACCGCTTCTTCGAACGGGCTTTTGCCCTTGATGCTCGATACGCTGGCCGCAGCCGGAATGCCGTATCGGCACCAGCTCATCTGGGTGAAGAATTGCCATGTGCTGGGACGTAGCGATTACTGCTACAAGCACGAGCCGATCCTGTACGGGTGGGCGAATCGGCATAAGTTCTACGGCGCGGGCGGGCAGAAGTTTTCGGTGTGGGAATACCCGAAGCCCACGGCGAACAAGCTGCACCCGACCATGAAGCCGGTGGCTCTGATCGAAAACGCGATCCTGAACAGCAGCGAGAAAGGCATGCTCGTGGTCGACCCGTTCCTTGGTTCGGGCAGCACTCTAATCGCGGCCGAACGCACCGGACGCATCTGTGTCGGAACGGAACTGGAGCCGAAGTATTGCGATGTGGTGCGCAAAAGATGGGCCGAACATTTGAAAGGCGAAGGCTGCGACTGGCGCGAACTCACGCCGGTCACAAAGGATTGAAGCGCTTTAACCGAGGACTTCGACCCGGTCCAGTTTGCCGACCGCTTTATCGAAGGTCAGCATGCGGTCGCATTCACGTGTGTAACCGACATGCAGCATGCGGTCGACCAGGCCGGGCTTGGGGGAATCGGCCGTTTCGGTCAGGGCTTTCACGGCGACCCCGTTTGTTTCCGCTCGGAAGCCGGGTTGTTGAAAGAGATCCAGCAACGCCGCGATAGCAGCCTTCTTCGGGATGCCGTAGATTGTGTGCAGGACATAATAGGCTTCGGCAACCGCCATGTCCGCGATCACCAGTTCATGGCCTTCCTGTAACGCCTCGCCGATGCGTTCGCGCGCCACAAGCGCCAGGGACTCGGGTTCACCGGTCAGAAAGCGGACGATGACGGACGTATCGAGCCCGAGAGCGCCCATGATTATTCGTCTCCCTTTGCCCAAGCGTCTTCCAGGCGCCGCTTGGTTTCGTCCCAATCCGGCACGTTGCCCTTAATGAACTTCCCGAGTATGCCGAAGGCCGGGAGTTCGGGTCTGCGGGCGGGCTTCAGCGCCCACAGGCGTTCTCCCCCCACGTTCACGCGTTCGACTTCCAAGCGGTCGCCCGGCCCAACGTGCATCTCCTCGCACAGGATCTTCGGCAGAACGGTCTGGCGCTTCGCGGTGATTTTAATCGTCGTCATGACTCACCTCCTCATTGTCTTACGAATTCATTATACCGTAAGATTCAAGAAGGGCAAGCGGAATATTGCCGGACGCGTTCGTTCCTCACAGCGGCACCGCCTCCGCGAGGACGTTTTCCCGGATCAGGGGATCGAGCGCGCGGTCATTCACCACATCCACTTTGCAGTGGAGCAGGTCTTCCAACTCATGGATCAAGGCGATGCGGTCAAGCAGGGAGCGGTTGCTATCCATGCGAACAAGTACGTCCACATCGCTGGTTGGCGAAGATTCCCCGCGCGCAACCGAACCAAACAGGCGCACATCGTGAGCGCCATAATGATCGGCAATGCGGATGATTTCGTTCCGCCGCTTCAGAATGTCTGTTCGGGTGACCATAACCGTACCTATCGAATACAATCCATATAGGGGAATTATACCAGATTCCAGAACAACCCTGAGACGCCGGTGTCGGTATCAAGCACTGCGCTCATTGTCTGCCTGTTTATCGGCGCGCACGTCGTCAATCACGCTCTGGACGAAATCCGACACGTCCTCATCGGGCATGGCGTCGATTGCGGCGGCGGGGGCGGTCAAATCCAGCAATTTCTTCCCGGCCTTTCGCCGCACGGCTTCACGAAGGATCTCGGTCAATGCTTCCGGGCGGAGCAGACCTTCCTCCTCGGCGGCTTTTGCCAGATCGTCGGATATGCGTAAGTGGATCGTCATCATAATCGGTTCCTCGTGCAAATCAACATACACTCTATTTCCTACAAATTCAACCCATACCATTTGCAGAGAGCCAACATGAACTATTTACGCTACGCCTCGCTCTGCACCGGCATTTCCTGCGAATCGGTCGCGTGGCGGCCGCTCGGGTGGACGCCGATCTTTTTCAGCGAGATCGACCCGTTCGCCCGCGCGGTGCTGGCGCATCGTTACCCCGAGGTGCCCAACCTGGGCGACATGACGAAGATCGACGGCGCGGCATGGCGCGGCAAGGTGGATGTCCTGATCGCGGGCACGCCTTGCCAGTCTTATAGTTGCGCCGGGAAACGCGGCTCCCTGTCGGACGCGCGCGGCAATCTGGCCCTTGTTTACGCGAGGATCGTGAATGATGCAGATGTCCCTGTTTCCGTCTTTGAGAATGTGCCGGGAATCCTTACCACCAAGGACAACGCCTTCGGTCACTTCCTCGGAGAACTCGTCGGCGCGGACGGGCCGGTCGAACCGGAGCGACCGAACAGCAAATGGCCGAGTGCGGGTATGGTTGCCGGACCCAAACGTATTGCCGCGTTTCGCACCATGGATGCTCAATTTTACTCCTTGGCCCAGCGCCGGCGGCGGGTATTCGTCGTTAGCGTCCGTGCTGGAGACGGGATCAATCCCTGCGCGATACTTTTTGAGCCGGAAAGCCTGCCAAGGGATTCTGCGCCGGGCCGGGAAGCGGGGGCGGGCGTTGCCCGCAGCCTTACAAGCAGCACTGGCGGCGCAAGCGCGAAGGAGCAGCAACTGACCTTCGTCTCCGGCGCAGGCGAACCGCTTAATGCGCTACCCGCAACGGTCGGCACTTTATGCAGCCAGAAGAAGGGCGGGCTGGCCGGACAAGATGCGTTGCGCGGTCAACTTGTGCCGCTTGCGTTTTCCGCGAAGGATTCCGGAGGTGATGCGGGCGAAGTCGCGCCGACCTTGCGCGCCATGCCGCACGACCAGTCACACATGAACGGCGGGG
>CAYMGG010000013.1:0-29486 GCA_964389915.1 uncultured Planctomycetaceae bacterium
CCGGCATCATCGAGGCAATGAAGGCCGGCATCCTGGCCAAACAGCCGGTGGTGGATATCAAAGCCACCCTGGTGGACGGCAAATACCACGACGTGGATTCATCCGAGCGCGCCTTTGAGGCCGCCGGCGTGCTGGCCGATCAATCCGCAACGGACGACCAGATGCAGGGCCGGCGATTTCCAGACATAAAATCCCAGGCCGGGATACGCGTAAAACTCCAGCCCGGAGCGCAGATCCGCCCCCGCCGGCGCGGCGAAAACCGACTCAAGGAAGAAAGCTCCGGCTTCCGGTTGCGCCGCGTCGTCTGCAACCGGAGCTATTGCTTGCCTCGTCCCGCTCAGCGAAGCCAGACGCCGGCCGGCCAGCAATTGATTGAGGCAGTCCGCAGCCAGACCGTGCTCGCCCGCGGCCGCGGCAAAATCCGGCCGCACGAACAGCCCCGCCGCCGCCCCGAACCAGGGGCGCATGTCGAGATGATCCTCCAGCCAGTATTCGGCCGTATCCGGCAGCTCCCGGTAATCCGCCAGGTTGGCGTAGCGCTCACGCGCTTGAGCCACGCTCAGGCGCGTGTACGCCACGTCCAGCTTGAGCAGCCGGCCGCTGTCATTGTCGCCCAACTGCGGGATGCGGCCGTCGGCCCGGGCCAGGCGCAGGCTCAACTCGGCCGCCCGTTCGAGCTTGGCTAACAGGCCAGTCGGCAGGGGCGAAATCCGTCCGTCCGGTAAGGTTGCTGACACCACCGGCGCAGGCGCGAGGGGGGGCAGTTTCTCCGGCGGCGTGGGCGCCCGGCGGGCAAACTGGCGATACTGGAGGTCGGGGGCGTGCAACCGGGAATCGTATTCCCGCAGCGCTGCCAGCTTCGCCTCCGGCAGGGCCAGAACCAGAGCCGAAGCATAGAGCAGCAATTCGCCGCTCAACCGGTGATAGCTGGTCGAGCCTTCGAAATTTCCGCCGTCGGCCGCAAAATGCTGATCGCTCTCGCGAACCAGTTCGCGGACCGCGAAGGCCAGCCAGAGGTCGGTCTCGGGTGTGCGCGGCAGATACGCGCTGACGAAGAGCAGGCCAACCAGATCGCTCAGGTAATGGTTGTTCCCCCCGCCCGAGCCGTCGGGATGATAGCCGGCCGAATACTCCAGCCGGGTGTAGATGAACCGGCCGTGTTCGTAAATGCGACGGGCGAACTGCCGCTCGAACGCTTCGGGCAAGGCCGCCCCCGCGCTCAGGAAAAAGTCGCGCGCCACCAGCCAGTTGACCACTCGGATCGAGACGTCCATGCAGCAGACCCAGTCCGCGCCGTAGCCGGGCGGGTTGGCGGCCCAGAAATCGCGCAGCTGATTGCGAAATTCCCGGGCATAATTTTCCGCCGGCCGGCCGCCGTGGCCGGCCCGGGCCAGCCGGTAGGCATAGGCCAGCTGGGGCAGCCACTGCATGCGCGTCAACTCCCACGGCTCCTTGATGTCCGTGCCGACCGGCCCCATGATTTCAATGGCCGGCGACGGCACCCGGGCGTCGCGTCGGAACCCGGATTTATAATAGAGCTGCCAGTCGATCGGCCGGTAATCGCCCTCGATTTCGCGCCAGATCTCGCGCGCCGCCGCCAGATTGGCGGGATTGACCTGCCCGGCCAGCCACTCGCCGGCGGAATCGAAAACCGGGCTCGGTTGCGGCGCGTACCAGTGCCCCTCCACTCCCCGGCAGGTCCGGCCATAACCGAGCTCCATCCAGCCCGAGCCCAAGAGGTCGAACCGGTGGGCCAGGTAATGCTCGGCCAACGCCCGCCACTGCCCGGCCTGCGGCCGCAACCGCTCGACCGAGGGAAGGGAAAAATAGGTCGGCAGAGCTTTGACCGCGAAAGGCGGTTCGATCACATAAGTGGTTTGGTCAGACTCCAACGTCACGACAGCGGTCACGAGCGACTCCTCTCCGTCATAAACCCGAATTTTCTGGGCGCTTCCGGGGGAACTTTTTTGCTTGTGGAAAGGTTCCCCCCGGACCCCCTCAAAAAATTCTCCTCCGGCTTCGCCGTTTCGAAGGTTCAGATGGGTGAATTCGACGCCTTCTGCCTTCGTTCGATTGCTTCCCCCCTTTTCCTCATTTTGTCCAGCGTAGCCGGCATAAGGCGAAGCTTGGATAAAGTTTTTGAAAGAGCTTGAGAGAACTTTTTTCCAAAAAGTTCTCTCAAAACCCAAGCACGGCGGCGCTTTCTGCGGCAATCTCGCCTCCTATATCAATATTTAGATGATTTAAAAGCTATTTATTGATATTTTTTTGATTAGGCAAATTTATGGCGTATTGCGAAGGAGGAGGAGACGATGTTGAGCGCGCGCGAGATGATCGAAAAGCTGACGGCCCGCAACCCGTTCATCGACTTTGTCGAGCACTACGCCTGGGAGCCGGGCCGGAAGATCTCGCGCCACACGCACGCCGAAGCCTATCAGCTCGACCTGTTCACCGCCGGCGAGGGCACCTACGCGGCCGAGGAGAAGCTTAAGATCACGCCGCAGCACCTCTTCCTCGCCCCGCCGGATTGGGCGCACGAGATCACCAGCTCCCGGCAGCAACCGCTGGTGGGGCTGTCGGTCAAGTTCCGCCATCCGGGCGCGCGCGGTCAGTTCCTGCCCGTGGCCATGCGCCCGGCGCGGGCGGTGCGGGACCAAGCCGAGAATCTGCTGCGTCAGACCGTGGCCGAAGCGATTTTTGAAACCGCCGAGCACCGGTTGGTGGCGGCGCTGCGGCTGACCGAGCTGCTGGTCCTGCTCCTGCACCATCACGCCGAACCGGTGGAGGAGGCCTCGGCCGGCTCGTTGGCCGCGGCGGCGGCGGAATACCTGCGCCGGCACTTTAGCGAAAAGCTCTCCCTGGAGCGGTTGGCTTCGGCGATGCGGGTCTCGCGCGCGCACCTCTGCCGCGAGTTTCGGCGAGAGCGGGATCAGACGCCGCTGGAGTATCTGCGCGGGCTGCGGGTGGAGTTCGCCCGCGAACGCCTTTTGGAAACCGATTCGACCATCACCGAGATCGCCCGGGCGGCCGGTTTCGTCGGCGCGGCCGATTTCAATCGGGCCTTCCAGACCAATTTCGGCCAGAGCCCGCGCCAGTACCGCCACCAGGAGAAAGCGGCCAAATCTTGAAGGGCTCCTTTGAAAATCGCCCGGGCGGGTCAACGCCTGGCATCGTAATCAGTCGAGCGTTGAAGCAAGCGAAGCCAGATAAAGTTTTTTGAAAGAGCTGGAGAGAACTTTTTTTCAAAAAAGTTCTCTCAAATCCAAAGTGAGCTTTAGCGGTTCTTTGAAATTCGAGGTGCGGTTTCCCGACCGCGCCGAAAACACTTCAGCCAAAGGAAAAGCACATGAGCGGTAAGCGGAAGGCGCAAGCGACCGAAGAGGCGGAATTGCAGGCCGAGTTCTCCGGCTATCGGGGCGTGGACGAGGATTATTGTCACGCGGGTCGCGCGGCTCTGGAGCGGTTTTACGATTGGAAGTTCGGCATCCGCATCCACTGGGGCCTCTACGCCATCACCGGCAACGGTCCGGAATCCTGGCCCCTGCGCAGTCTGGACAAGACCCACGAATCGCGCGGCCAGGCCCAGCCGACTTTCCGCGCTCAATACGAAGAACTGTACAAATGGTGGAATCCTTCCCGCTTCGACGCCAACGAATGGTGCGACCTGTTCGTCCGCGCGGGTTTGAAATTTTTCAGCTTCACCACCAAGCATCACGACGGCTTTTCGCTGTTCGACACCCAAACCCGCGTTCGCAAGCGGCGGGTACATATCGGGGCCGAAGTCGGCAAGATTGCGGACTGCAACCTGGCTTATAGCATCATGGAAACTCCTTGCGGCCGCGATCTGACCGGTGAACTCGTGGCCGCCGGCCGGCAGCGCGACCTGGGCCTGGGCCTGTATTTCTCGCACATCGACTGGTTCGACAGCGATTTTCGCATCGACGAATGGAACTATCAACGCGATACGGCCTACACCCGCGAGGCCGATCCCCAAGGTTTCGCCCGGATGATCGCCCGCCACCGCCAGCAGTTGCGCGAGCTGTGCACCAATTACGGCCCCATCGACCTGCTCTCGCTCGACATGTGGTTCCCCGACAACGGCAAGTCCCTCGGCATCTGGGGCGATCTGGTGGAGACGGTCAAGCAGATCCGCAAATTGCAGCCCAACCTGATGATCCGTCACCGCGGCATCGGCCCCTACGGCGATTACCTGACGCCCGAACGTTACGTGCCGGGCACCGGCGGCGCGGCGGCCGATGGTTGCGACGCCAAAGGCCGGGCCGACGCCAAGCCCTGGAAGGTGATCTTCCCCGGCAGTCGGCACTTTTCTCACGTCTGGGCCGACGAGTACAAGCCTGCCTCCTGGATTATCCACACCCTGCTGGACGTGGCCGCCAAAGGCGGTGTCTTCCAGGTTGGTTACGGCCCCGGCCCGGACGGACAATGGGACCAGCAGATCGTCAGTCGCCTGGAGGAGGTCGGCCGCTGGCTGACCGTGAACGGTGAGGCGGTTTATGCGACGCGCCCGTACCGCGTGGCCGCCGAAGGCGAGAACGTGCGCTACACGCAGAGCAAGGACGGTCGCACGGTTTACGCTTCACTGCTGGCGCGGCCGGAGCCGCCCTATCTGCCCCGCGCCCTGCGGCTGGCGGAGGTCAAGGTTCGCCCCGGCAGCGAAATCAAAATTCTCGGTCTGGACCACAGCTTCCGTTATACGCAGGACGTCGCCGGCCTGACCATCGAACTGCCCGAGTGGTTGAACGAGCTGGGCCGCGCGCCGGCCGGACCGGCCTGGTGCTTCAAGCTCGAAAGGAGCGAGGCATGAAAGCCCTGGTCCTGACCGCCGCGTCGCAACTTGAATACAAAGACGTGGCCGAACCCGAGGTGGGGCCGGAGGAGGTGCTGATCCGGGTCCGGGCCTGCGGTATCTGCGGCAGCGACGTGCACGGCCTGGACGGCTCCACCGGCCGCCGCCGGCCGCCGATCATCATGGGCCACGAGGCCGCCGGCGTGATCGAACGGCTGGGGCAAAATGTCGCCGGCTGGCAGGTCGGAGAGCGGGTCACCTTCGATTCGACCATCTTCTGCGGTCATTGCGGGCCGTGCCGGGCCGGCCGGGTGAATCTCTGTGAAAACCGCCGCGTGCTGGGCGTCTCCTGCGCCGACTACCGGCGCGACGGAGCCTTCGCCGAATTCGTGACCGTGCCGCAGCACATCCTCTATCGCCTGCCTGATAGCGTGACCTTCGCTCAGGCGGCGATGATTGAAGCTTTGGCCGTGGCGGCCCACGCCGTGGAGCGGCCGCGCCTGCGTCTGGGCGACACGGTCGTGGTGGTGGGCGCGGGCATGATCGGCCTGCTGGTCTTGCAGGTGATAAAACTCAAGGGTTGCGGCCGGATCATTGCTCTAGATGTGGACCCGGCCAAGCTGCGCCAGGCTGAAAAATTCGGGGCCGACCTGGCCCTGCCCGCCGACCGGGAGGAGAGCCTGCAGCAGATTCGCGACCTGACCGCCGGCCGCGGGGCGGACGTGGTCTTCGATGTGGTCGGTTTGCCCGCCTCCCTGCGTACCGCGCTGACGGCGGTCCGAGCCGGCGGCACGCTCACCCTGGTCGGCAATCTGGCGGCCGAGGTGCCCCTGGCGCTGCAGTCGGTGGTGACGCGCGAATTGACCGTGCTCGGTTCTTGCGCCTCCAGTGGCGAATATCCGGCCTGCCTGGACCTGCTCGCCTCTGGCCGGGTGGACGTGGATTCGCTCATCAGCGCCACGCCGCCCCTGGCCGAGGGTGCTTCCTGGTTCGATCGTCTGTATCGCAAGGAGCCGGGCCTGTTCAAGGTGATCCTGCAGCCGGCGTGAATTCGACAAACAATTCAGGAGTGGGACGATGACGATACAAAATCCCTTTGATCTGACCGGCAAGGTGGCCCTCATTACCGGTACCAGCCGGGGCCTGGGGCAGTACATGGGCCGGGCTTTGGCCCGGGCCGGAGCGGACCTAGTCATCACCAGCCGCACGGCTGAAAGTCTGAAGGAATTCCAGGCCGAGATCGAAGGCCTGGGCCGGCGGGCCGTGCCCGTGGCGCTGGACGTGCAGAATCTGGACAGCATCCATCAGGCCGTCGACGCGGCCCTGGCGGCTTACGGCAAGATCGACATCCTGGTCAACAACGCCGGCTGCAACCGGCGCAAGCCTTCGGTGGAGGTGACCTGGGAGGATTGGAGCTACATCGTCGACACCAATCTGCGCGGCACGTTCTTCGTCGCCCAGACCGTGGCCGTGAAGAGCATGATCCCCCGGCAGGCCGGCCGGATCATCAACATCGGCTCCGTGACCAGCGTCTTCGGTTACGCGGGCCTCGCCCCCTACTGCGCCAGCCGGGGCGGGACCAAGCAAATGACCATGAGCCTGGCCGACGATTGGGGCAAGTACGGCATTACCGTCAACTGCCTGGCGCCCGGTTGGTTCAAGACTCGGCAGAACGCCATGCTCTACGAGAATCAGGAGTGGGTGGAATACATCTGCGACCGCATCCCCCTCAAGCGGCCGGGCCGGCCGGACGATCTGGACGGGGCGGTGGTCTTCCTGGCCTCGGACGCCAGCGCCTACGTGACCGGCCAGACCTTGCTGGTGGACGGTGGCATCTCCACCGGCGCGACCAAGGCTACGATCGAGAAGATCGCGCCGGGTTCGCGCTAAGGCCTTTTGATCCGCAGACAAATCCCGTTGATTTCTGAAAGGCAAATCATGACTGCCAAGCTTAATTCCTCCGCCATCGCCCAGCGTCCCTGCGGTTCGACCGGGCTCAAGCTTTCGGCCCTGGGCCTGGGTTGCTGGGCTTTTGGCGGCGGCGAGTATTGGGGCGCGCAGGACCAGCAGGATGTGGACGCCGTGGTGCGCCAGGCGATCGATTGGGGCGTCACCTATTTGGACACGGCCGAGGCTTATAACGAAGGACGCAGCGAAACCGCCCTGGGCCAGGCGATTCGCGGCCTGCGGCGCGATAGTTTCGTGCTCGGGACCAAGGTCTCGCCCGTGAACTGCTATCCGGACAAATTGGTCCAGAGCTGCGAGGCTTCGTTGAAACGACTGGGCGTGGATTATGTCGATCTGTACATGATCCACTGGCCGATCCACTCGCACTCCTTGCGGCACTACACCAAAGACGAAGGTCTGATCGCCAATCCGCCCCGCTTGGGCGAAGCGTTGGAAACGCTGCGCCGGCTGCGGGCGCAAGGCAAGATCCGGCAGGTCGGAGTGAGCAATTTCGGCGTGGCCCGCCTGGACGAAGCGTTGGAGATTTTTCCCGACTTGGCAACCAACGAGCTGCCCTGCAATCTATTGATGCGAGCCTTGGAATACGAGATTCTGCCGCATTGCCAGCAGCGGAACGTGGGCGTGATCGGCTACATGACTCTGTTGCAGGGTCTGCTGACCGACAATTATCCGACTCTGCGCGAGGTGCCCGACTGGCGGCGGCGGACCAGGCACTTCGACAGCCGGGGCTGCCAGCTCTGCCGCCACGGCGAATCCGGCGCCGAGGCTCAGACCGACGCGGCTTTGGCCAACATCCGCGAAGTGATGAAGGAAACCGGCCTAAGCATGGCCGATCTGGCCGTCAAATGGGCCCTGGCCAAGCCGGGGTTGACCTGCGCTCTGGTCGGCGCACGTAACATCCGCCAACTGGAGGCCAATGTCCGTTCCGGTGGCGAAGCGCTCTCGCCCGACGTCGTCGCCGCTTTGGACCGGGCCACCGACGAACTCAAGGCCGCCCTGGGGCCGGGTCTGGATTATTACGAAAATACCGCCCTGGATCGGACGAAATAAGCTGTGGTCCGGATTTCGACAATAATGCCCCGCCCGAGTCAGTCGGGGAAGTGGCACCTGGTTTACGCCAAGCTATATTGATCTAGAGTTGATAAAAGTCCAGCCGGCGAATACCCCGACCAACGGGAGCATCTGAGAAATGCCTGCGGACGGCGCGATAGCGTGAGGAAAATTTCTTGGCCGGGGATCTGGGGGATACCTTCTTTATAAAGAAGGTATCCCCCGGAATCGTCCCCACGGGAGTAACCGATGAAAAGCGACGTGCTTGACGCCCTCTCCGGCCGGTTCCCGCGCCGGATTCCCAGCAAGGAAACCCTCAATCACCCCGGCATTATCAACCAGACCTGCGGCTTCGACGTGTTCGAGGATACGCCCCGGGCTTTCGACCAGACCTGGCGAAAATTGGGGATCGACATCCACGTCGCCCCGCCGGCCGGCAACGCACCCCGGCCCAAAGTGCCGGGCGGCACCTGGCAGGAGAACGGCCGGACCTACAGCGATTACGGCGTGTTTCCCACAGCCATGGAGACCGAATCGGAGACCGCCGCCGAATTGGACGAGGATGAACTTTTCGCCCATGATCCATCCAGCCAGGGGCATGATCCGGCCGAGCGCAGCGCCCGGCTGCGGGCGGCTAATGCGGCCTTCCGGCAGCGCTACGGCGAACTGGCGGTGCATTACGACCTGTATTACACCACCTTGTTCATGTGGCCGGTGGTGACCTTCGGCTGGGAGAAATTCATGCTCGCGGCCGCCACGGACCCCGAGCGGTTCGACCGCTGTTTCTGGCAACCCTGGGCCGAACTCAGTCGGCGAGAGTTCGCTGCGCGGGCGACCCTGGACGAAGAAGTCATCTTCTGTCACGACGATCTGGCCATGACCGCCGGTCCGGTCTTTGCGCCGGATTTTTACGAGCGCTATATTTTCTCAAGATACGAATGGATCCTCGAGCCGGCGGTGCGGGCGGGCAAGAAGATCGTTTTCGTATCCGACGGCAACATCGATCTTTTTCTGGAACGGCTGCTCAAATTTCCCTTCGCGGGCCTGATGTTCGAGAATCCGGCCACGCCCTTCGCCCGGGTACTCGAAACCTGGGGCCAGGCCGGCCGGGGCTTTATCGGCGGCATCTCCACCGCGCTTCTGACCAACGGCACGCCCGAAGCCGTGCGTGCCCACACGCGCGAGGTGATGGAAGCGGGGCGGCGCTATCCCGGTTTCGTGGTCAGTTCCTGCGGCGGCCTGCCGGGAAACATTCCGCTCGCTAATTTGAAAGCCTACTTTGAGACGCGGGCGGAACTGGGCTGCACGGAGAATTGAGCGAAGCCGGAGGCGGAAATAAACGGCCTGACAGGATTAGCCTGTCAGGCCGATTTTTTTGGTGGGCTCGGAGGGAATCGAACCCCCGACCAAGCGGTTATGAGCCGCCAGCTCTAACCCCTGAGCTACGAGCCCGATTTTTTAACGCGCGTTTATTTCCCATATTTTCCGGGTTTGGCGCAAGGTTTTTTCTCAAGGATTCAGATCGGCCGGCGTCAGGCGGATTTCGGGCGCGGCCTGCCGGGCGGCCGCGAAATAGGCCTGGGCCCGCTGCTGCCGGACCGCCTGATGGGCCGCGTCCGTAGGGATCGGCACGGCCGAGACGGCCGCCGCGTAATAGAGTTTGCCGGCCTGCATCGCTGCGGCTTGAGCGTGGGGTTCGGCTCCGGCCAGAGAAGGAGTCGCCGGCGAGGGCAGGCGCGTGTCCAGCCAGCGCAGCCAGGTCAGGCCGCGCAGCGTCTGGCCGGGCGCTAAACGGCCGGCCACGCTGAAGGCCAGGGCCGGAAAATCGTCGGAATCCTCTGGACCGGGCGAAAGCTTGAATTCCATCAGATCGCCCACGATGGCCAGGGCGAGTTCGTCCGGCCCGCGCAGGAAGAGGGTCTGGCGCATGGCGGTCGGAAGCTCGTCCAGCCGTTGACGGCGCCAGGCAGGTGAAAAGTCCAGCTTTTCGCGCGCGCCGAGCAGTCCGACCACGGGCTGGAGCGGATCGAAATTGGCCCGGATCATGACCCCGGCGGCGAAACTGGCCTGGAACGAACGGCAGATAATGTCCAGGCCGGCCGCGTCGAGTTGGTAAAGCGGCAGCCAGAGGCAGAATCGCCCGTGCGGATGCAGCTTCTCCAGGGCCAGCCGGAAAAAGTCTTTGGAAAAAAGGCCGCCGGCGCTTTCCTGGGCCGGGTGCAGCAGGTCGACGTTGATCAGGTCGAAGCCGCGCGGATCGGCCAGCAGCAACCGGCGGCCATCGCCCACCACCAGCTTGGCGCGCGGATCGGCGAAGAGCGGGGCGTTCCATTGGCCGAAATGTTTTTCGGCCATCCGGGCCACCTCGGGTACGATCTCGGCGGCCAGCAGTTCCGTCACTGGCGCTTCCAGCGCCACCGCCGGCGTCACGCCCGAGCCCGCGCCGATGTGCAAAACCCGGCCGGGCGCGGGGGTCAGGGCCAACGCCAAGCGCATTTGGGCCAACTGGGTGGTTAGAGCCCGAGAAGTGCCGTTCAGGGCGTAAGTCTGGTTAAGAATAATGCGGCGCGAGCCGGCGGTATTGTCGGTCACGGCCGTCACGCCGCCCGGGCCGGCCGCCAGGTCCAGCAGGCGCTCCCCCGGCTCCAGCGCTACCGGGGCCGGGTGGCTATTATGCATCCATAGGCAGAGCGGCGCGATCAGGAGCAGGTTCAGCGGCAAACTGATGCCCCGCTTCCAACCCCCCTCCCGGGTCAACGCCCAGATTCCGACGAGCAGGAGATAACCGGCCGCCACGGCCACGAAAGCGCCGGGCAGGCCCAATTGCGGCATTAGCAAAAACGGTGCGCCGGCCGCGCCCAGGGCCGCGCCCAGCTTGTTGGCCGAGAGCATCCGGCCCAAGTCGGCCCCGGTCGAGCCGTTTTTTTCGGCCCATTCCCAACAAAGCGGAAAGACCCCGCCCGCCGCCAGCAGCGCCGGCAGCATCAGAACCACGGCCGCGCCGAACATGCGTGCTCCGTCCAGCCAGAGCGAGGTGGTCGGCGGCAGCAGACCCCGTTGCAGGACTTCTTGGAATCCCATTGGGCAGAGGGCGATCAGGACGCCGCTGGCCAGCAGATACGGCCCCAATAATTTTTCGGCCGACCACCGGCCCCGGCGTAACCAGGCGACCAGCGCCGCCCCCAACCCGAGATCGAGAATAAAGGCCGCCAGCGCCGCCCCGATCACGGGCAGGGAGCTGACGGTCAGCAGGCGCAGATAGGCCAGGCAGAGCATTTCCAGCGCCAGGGTCAGCAGGCCGGAGGCGAAGCAGAACGGCAACCGGCAAAAGGATAAGGGGAGTATGCGGAAAGGCGGGGATATCGGAGCGTCCGGAATTGTCGGAGGCGCATCAGCGGCCACGGTTTTGGAGCCCGGATCTTCCGGCGCTCGTTTTTGATTCCCTAACGCTAGAAGGCCCGCGGCCATAAGCAGCAGCCCGGCGGCAGTGAAGGCCAGGGTATAGCCCCAGATCGCCGGCAGGAGCAGGCCGCCGCCCAGCACGCCGACCGCCGCGCCCAATAGTTCGCAAGCATAATAGACGCCGGCCACGGTCGTGCGCCGGTCGGGGGCGGGGACAAAACGCTCGGCCAGCGCCGGCAGGCCGCATCCCCAGGCGAATGAGGTCGGCCCGGCCAGCAGCAGGGCGTACAGCGCGCCCGCCGCCGGATCGGCCAGGGGCAGGATACTGATCAGTGTATAGATGGAATTGCGCAGCGGGAAAAGTCCCACCGCCGCCGCGCCGGCCAGGAGCAGCGCCCAGCCATAGAGCCGGCCCGGCTGGCGGGAGCGGGCGGCGGCCCGGCCGCCGACCAGGTTGCCGGCGGCGGCGCAGAGGAAGAAGACGGCGGTGACGGCCGTGGCCGCGCCCACGGTGTTGCCCAGGCGCAGGCCCAGCTCGCGGATCCAGATAGTTTCCAAGGCCAGACCGGACGCGCCGGCCACGATCTGCAACAGACGAAAAACGAGTTGTGAATTGAAAATCCCGCTCACTCTGATCTGCACCATTCAGTTCGAATCAGGTTTTGAGAACTCAACAAGGGTGCGGTTTGCGCGGAATCATATATGTCGGAGGCATATTGGCCGGATTGAATGTCCAGGCAGACTTCGACCGTGAACTTGCCCTGAAATCCCAAGGTCTTCAAAGATTTGAACAACGAGCCTAGATCCAGGTTGCCATAACCGATTTTCTTATGTTCGTCATGCATTCCGCGATTGTCGCTGAAATGGATTTCAAAAATCTCAAAAGGCAAAGCTCGGACATAGGCGCCGATTTCAGACTCGCCCGCAACGCCGTCTCCCCGCACGTGAATATTTCCGTGCGCGGCGTCGAAAAGCATCCCCATTTCAGGAAGCGCGCAGGCTTGTTTGAAGTGAATTATTTTAGACAAGTCTGCAAAACGCTGGTTTCCCGTGCTGTTTTCAATTCCTGTGCGAATGCGGTGTTGGCTCAGGCCTTCGGCCAGCAAATGCATATGCTGCCGATTCAGGTTTTCGTTGAATGCCTTGACCCCGTCGGCTGTAACCAAGTCGATTGCATCAGAGCAACAGGAATAGACACCGCCGGCATTTTCGTGCCACCAGAGAACATCGTCGATCATGAGCCGCGCGAAATCTTCATCAAGCTTTTGTCCGTCAAGCAGGTGATGGTTCACGTTGCCGTGGTAGGTGACATATAACCCGGCTTGTTTGATGGCTTGCGCCAGATCGTTACGTTCTTGGCGATCGAATTCCATGGCGCTTTGCAGAAGTGAAACGCCTTGAAATCTGTTTTCAATCAGCCATTCAAGCCGGTCAAGGGCGCGGCCGCCTTTTAGTAACCAGAAGGCCATGCCGATTGGCGGGCATTCCAATTCGTTGTTTTTGACCATACTCAGCCTATAACCCGGGTTTTGCGGCCAAAGCGGCGGCCAAAATTCTAGGGGCGTTTTTTCGGCTATTTGCCGCCGTCGAGGGTTTGCGGAACGTGCGCCAGAATTTCAGCGAGCACCCGGTCGGTCGACACGCCTTCGGCCTCGCCTTCGAAATTGAGGATCAAACGGTGGCGCAGGCAGGGGCGGGCCACCTCCTGCAGGTCGGCGTAGGCCACGTTGTACCGCCCTTCAAGGAGGGCTCTGACCTTGGCGCAGAGGATCAGGCTCTGCGCGCCGCGGGGACTGGAGCCGTAGCGGACGTACTGCTTGGCGATCGGGGCGGCGAACTCGCCCTCCGGATGGGTGGCCAGGACCAGGCGCACGGCGTAATCCTTTACCGCCGGCGCGACCAGCACCTGGCGGATGAACTGGCGCCATTCGTTAATGGTCGCTCCGTCCATGATCTTTCTGGCCTCGACCACGATGCCCTCGGTGGTGCGGGTCACCACCTCGGTCAGCTCCGCGCGCGAGGAGGTTTCGACCAGCAGCTTCATCATGAACCGGTCGAGCTGGGCTTCGGGCAGGGGATAGGTGCCCTCCATCTCCAGCGGGTTCTGGGTGGCCAGGACGAAGAAAGGCTCGTGCATCTGGTGGGTGGTGCCGCCGACGGTGATGGAGTGCTCCTGCATCGCCTCCAGCAGGGCCGACTGGGTCTTGGGCGTGGCCCGGTTCACCTCGTCGGCCAGGATGATCTGGGCGAAGAGGGGGCCGGGCTGGAAGACCAGGGCGCGGTTGCCGTGTTCGTCCTCGCGGATTATGTTGGTGCCGATGATGTCGGCCGGCATCAGGTCGGGGGTGAACTGGACGCGCGAGAAGTGCAGGTCCAGCGCCTGGGCCAGGGTCCGCACCAGCATGGTCTTGCCCAGACCGGGCACGCCCTCCAGCAGGCAGTTGCCGCCGACGAAGAGGCAGGTCAGCACGCCGTCGACGATCCGCTCGTGGCCGACGATCACCCGGCCGACCTCGGCGCGCAACTCGGCGTAGCGCTCCCGGAATTCCGCCGCCTGCTTTTCCACGTCCATCCGTCCGTCTCCTTGGGTCTGGGCCGCCCGCAGCAGCGGCCGCAATCTTTCCATCCGTCCCTTGGTTTACAGGGTTCGACTTCGGCCCATCGCCTTGGCTTTGCCGGCCGAACCGGTCTTGAATCCGATCCGCCCTTTGCCCGGCTCGACCGGTTCCGACGGGGCGGCCAACTTTTTGATCTCCTCGAACAGCACGGCAATGGCCTGATCGTGGAACGTCAGCCGGGCGCCGAACTCTTCCAGTTTTTTAGCCAAAGCCTGGTTGGCTTCGAGCGCATGGCGCAGCCGCACGAAGGCTTCGACCACGTGGATGCTGGCCGCCACGGCGGCCGGACTGTTCAGGACCGCGGCCAGCATCACAGCGCCATGTTCGGTGAAGACATGGGGCAAGTACTTACGGTTAAAAGCCTTAATGGTTCCAATTTGGAACCTTAGGTCCGCCCACTCGGCGGAGGTGACTTGGAACATAAATAGGCCGGGAAACCGCTCCTGGTTGCGCTGCACGGCCTTGTTGAGGTTCTTGGTCTCCACACCGTAGATTTCGGCCAAGTCGGAATCCAGCATGACCTTGGTCCCGCGGAGCGTGAAGATTCGGCTTTCCGGCGCGGGCTTGGATTTGCGGCGAGGCGATAAGGCCATGCGCGGCATTTTCCTGGTTTCGAGTTTTGGCTTTTCGATTATTTGACGCGTGCCAAATACGCCTGGAATCTTATGTCTTTTGGCCAAGCGAAGCAAGACACATGAAAAACCCAGGCTCCGCCATCGCGGGGCCTGGGTGAGAGCTGCAAATATGTCACGGGGTGGATGTTGGCGGGGCTAACTGTCCGATTGGATCAGGTTTTTGGTTTTTCCCAGCCGCATCACCGCTTTATTGCGCCGCCGTTCCTGGGTTGCCAGCGCGATTTTGGACCATTCCGGAGCCTCATGCGCCCCTAGGAGTTGGTCCCACGGATCGCTGGCCTCGGAAAAATGCTGATCCCAATAGATCCATTTCATTCTTCACCTCCGATCTGGCGGGCGGAAAGCGCCCGTTTTTGTTCTCTGTCCTTTTGACCAAGCGATCCTTCGCAAAAAATTGATTTTTTTGGTCTGTTGACCAAATTCCCGTGCCGGCCGGCTTTTCCGGCCAATATTGGGATTTTATTATTTGGCAAGGGGCGGGGCGTTGACATAGAATGGCGGGGTTGCGCAAATTCCGGGGTCAGGAGGGATCTGGTCGCCAAAAAGCGAGCCGGCTTTTTGGTCCCGACTCCGCAGGCGTTTCGTTCGCAGACTATAACCTGGGCGACTGGTCACTCAGAGGGGGTGAATCATGGCCGGCGATCGTAACATCTTGCCATTCGAAGCGCCCTTGCACGAACTCAAGGCGCGGATCGACGAATTGATGCGCAACTCGGCCGAAGCGCCGGAACTGGAAAGACTGCTCTCGCCCATGCGCGAGCAGTACGTCCAGATCGAGCGCCAGCTTTACGAAAACCTCACGCCCTGGAATACGGTGCTGCTGGCCCGGCATCCCAAGCGGCCGCAGACCCGCGATTACATTCAGCTGGCCTTCGACGAGTTCGAGGAGCTGCACGGCGACCGGATGTTCCGCGACGACCAGGCCATCGTCACCGGCCTGGCCAAGCTCGGGCCGCACCGGGTGCTGCTGGTCGGGCAGCACAAGGGGCGCAACGTCGAGGAGCGCCACTTCTGCAATGCCGGCTGCCCCCATCCCGAAGGCTATCGCAAGGCCCAGCGCAAGATGCAGATGGCCGAGCGCTTCGGCCTGCCGGTGGTGGCCCTGATCGACACCAAGGGCGCCTATCCCGGCATCGGTTCCGAGGAGCGCGGCGTGGCCCTGGCCATCGCCGAAAACATGCAGGTCATGAGCCGGCTGCGCGTGCCGATCGTCTGCTGCGTGATCGGCGAGGGCGGCTCCGGCGGGGCGCTGGGCATCGGCGTGGGCAACCGCATGCTGATGCTGCGCCACAGCTATTATTCGGTCATCAGCCCCGAGGGCTGCGCCTCGATCCTCTGGCGCGACGGCGACCGCAAGGTCGATGCCGCCGCGGCCCTCAAGCTGACCAGCCGCGACCTGCTGGCGGCCGGCTTCATCGACGAGATCGTCGAGGAGCCCCTGGGCGGCGCGCACCGCGACCCGGCCGCCGCCGGCGGCAGTCTGCGGGCGGCCCTGATTCGGCAACTCGACGAACTGACCGCCCTGCCGACCGAGGCCCTGGTCGCCCAGCGGCGCAAGAAGTTCCGCGATTTCGGCCGCTGGACCGAACAGACGCCCGCCGCCGCCCTGCCGGCCACGCAATCGGCGGCCACGGCCGCTTTGCCCGCAGCCGAGGAGGAGTCCGCCCTGGCCCACACCGGCGAAGCCGACGAGAGCGATTCGGCCACCTTTGCCTGACGCCTTCCCCCCGGTTCTGGCGGTTCATTAGACGCGGCGCGATGCGCCGCACGGGAGAGCCATGAGCGAGAATTTCGGCGAACGGATGGCCCGGGCGATGCGCCAGAAGCGCAGCGTCGCCGTGATCGGCCTGGACCCGGTCCGCGAACAGCTGCCGCCGGAGCTGGCCGCCGCGGCCGCCGGGGGGCCTGAAGCCGCCGGCCGGGCTTTGGGGGAATTTTGCCTCGGGATAATCGGCGCGGTGGCCGAACTGGTCCCGGCGGTCAAGCCCAACATCGCCTTCTTCGAAGCTTTGGGCGAACCCGGGCTTCGGGCCTACAACGAGACTTGCCGGGCGGCCCGGGCGGCCGGCCTGCTGGTGATCGGCGACCTCAAGCGCGGCGACATCGGCTCCACCGCCGCCGCCTACGCCAAGGGCCACTTCGCCCCGGACGGCGCGGGCTTCGGTCCTCACGACGCCCTGACCATCAATCCTTATCTGGGTTCCGATTCGCTGGCCCCCTTCATCAAGGCGGCCCGGGCGGTCGGAGGCGGCCTGTTCGTGCTGGTCAAGACCTCCAATCCTTCCAGTTCGGAATTGCAGGACCTGGTCCTGCGCGACGGCGGCACGGTGGCCGAGGCCGCCGCGCGGCTGGTCGCCCGGCTGGGCGCCACTGAGGCCGAATTCTCCGACGTGGGGGCGGTAGTGGGCGCGACCCATCCGCAGGAACTGGCCAACTACCGCGCGCTCATGCCCCAAGCGCCGCTGCTGGTGCCGGGCTACGGCGCTCAGGGCGGCACGGCCTTCGACGTGGTGGGCGCCTTTCGGGGCGACGGCCTGGGCGCCTTGGTCAACGCCAGCCGCTCGGTGATCTACGCCTGGAGCCAGGCGGGCGCGCCCGCCGATTGGCGCCAGGCGGCCCGCCAGGCGGCCGAACGCATGAACGCGGATCTCAATCAGGCACTGGCCGCGGCCGGCAAGAAACGCTGAGGCACACTTGCGGCCCAGGGCCGTCCCCGGCTGGTTCTGATGGGCGAATGAGCCCGAATGGGGACAGCGTCGAGGACGCAGCTGAACGCCCGGGCAGGCGTAGCCGGAGGAGAGTTTTTTGAAGGGGTCTGGGGGAACTTTTTGGCCAAAAAGTTCCCCCAGTTCTAGCCGTAGTGTTTTGGATTAACCAGACCAAGCGGACTTTTCGCGGAGGCAGACCATGGCGGGCAAGAAGATCCTGTTCCTATGCGGCAGTCCGCGGGCCAAGGGCAACACGGCGACCGTGGTCAACTGGGCGGCCGAGGGCGCCCGGCAGGCGGGGGCGACGGTCGAGGTGGCCGACGCCTCGCGGCTCAATTACGCGGTCAAGGGCTGCGTAGCCTGCATGCGTTGCCAGAATTCGCCGCACTTCGGCTGCACCATCGACGACGACGCCAGCCGGCTTTTGCTGCGGGTGCCGGAGCAGGATGTCTTCGTGCTGGCCACGCCGGTATATTTCATGGGCTTTTCCGCCCAGCTCAAGCTGGTGATAGACCGGATGTTCTCGCTGATCAAGATCAAGATGGCCGAGAACCGGATCGAACACGCCCTGAGCCGCACCGACCTGGCCCTGATCGCCACGGCCGGCGGCGACGAAGGCAGCGGCCTGCACCTGGTGAAACAAAACCTGGAGCAGATCGCGGGCTTTCTGGGCAAGACGCCCCGGATTCTCTCCGTGCCCCTGGCGCCCCAGGACTCGGCCGATACCGCCGCCCGAACCGACCTGCGCGACCGTGCCCTGGCCTTCGGCCGGCAGCTGGCCACCGCCTGAACCGCCTGCCGCTCAAAATTTTTTCCGGGGGAACTTTTTTGCCAAAAAGTTCCCCCGGACCCCTTCAAAAACTCTTAACCAGTTTTTTCGTTTCTCCGGCGCGATCTGCAATATTCCCGGTTCGGCTCTGCGCAAATAACGGCGCGACCGACGGTTCGGGCTTGAAATGAGCCGAAATTCGCCGGGGAAAATGTGATATCTACCCCCGTTTTGTGACTTATCGCCGGCCGGGGCTTGCATTGCCGCCTTCGCCGGGGTAATTGCAGACATATGCGCGCGAATGCCGCGGCCCGCGCCGGAGCGGGGCGGAAGATGGCTGGAGATCGGGCGCAAAACCCAAGGAGAGTACAGAGCATGGCTAGGATCACCTTCATCGGCGCCGGCAGCTTCGGTTTCACGCGCACCCTGGTGCGGGACCTGCTGACCTTCCCCCTGTTGCAGGACAGCACCATCGTGCTGATGGACATCAACAAGGAGCGGCTGGAGTACATCACCAAGGCCGTGAACATGATCGTCGCCAAGGGCAACTACCCGGCCAAGGTCGTCTCGACCATGAACCGCCAGGAGGCCCTCAAGGGCGCCGACGCGGTGGTCTGCACCATTCTGGCCGGCGATGTGAGCATCTGGCAGCACGACATCCTGATCCCCAAGAAGTACGGCGTGGACATCAACGTCGGCGACACCCGCGGCGTGGCCGGCATCTTCCGCGCCCTGCGCACCATCCCGGTCATGCTCGACATCTGCCGGGACATCGAGAAGTACTGCCCCAACGCGATCCTGCTCAACTACACCAACCCCATGGCCATGCTCTGCCACGCCATGCAAAAGACCACCTCGGTCAAGGTCAGCGGCCTCTGCCACAGCGTGCAGGGCACGGCCGAGATGCTCGCCAAGTGGATCGGCGCCAAGATGGAGGACGTCACCTACGTCTGCGCCGGCATCAACCACCTCGCCTGGTACCTGGAATACAAGGTCAAGGGCAAGGACGCGTATCCCCTCATCCGTAAGGCGATGCAGAAGAAGGACGTCTACCAGCACGAGATGGTCCGCAACGAGATGTTCATGAACCTTGGTTACTACGTCACCGAGTCGAGCGGCCACAACTCCGAGTACAGCTGGTGGTTCCGCAAGCGGCAGGACCTGATCAAGAAGCACTGCTTGCCGGGCAAGGGCTGGAACCCGGGCGAGTACGCCTACATCCTCAACTGCTACCGCAAGAAGGCCAAGGACTGGAAGAAGGACATCAAGGTCTGGCTGGACAAGGGCGAGGTCAACCTGAACCGCGGCCACGAATACGCCGCCTACATCATGAACGCCTGGATGGGCGGAGAGATGTACCAGTTCAACGGCAACGTGCCCAATACCGGCCTGATCCCCAACCTGCCGGAAGGCTGCTGCGTGGAAGTGCCGGTCCTGGTCAATCGGCGCGGCTTCAACCCGATCCATGTCGGTCCGCTGCCCAGTTCGGTCCTGCCGCTCAACCAGATCGTGGTCCAGACCGAGATGCTGGCCGTGGACGCGGCCCTGACGGGCGATGCGGAGAAGGTCTTCCAGGCCGTGGCCTACGCCCCGCTGGAGGCGGCGGTCCTCTCCCTGGGCGAGATCCGCAAGATGGTGGGCGAGATGCTCAAGAAGAACAAGCCCTATCTGCCCCAGTTCAAGTCGATCAAGCTGTAAATGTTTTTGGCCCGGGGGGCGCTTTTCCTGCCGGGGAAAGCGCTTCCCGGCCCCCCTTTTTTGCCAGCCGATTCCGGGGGAACTTTTTTGCCAAAAGTTCCCCCGGATTTTTTTTAAAAACCCTCGTTCTGTTTTGCCCGCTCTCCCTCCCCCACCGGGGGAGGGCGAAAATCGATCGCCGATCCGGTCGCCAAACATTTTGCCCATCTGAACGCTGAAGTCGGCGAAGCCCGGTTAAAGTTTTTTGAAAGAGTTTGAGAAAACTTTTTTTCAAAAAAGTTTTCTCAATTTGAAGCTGAATTTTATGGTTTCTTAAAATTGTCTGAGGAGTGGCTTCATCCGCACTCGCCCGACCAGATCGGTTCGATCCTGCCGGTGGCGGGATCTGCCAGCAGCAGTTCGCCGCGTTCGCCGAAGCCGTGCAGCCGGCCCCGGCGCTGTCCGGAGCCCCGGCCCACGCTCACCAGTTGGCCCAGATTCTCGGCCCGGGCCAGCCAACATTCGCGCAAAGCGGCGAACCCCGCTTCGGACCAGCGTTGCAGCCAGACCTCCAGCCTGGCCGAGAGTTCGGCCAACACCGCCTCCGGCGTCTCTTCATGACCGGTTTCCATGAATAAAGAAGTGGCCGGTTGATCCAGGCGCTCCGCTTCGGCCGCGGTCAGGTTGACGTTCAGGCCGATGCCGAGGACGAAGGCCCGGGCCTCGGGCCGGTCGGCCGGCGCGACCGATTCGACCAGCAGCCCCGCGATCTTCCGCCCCTTCACGCGCACGTCGTTGGGCCATTTGAGGGCGGCCGGAATCTTTCGCGCCTGTACGGTTTCGGCCACGGCCACGGCCGCCGCCTGCCCCAGCGAAGGCCAAAAATCGGGTGAGACCGTCGGCCGCAGCAGGCATGAAAAGGTCAGATCGCGCCCGGGCGAGCTGTGCCAAGGCCGGCCTTCCCGGCCGCGGCCGGCAGTTTGACGCCGAGCCGCTACGATCATTCCGGCAGGGATATCTTTATGTTGGTCAATAAGTTCCAGCAAATAACGGTTGGTCGAGGGCAATTCTTCATGCCATTCTGGAGAGAGCAGTCTCATGTCGGAGTTTGATAGCGGATTCCTTTCTGTCGTGCAATAAGGAAAAATCCGCAGAAAAATCTTTTCTGATGCACGATCGGCTGGCGAAGCGTGTACTACTCATCAAGGAGGCATATTACGATGGATACCCACGCATCTTATCCGAGTGAAGATCTGGAATATTTGCCTGACGAAACGGTTCAGGACGAAGAGGCCAGGCTATCCGCCCGTTTAAAGAATTTCTTTCTGAATGCCCTGAATCAGGAGGAGACAACCTTGAAGCCGGAATCGATCGAAGCCATCCTGGCCCTGGGTCGTGACCCGGCTGAACAATCCAAAGTGCTGCCTTTCCCGCGCGAAAAATCGGAGTGTGTGGCCGCGCGCCGGCCACGCGAAGCGGCCTTTACTCTGGTCGAGCTGCTGGTCGTGGTGGCCATCATTTCCATCCTGGCCGGGATGCTGTTGCCGGCTTTGGACAAGACCCTCAATACGGCCCGCCAAGCCGGCTGCGCCAGTAATTTCAAACAGTTCGCCATGAACGATCAAATGTATGTCGCCGATTTTGACGGCTGGTGCCTGCCGGCCAGCTATGGCCCGGATGACGCCACGCGCGTCAATTGGCCCATAAACAAATATTTTGCCGGTTTGTTCGATATCAAGGGCAGCATGAGCTACAACTGGCCCAAGGATTTGACCTGTCCTACTTCCCTGGGAGCCAAATACGGACGGGTGGATGCCAAAGGCCGGCCGCATGTCGGTTCCAGCCACGGAATAAATGCCGAAGAGTGGGTCTGGAGCGTGAACCCTCGCGGTGCCAAATTGGCCAATATCACCAAGCCGGCCGGCAAATTGGAATTCACCGATGGCACGGACTGGCATTTGCAAATGGCCTCCTCGGACACGGAATACCTCACCTACGGAGAGGCACAATGGAACCCGCCCTACGCCACCACTGCTTATCGCCACAACAAAGGCGTCAACCTGAGCGCTTACGACGGCCATGTCGAATATCGCCCCTATGACCGGGTGGCGAACAATCCGGAATTGTGGAAATTGTTCCAATGATCTTTGCCGCGCCTTCGGTATCTCCCCCGCCTGGCCACCCCCCGGCAGAGGAGGGAGAACGGCGCTTCCTCCTCCCTCCGGAAGGGGGGCTGGGGGAGAGAGGCGACCTATCGCGCTGCGGAATTTAGAAAAGCCATGAGAAAGCCCGCGGACGGGCTTCACGACGAACCGAGGAAAGGACGACCCATGCGAAAGTGGCAGACGGCGATGCTGGCCGGCGCGATCTGGTTGCTCGCGCTGGGGGCCCGGGCGGAGACGATTCTGGAGACTGATTTCGGCCAGGCCGATCAGCCGATTTTAACCGCGCAGGGCCAGGCCAATCCTGAGGTGAGCGGAGTGCTGCCGGCCGGATGGACGGAGGACTCCTCCGCCTGGGCCGACGTGAAGGTCACCTGCCAGGTGCAGGAGCAGGACGGCCAGCGCTATCTGCGCCTGGCGGTCCAGGAGGTTAAGGAGGGGCGGGTCCAGTTCTGCAAGCGCGGCCTGCCCGGCCTGGGGAAGGAGGCCTTCTACCGCCTCACCCTGCGGGCGCGTAGCGCGCGCGAGTCGATGATCGAATACGGCGTGCGATTGAGCGGCGAGCCTTATGAATTCCTCTGGAACACGCGCAAGACGCTCAAGTCCGACTGGCAGGAGCTGAATCACGACTTCCAGGTCAAGGACCCCGGCGCGGAGATCGGTTTCTGGATCAACCTGGACGGGGCCGGCGATACGGTGGACCTGGCCTATCTGAAGCTCGAACGGGTCGGGCGCGACGAGCTGGCCGCCGAGATGAAGGCCAAGTATCCCGACGGCGGGCCGGCCAACGTGCTGCGCAACACCCGCTTTCCTCTCGGCCTGCCGGGCGGCTGGATGCTCTGGCGCGACTATTCCGACGGCGACGATGTCCAGTTGGAGGCCGCGCCGCAGGTGCTCGGCCCCTCGGGCGTTCCGGCCTTGAAGCTGGCCGGGGCGGAGCCCTTCTGGCTGCGGGGCGAGCCGATCGGCATCATCCTGCCCACCGCCAAGCATGTCTTCAGCCTGGCGGTCAAGGGCGAGGGCAAGTGGCAGTTCTCCGTGCTGGCCGGACAGTATCGCGCCCTGGGGCGGAAGGCGGTCGAACTCAAGCCCGAGGCCGACTGGCAGCGGGTCAAGGTCGAATTCATGCCCGAACTCATGGAGAAGGTCTGCACCCTCAAGATCGAGGGTGCGGGTACGCTGTATATCGATGCGTTGCAGTGCGGCCCGGCGGAGAAGGCCGGCGGTGAATACGTCCAGCCCCTCTCCGGCGAGATCGCCCTGGCCTGCGCCGCGGGCGATGCCGCGGGCGGCAAGATCCAGTTCGCTGACGAGCCGGCCCAGGTGCGTTACGCGGCCGTGGGTGACCTGACCGGCGCGACGCTGAAGGCCAAGGCCGTCAACCTGTACGGCGAGGAACAGGCCTTGCCGGACATCGCCCTGGGCGACGGGCCAGTCCGTTCGGGCGAACTGGCCTATGACGTGTTCGCCGCGCATCCCTACGGCAGCTACCGGGTCGAGGCCTGGGCGGAGAAGGCCGGCCGGCGCGTGACGCCCATGAACGAGCTCATCGTTCACCGCCTGCGCCGGCCGTTCTACTGGGGCAAGGACGCGCCCGATTCGCCCTTCGGCGTGCACATGATGGCCACCACCCGCCGGCTGATCATGATGAAGGCCGCGGGCGTCAACTGGACCCGTCTGCACGATGCGGGGCTGGAATACATCGGCTGGGCCCACCTGGAGCCGGAAAAGGGACGCTGGGAATTCCGCGACAAGGAAATCAACCGCTACCGCCAGCATCAGATCAAGATTTTCGCCGAACTCGGCACCGCCCCGCGCTGGGCCAGCTATTTCCGTAATGAAAAGCCGCACAGCGGATATTTCGACCGGTTTTACCAGCCCGTCGACCTGAAGGATTATGAGAACTACGTCCGCACGGTCGTGAGCCGTTACCGGGGCGTGATCGACACCTACTTCGTCTGGAACGAGCCCTGGATTCACGCCTGGTGGCCGGTGGACTACGACGAGACCCAGCAGGACCGCGCCGGCTATCTGACCAGCGAGCACGCCCAGGCCGATTTCGCCCGGCTCCAGCAGGTGGCTTACGACACGGTCAAGGCCGTCGATCCGACCATTCTGGTCTCGGGCATCAACACCACCAACAGCACCGGTTCTTTCGGTCACGCCTTCTCCGGCAACGAGTGGACCAAGGGCGTGGTGGCCGCCGGCGGCGACCAGTGGTGCGACCTGTACGACTATCACCAGTATGCATCGGCCTTGAACGGATTCCCCGAGGACAGCCTGGATAAAGGCCTGGGCTTCGCCTGGGAGGCGCTGCTGGCCAAGCACGGCGGGAAGTTCGACAAGCCGGTCTGGTTGAGCGAAGGCTCGGGCACGGCGGGCCTACACCGCGAAGGCCTGTACAAGTACACTCTGACCTACGACAACTCCGACGACAGCTGGGGGGTGAGCGACCGCTACTGCCGCTATACCATCCGCCTGTTGACTCTGGGAGTGGGCAAGGTGTTCAACTATTCGGTCCACTGCCACGGCGGCTTCGGCGGCGGCAACGGCCACGCCATTCTGGTGGCCGAAGACGGTTCGTTCCATCCTTCGGGCGCGGCTCATTCGGCCATGGCCTGGCATCTGGAGGATACCAAGTTCCAGGAGACCGTCGATCTGGGCGGCGGCCTATACGCCTATCTCTTTGCCGGCGGCGACAAACACACGGCCGTGCTGATGGGCGCCAAAGGCGCCCAGGGCCGGCCCGTCGCGCGCCCGGCCGGCGGCATGGCCCGCGACCTCTTCGGCAACGACCTGCCCGAAAATGCGCCTTATGCGGAGCGGATCGTTTATCTGAGCGGATCGGCCGAAAGCCTTCAGGCCGCTCTCCAGGCTATGAAACGGTAAAACAGCAGGTTTAAAACGCTTGGGTTTTGAGAGAGCTTTTTTGCAAAAAAGTTCTCTCAAACTCTTTCAAAAAACTCTATCCAGCGCTTCGCGTTCTTCGGCGTTAAGCTGGCGGGTCGCACGAATGGGACGGACGCTGAGTTTGTCCATCTGAGCGCTCGAAACGGCGAAGCCGGCGGGAGTTTTTTGGAAGGGTCCGGGGAACCTTTTTTGCAAAAAAGGTTCCCCGGAGTCGGCCCTGATCAAATGGGGTTAGCATAGAACTCCGCCCGGCCAGCATGCTGGCCGGGCGGTTTTTTGGGCGGGAGCGTTGAAGCTTATTTCTTGATCGCCAGCCGCGGCGGCTTGGTCAGGCCGCAGGCCACGAGGTGATAACCGTCGGTCCAGTCCTTGTCGCGGGTAAGATACTGGCCCGGGCCGGTCCAGCGCGGATGCGGGTCGACCAGGTGGAGCGGGCCGTGCGAATTGCGCCGGTGGCCCAAGACCTCCAGGGCCAGTTCGCCCGCGCCGTTCTTCAGGTAATCGGTGATGTCCAGCTCCTGCGGCTGCCAGGCGATGATACCCGCCTCTTTGCCGTCCACCAGCACTCGCACTCCCACGCCCTTGAACTCGGGAATCTGAACCACGATCCGCTGGCCCGCGCCGGCCTTGACCGAGACGGAGTAGCGGTAGGCGACCGAACCCGAATAGAAGGCCAGGCCCTGGCTCACCCAGTCGGCGCAGCGCAGCTTGGCCGGCAGCTTGGTCATGACCGGCCGGTCGCCTTCGAGGGTGACGCCGAAATTACCGAGCAGGTAGACGATCTCCAGGCCCGAGTGTTCGGGCGTGTAGTCGACGGCGAGGAGCAGTTCGTTCTCGCCCTCGCGCAGCACCTGCGGGTCCAGCCGGATGCGCCGCAGCGACAGGTCCACCCACCAGCCGGCGTTCTCGTCCATGGCCACGGCCGCGCCGTTCAGGCTGGCGCGGAAGGTTTCGGGCCGCTCCAAGGCCAGAAAGAGATCGCCCGAAGGCAGGGTTTCGGCCGTGAAGGTGTAGCGCAGCTCCAGCTTGACGGACTTGCCCGACACTTCGCCGGCGCGGGTCCAGGGCTGCTTCATGCCGCCGCCGCGAGGCGAGACGCCCAACTGCTCGCGAACCTTGCGGTCGATGCGCAGGATCTCTTCGGGTTTCTGCCATTTGCCGTCGGCTAATTTCCACTCCGCCCGATCCAGAACCAGGTTGTTAGCCTCGGAAAGGGCGATCGGCGCGCTGGCGGAAAGCTTGACCGTTTTGAGGGTCTGCATTTCGGCCCGGGCCGGCAGCAGTTTGCCGGGCAGATCGGCCTTGGCCTTGGCGCAGACGAAGAGCCGGCTGGCCAGTTCCGGCAGGCTGGTTTCGATCATCCATTCGGTGCCGGATTTTTTGGCGGCCGCGCGGTGCAGATTGCCGGTCTCGGGGTCCAGTTCCACGGGCGTGCCGGCGCAGCCGGCGAAGGCCCGCAGCCGCACCTCGGGGAAGACGGCCGTGCGCTCGGTGTGGCGGCGGTCGCAGCAGGGCGAGTCCTTGGGGAATTCCTTGGCATAGCCGGTATTGCAGATGAAGAGGTAGACCGCCTCGTCGTCCTCGCGCAACAGGTAGAGCGTGGCGGGGATTTCGCGCCCCTGGCCATCGGCCACGGAGACGCGCCGGACGCTTCCGGCCACCGCGGCGGCCACGTCGGCCTTGCGATATTTGACCGTCTGGCAGCGGGCGGCGGTCTCGGCCGCGGCGGAATTCGGCAGCGCGTCCACATAGGCCGCCACCTGGCCCGCGAAGACCACCAGGCCGCCGGCGGCCCGGAATTCGTCCAGCAGCTTGAGCGTGCTGGCCCGGACGGTCAGCATCTCGGGCACCAAGATCGCCTTGTACTCGGCTTGGTTGACGGCGAAGACCGCGCCGTCCTTGCCCTGGCGGACGCGGGCGTGGCGGGAGAGCAGTTCCTCGTCGCCGTAATCGAAATCGAGATTCTCCTCCAGCAGCCAGTCGCGCAGGGTGGCGATCTTCTGGTCGTAGTCCTTGGTCCGCTGCTCCTCGCGCCAGCCCACCCGCGCCAGAGTCCAGGCGCTCTCGATCGGCTGGATGACCAAGAGGTCGCGCACCTCCTGGCCCCGGGTCAGGACCGCGTGCAGGCGGGCGTAGTAGTCCTCGACCTTGCGGTACTGCCGCCACCAGGGCGACTGGTAGGAGATGGCGGCCGGATAGTCGCGCTTGGCCTCGCCGGCCATGGTGTACCAGGCCAGGTGCTGGCAGCGCAGGTTGATGCCCAGGGCGGTCTGCCAGTCGCTGACCGCCTTGTGCCCCTTGAAGCTGAAGTCCCAACCGGTGCAGCCGTAGGTCTCGGAGAGGCGCCATTTCCAGCCGAACTGGCGGGCGACCGAGGTGACCTGCTTGGCCGTGTCGTATTCGCGGTTGTACTGGGTGAGGATGTCGATACCCGGGGCCTGCATGTATTCGTAGAAGCGCTGGCAGCAGCCGACCCGCACGGTCTGGCTGGAGAGGGTGGCCTCCTCCAGGATGTGGCCGGTGTGGGAGACGCCGTTCTTGGTGCACCATTCGCCGATCTGGCGGGCGAAGGCGTCGACGAAAAGATGGGTCAGGCAGTCGTAATAGTGGTACCGCGCCTGCGACAGCTCTTTGCCTTCCGGATCGAGGAAGATCTCCGGCAGCCGGTCGAGCAGGTCGTAGCCGTAGCGCTTTTTAAAGACTTCGGGCAGCTTGGGCGTCCAGGGCAGGAAGACCTCGCCGCCCATGCCGTGGGGCATGAAATAGGTCGGTTCGTCGGTGAAGATGCCGGGCACGAGTTTGCCGAAATCCTCGCCCACGTTCTTGCGGTAAGCCTCGTGGGTGACGCGGATGAACTCCTGGACCGCCTCGTGGCTGAGGGTGTCCAGGTAGGTGTAGCCGTTGAACCAGTCCACGCACTTGGTCTCGCCCACGCGGAAGACGAGCAGCTTTTCGCCTTTGGCGGGCGTCATCGGGCATTCCATGGGCCGGCGCTGGAGGTCGTAGGCGGCCTTGTCCTTGACCCGGGCGCTGAAGACGGCCAGCACGCCCTCGCCCCAGGCGGTCGGGGCGCGGTCCAACTGGTCGAGATAGATCATCCGCGCGCGGTAACGGGGGTCTTTGGTCACCAGGCCGCCGGCCGCGCCCGAGGGCCAGCGGTCTTCGTCATACAGCCAAGCTTTCATGTCCAACTGTTTGGCTTCGTCCACGCAGGCCTTGATCACTTTGAACCATTCCGGCCCCAGGTAGGGCGTCTCCAGGCCGACGCGGGAATGCATGAAGAATCCGCCCAGGCCCATCTCGTTCATGGTCCGGATCTGCCGGCGCAGTTCGCCCGCCTCCAACGTGCCGTTCCACGACCAGAAAGGCGCGCCGCGAAACTCGCTGCCCGGATTCTGGAAATCCTGGATCCAGCCACCGCTCATGTTCGACTCCTCGCTTGCTTTGGGATTGTGGGGGTTCCGCCGTGCGCGGCGGATTATCCGGCCGATAACGACAGCCGCTCAAAACTCGAATCTGCCGCAACCGTGCCGATTTTTCTTAATAATTAGCCTTGCCAAACCCTTCATGCCTTGATAAAAGCGCCATTATTTAGCACGATAGTGCCAACGCCCTGAACGGAGCGCCCGCCCCATGGAGCCCATCCGCCGCCTCAAGATGTTCTCCGGCGGCCAGATCGACCTGGTCATCCGGCGCATGGAACCCCAGGACGACCTGGGCTTCCACGGGCATGAATTTTCGGAATTGGTGATCGTCACCGGCGGGCGGGGGCGCCACCTGGCCGGCGGCGGCGAATACCCCATCGCCGCCGGCGACGCCTTCGTGATCAAACCCGGCCTGGACCACTCCTATCAGGCCACCGACCGGCTGGAGATCGTCAATGTCCTTTACGATCTCGGGAATCTAGGCCTGCCTTTGCAGCACATCCGCGGCGTGCCCGGTTACCTGGCCCTGTTCGAGCTGGAACCCGTCTACCGCCAGGCCCACGGTTTCCAAAGCCGCCTGCGGTTGACACCGCCTCTGCTGGAGCGGACCGCGGCCCTGTTGGACCAGATCGAGGGCGAACTCAACGCCTCCACGCCGGGGCACGCCTTCATGGCCACCGGCCTGTTCATGGAACTCTTGTGCCTGCTTTCGCGGGCCTACGGCGAAATGGAAAACACCGACTCGCGCGCCCTCTTGCGCCTGGGCTCGGCCATCGGCCATCTGGAGCGCCAATACGACCGCGAAACCAGCGTGGACGAACTGGCCGAGTTGGCCCACATGTCGCGCCGGGGATTTTTGCGCTCCTTCAAACGCGCCACCGGACTTTCGCCCATCGCCTACCTGATCCGCCTGCGGGTGGCCAAGGCGGCCGAACTGCTGCGCCAGGGCCAGGCCAACATCACCGAAGCCGGCTTCGCCGTCGGCTTCAACGACAGCAATTACTTCTCCCGGCAGTTCCGCAAGATCATGGCCCAGTCGCCCCGCGAATTCCTGCGCCGCGCGGGCCGCGCGGGCCGGCCGAAGAACGGCTGACCGCTCCCGGGGGAACTTTTTTTGCAAAAAAAGTTCCCCGGGACCCCCTCAAAAAAACTCTCGCCCGGCTTTGCCGTTTCGGGCGTTCGGATGGGCGAATTCAGCGTCTGCCGCATTCGTGCGATTCACCCGTCTGAACCGGCCGGATGCGCGAAGCGTTTGATGGGTGTGCGGCACGCACTTTTGCAAAAAAAGTTCCCCCGGACTCCCTCAAAAAAACTCTCGCCCGGCTTTGCCGTTTCGGGCGTTCGGATGGGCGAAT
>CAYMGG010000013.1:29586-34917 GCA_964389915.1 uncultured Planctomycetaceae bacterium
TCAGCGTCTACCGCATTCGGGCGATTCACCCGTCTGAGCCTGCGACGTGGGGCGGGGTTTCGCCCGCAAAAGAGCGTACAGAGGGGAAAAACATCGGGATTGGCAGTTGACGGCTTGACAGATGCGCTTAGAGCGTTATATTGTCTTCACGCTGTCCCAGACAATTCGACGGCCGGTCGCTTAGCTCAGTAGGTAGAGCGCTACACTCACATTGTAGAGGTCACTGGTTCGAGCCCAGTAGCGACCACCATTTTTCGCCCCAATACTGCCGCCGACGGCTTTGCAGCCGTCGGCGGTTTTATTTTCCTGGCCGGGAATTCTAGTGAAGGCATTTTGAAAGGCTTCGGGGGGACTTTTTTGCAGCAAAGTCCCCCCGAAAGAGTTTTGCAATCAGTGCGGTAATTACGCCCGGCTGGGCGGATATTCGCCGCAGAGAACCCAGCGGGCCGGCTCGTCGGGCACGATGGCGGGAAAGCGCTCGCCCGGATCGTAGAAATAATTGTCGGTCAGGTCGTCGCAGGTGCTGGAGACCTCGAAGGAGAGAGTGTCGCCTTTCCCCTCCTCGGCCCAGAAGCGGTGATAGGTGAGCGGCTCCAGACAGATCGACTGGCCCGGAACCAAACGCACCGTGTCCCCGCCCTTGACCGGGGTGGCCCGGCCGTCCACCTGGACCGTGAACGGTTCGGGCGAGAGGCTGTTGTCGGCGCCCGCGCGCCAGACCGAGAGGAGCACGTTGCCGCCCCCGCGATTGATGATGTCCTCCCGCTTGCGGCGGTGGTAATGGATGATCGAGCGCTGCCCTTCGGCCAGATACATGGCCTTTTCGGCATAGGTTTTGGGATAGGCCGGATCGCCGTACTTGCCGTTGCGCAGAGTGAAGATGGTCCGGCCGATTTTGGCCAGATCGCCCTGGCCGAAATCGGTCACGTCCCAGCCCAGCCGCACCGTCCGCACCTCGGCGTATTCCTCGCCGCGCAGGCTCCACTCGGCCGGCGACCAGAGAGCCCATTCCGGCAGGGGCAGGCGCATATTCTTGAAGAAGTCGACCGCCCGATCGATCGAGGCATTGATTTCCGAACGTTTCATGGCCATGTGCAGTCCTTTCGAGTTGACCGGATCCCGATCGATCCGGCCGGTCGAAGGGCAATATACTCCGTCATATCTGATAAACCACTTTACAGTTTATCCTCCACCGGCCATTTTTATCGCAAATCGGACCAACCCCAGGCATCTGGTTTCAAGCCGAGCCAGACACCGATTCCAATCAATAATAAATGATTCAGGGGAACCTTTTTTGCAAAAAAGGTTCCCCTGACCCTTCCAAAAAACTCTCATCCAGCTTCGCCGGTTCGAAACGTTCAGAGGGACAAATTTAGAAACGACTGAGATTCGCACGGACACCAATTCGGCGCGAATCCTCGCTGAATGGCTATGATGCCAGCATGCCGCCGGAACATAAATTGGCGAGAGTTTTTTGAAGGGGGTCGAGGGGGGAACTTTTATGCAAAAAAGTTCCCCCCTCGGCAGTGAATGCGGTCAGCGGTTCAGACGGCCTGTAGGTCGACCAGGGCCTTGACGGTCTGGCGGCCGGAGATGGCCTCCATGGCCCGCCCGATTTCGGCCAGCGGATAGATGGTTTTGTAGTCCAGCCAGATCTCGGGGTTGAGCCGCCCCATCAGAATCCAGCCGGTCACGGGCGCGTGGGCCTCCTCCTCGTCGTAATTGCCGCCGTTGCAGAGCTTCAAGGTGCTCGGCGCCAGCCAGGGGTTGAGATTGTAGGTTTTGAAATCGTCGATGCCGTAGACGGCCACGGTGCCGCCCGGGGCCAGGCGGCCGAGGACTTGGTTGACCATGCCGGTCTTGCCCACGGCGTCGATGATAAAGTCGAACTTGTCGGGGTAGGCGGCGGCGATAGCCGCGCCCAAGTCGGCGGCGCGATAGTCGAAGTTGTGGTCCGCGCCCGCGGCCCGGGCCTGGTCGGCGCGGGCAGCGCTGCCCACCATGGCCACGGCCGCGGCGCCCAGGTTGCGGGCGTGGCTGACGAAGGCCAGGCCGTTGCCGCCCGAGCCGATCACCAGCACCCGCGCCCCGGGGCGCATGCCCAGCCGGGTCAGGTAGCTGTAAGTCTCGCGCCAGGTGATGATCATGGTCGCGCCGCGCGGATCGATGCCGGCGGGGACGACCTGATTGATGCGGTAGCCGTCCCATTCGGCGCGTGGGCGGCCGTCCTCCTTCATGGCCCGGTGGTCGCGGGCCACGCCGTACTGGGCAAAGCCGCCCCAGTTGACGTTGAGTCCGTTGGCCTTGTCGCCCGGGTGCCCGACCCGCGAGATCAGATCACCGGTCTTGAAATGGCGCACCTTGGCCCCGACCTGCACCACCCGGCCCACGCTCTCGTGGCCGAGGATGGTGGGGTAAGCGAGCGGAAAGGGGAAGCGTCCGCCCAGGATATGTTGGTCCGTGCCCGTGCAGGTGGCCCCGAACAGGAGCTGGCAGAGGCAGTCGTATTCGCCCAGTTTCGGCTCCGGCACCTCGCGCACCGCCAGTTGGCCGGGTTTTTCCACAATTGCGGCTTTCATCTACTTTCTCCAGTCGAAGGTCAGGCCCAGGAAGTATTCCTTGTTCTCCAGCAGCATCGTGTAGGCGCGCCCGGCCTCGGCCGGCTTGAAGGTGTGGGTCACCAGCGGCCGGGTGGCGAGGCGGCCGTCGCGCATCCACTGCAAGCTGGCGGCCACGGCCGGGCCGGAATAGCCGCAGGGGAAGAAGGTGGTGGGCATGCGGCCGTGGGCGGCGTTCAGGTCCAGCCCGGTCAGCGGCGGATACCAGCCCTGGAAGACGAATTTTCCATAGCGGCGCACCAGGGGCCAGAGGGTGTTGACCACCTCGCCCTTGCTGGAGGTTTCGATCACGATGTCGAAGCCGCCGGGGGCGATCTGCCCCGCGCGCTCGGCCAGTTTTTCCTTGGTCGAGTCGATCGCCCAGTCGGCCCCCAGCTGGGAGGCCACGGCCAGACGTTCGACCGAGACGTCGGTCACCGCCACCTTGGCCCCCTTGAGCCGGCAGACCTGGGCGGCGTACTGCCCGATCACCCCCAGGCCCACGACCAGCACCTTGACCCCGGCCGGTACGCCGGCCAGCTCGATGCCGCGCATGGAGACGGCGCAGAGCGAGGCCAGGGAGACGTCCTCGGGCTCGGCCCCGGCGGGAATCTTGCTCCAGGAGAAGAATTCCTGGTTTTCGGTGGGCACGGAGACGTCGACCACCGCGTCGGCCAGGTGGGAGGACATCCAGCTCTTGCCGGCCACGTCGCCGGCCAGGCGGGAGGCGCCGAAGTAGATCCGCTCGCCGACCTTCAGCCCCTGGACGGCCGAACCGACCTCCACGATTTCACCCACGGCCATGTAGCCGGGCACGTTGGGGAAGCCGATTTCATTACGCAGGCCCATATAGGCCCAGCGCTCGGTGCCGACCGAAACTGCGCTGAGCAGAGTCTTGACTAGCACGTTGTTGTTTTCAAGCTTGGGCAGCTCGACCGCGCGGACTTCGACTTGCCGGGGCTGAGTGAAGACGATGGCCTGGGTTTTCATGGTGCCTCTCTCCGGTTATTTTTTTGAGTTTTCGCCAGCAATGGCTGGCGTTCATGCCTTAACTCTAGCCCCTGTCTGGCTCCGGACAAGACGAAAGGATTTCGGTTATTAGCATTATATTTCGATTTTATCCTAATTGCGGCGTTCTCTGCCCGCTTCCAATATTGGGAAGCGGGTGAAATTTGGGAAAGCGAGCTCTGTCTCGACCGTTTTGGCCTAAGTGCAGATCCCGGCAGATAAGGCGGCAAACCTCGGTGGCCGCAGCTTACGTCTCCCCCTCCCTCCGGGAGGGGATTGGGGGGAGGGAGAGGGAGGACCTGCGCGGCCATCGCCCCCTTTATTATGGGGGCGTTGCACTAATAAATGCCGGCTGGTTACCACATGGAGGGCGAACCGGAGTTTGTCCCCTCCCAACCGGCGCTATTTAGGCTTCGGCAGAAGACACTTTTCGACTGCATAAACCGCAGTTTTCGGCGATTGGGATACATTTTTGGCGGTGCGAATCAGGCGGGAACTTGGTCGGGAAGCTATAGTTAAGGCGTCTGGATCAGCCGACAACCGCGCCGCAGAGGCCGGGCCAGGAGCGGCTCCTGCCCCGGCAGCTTCGGCGCTCCGGCCCAAAAAAGGATCTTGCCATGAAGCGGGAACCGAACTTCGCCAACCTCCAGAAAGTTCTGCGCCGAGAGCGCCCCGACCGCCCCACCCTGTTCGAGTTCTTTCTGAACGGGCCGCTTTATGAACGCCTGGCCGGGCCGGCCGCCACCGCCGAGCGCAAGAGCGGCCCCCTGGGCGAAGTCAAGTTCATGATCGCCGCCTTCGGCGCGGCCGGCTACGACTACGCCACGATCAACGCTGCGGCCCTGGCCGGTTTCGGCTTCAAGGCCCGCGAAAAGCACCACAAGTCTAGTATCTCGCTGAACGAGGCCCCCACCATCACCTCGCGCGCCGAGTTCGAGCAATATCCCTGGCCCGACATGGCCAAATTCGACTATTCCTTCCTGGGCGCGGCCCAGGCCCACCTGCCGGCCGGAATGAAGCTGATCGTCTGCGGCCCCTCGGGCGTGCTGGAGAACGTGATCCGCCTGGTCGGCTACGACAACCTCTGCTTCATGATCGCCGACGAGCCCGAGCTGGCCGAGGCGGTCTTCACCGCCGTCGGTTCGCGGCTGCTGGCCTATTACCAGGCCTGCCTGCCCTACGCCAGCGTGGGGGCGATCATCACCAACGACGACTGGGGCTTCAAGACCCAGACCATGCTCGCCCCGGCCGACATGCGCCGCTACGTCTTCCCCTGGCACAAGCGGATGGCGCAGGCCGCCCACGCCGCCGGCAAGCCGGTCATCCTCCACTCCTGCGGCTTCTTCGGCGAGATCGTCGAGGACATGTTCAGCGACATCGGCTACGACGGCCGCCACTCCTACGAGGACGCCATCCTGCCGGTGGAGGAGGCATACGAAAAATACCATGACCGGGTGGCCATCCTGGGCGGGCTGGACCTGGATTTCATCTGCCGCTCGACCCCGGCCGAGATCCGCCGCCGGGCCGAGGCCATGCTCGAACGCTCCGCCACCCGCGGCGGCTACGGCCTGGGCAGCGGCAACAGCATTCCCGAATACGTGCCGCAAGAGAACTACTTCGCCATGATCTCGGCGGCGGTGAGAGAGCCGGCGATGGTCTGACGCCGTACCGCACCCCGGGGGTAACTTTTTTGCAAAAAAGTTCCCCCCGGCCCCCCTCAAAAAAC
>CAYMGG010000014.1:0-28180 GCA_964389915.1 uncultured Planctomycetaceae bacterium
CCGGCGCGCCAGCGCCAAACGTTGGCGGCGGAGAACGGTCTAAGGCCGTACCCCGGTCCCCGGGTGGAAATGATCGGCAAAATAGGTGGGGTGCAGGTTGACCAGTTCGGCCAACTGCGCCAACGCAAGATCGGAGCGAAGATGTTCTTCGATATAGGCCAAAACTTTGCCCAGCCGCTCGGATTTTTCTCCGGTCCAGCGGCCCCGCAGCCGGCCGGCCCGGAGGAAGGGGGCCAGCAGGATGCGCAGCCGGCCGTCCGTCTCCAGGCCGGCGGCCGGATCGGCTTCGGGCTGCCGCCAGATCGCCTGGTTGTATCCGGGCTGGGTCGGATCGTAGACTTCCAGGCCGCGCCCCGGATTCAGTTCGCACAGCCGGGCGCAGTGCGCCACCGCCTGCCGGTCGGCCGGCTGCCGGGTCAGGTCTTCCAGCAGGGCGAACAGCTCGCCGCCGAACCCAACCCGGGCGGTGAAGATGGCGTAATAATGGGTGAAGCTCTCGGGGCAACGGTAGTCCACCGGGACAAACGGGGGCGTGACGAGCATGGTCTCCGGCGCAAGCGGGTGGGATTTTCCGCTCACGGTCACCTCGGCCCGCCCTTGGGTGACGCACAGGAGGCGGGTGAAGGGGCTGTTCACCCGGCGGTAGTTCCACCACGCGCCGCAACGGACCTGCCCGAACGCATACAGCCGCAGCTGCAACGCGGAGAGCAGTCCGCCCAGTCCGTCAGTATCGGTCGGCATGTGATTTGTCCAGTATAAAGTGTGATGTTTCAAGACTAGCCGATTTGCCTACCTGAATATTATCTAGTAAGGTGCCCAATATCAAGTCGACGGACCCGGACAAGGAGCGGCGGATGAAGCGTTTTGGCGACGGACGGGACTGGTTCTTCGAGCGGCGGTTCGGGCTTTTCATTCACTGGGGCATCTACGCGCTGCCGGCCTGGCACGAGCAGCACGTCTACCGCCAGCGCCTGACCCGGGCGGAGTATGTGCCCCTGATGCGGCGCTTCAACCCCCGCCGGTTCGATCCGGACGCCTGGCTCGACCTGGCCGAGCAGGCCGGCATGCGCTACCTCTGCTTCACTACCAAGCATATCGACGGCTTCTGCCTGTGGGACTCCGGCTGCACGGATTTCAAGATCACCAATACGCCTTACGGGCGAGACACGCTGCAATTGCTGGCCGAGGCCTGCCACCGGCGCAACTTTCCGCTCTGCCTTTATTACTCGGTGGTGGACAACCACCAGCCGAACTATCCCCACGCCGGCCGCAGCTACGAGTTCGCCGCGCCGCAGCCGGGCGACGAGCCAGATGAGGAGAAGTACTTCGCCTTCGTCCGCCGCCAGGTCGAGGAACTCTGCACGCGCTACGGCCGGATTCACGGTTTCTGGTGGGACGCCAACGTGCTCAAGCGGCGGGAGCCGGGCATAAACGCCCTGATCCGCCGGTTGCAGCCCGGCATCATCATCAACAATCGCGGAATGGACGAGGGCGACTTCGGCACGCCCGAGCGCGACTGGGACGAGTCGGTCAACACCCTCGCCCGCTTCGAACAGCCGGTGGAGGCCTGCCAATCGATCGGCTTCCAGAGCTGGAGCCATCGTAAGGACGAGGACTATTATTCCGACGCCCATCTGATCGGCAGCATTCAGAAGATTCTGGCCAAGGGCGGCAATTACCTGCTCAACATCGGCCCCCGGGCCGACGGGGCCATCCCTCGGGAGGCGGAGGCGATCCTGAAGCGAATCGGTCAATGGTTTGCGGCGGTCAAGGAGTCGCTGATCGACGCCGAGCCGGCCAGTCAGTTGATAAACAATCCGGAGGTGCTGCTGACGCGCCAGGGCGACACGCTTTACGTCCACCTCTTCAAGGAGCCTTGCAGCAGTGCCGTCAACCTTCACCCGCTGACCGAACTGCCGCGCCGGGCCACGCTGCTCAATCAAGGCCGGCCGGTCAATGTGGCCGTCCGCACCCTGCCCAGCTATCACCAGCAGACGCCCGCCGCCTGCCTGAGCCTGCCGGGCCTGCCGGTCAATTCGCGGCGGCTGACCGGTGGGGTGATCAAGCTCGAGTTCGACCGCCTGCCCGCCGCGGTCGCCGCCGGCGCGGACGACGCCGACCGGCTATTTCAGCAAGGGAGCCGTACATGAATCAGCGCGAAAGATTTTTACGCACGGTCGAACGGCGCGAGGTCGACCGGCCGGCCAAGTGGCTGGGCCTGCCGACCGCCGAGGCCTTGCCGGGGCTGCTGGCCTATTTCCGGGCCCGCGATTTGCGCGAGCTCAAGGCGAAGCTGAGCGACGACGTCTGGCCGGTCGAAGTGCCTTACCGCCACCCGCCGGCCAACCACATCGCCTGCGCCTTCGATTTCGCCAAGGACCGGCGGGCCGGCTATGCCGAGCGCACTTTGACCGCCCCCGGCTTTTTCGAGGGGCTGGAGGACCCGGCCCGGGTCGAAACCTTCCCCTGGCCCGACCCCCGGGAGCACCTGAGCGCCGCGGACTGCGCTGCGGCCGTGGCCGAGGTTCCGGCCGGCTACGCCGCGCTGGGCATCATGTGGTCGGCGCATTTTCAGGACGCCTGCGCGGCTTTCGGGATGGAGAACGCGCTGATGACCATGCTGACCGCGCCGGAGATGTTCGCGGCCGTGATCGACCGCATCCTGGCGTTTTACCTACAGGCCAACGCCATTTTCTATGCGGCGACCGCCCCGCGACTGGATGCGATATTGATCGGCAACGATCTGGGCTCGCAGACCGGCCTGATGCTCTCGCCGGAGCTGATCCGCCGCTTCGTCCTGCCCGGCACCCGGCAGCTGGTGCGGCAGGCGCAGGATTACGGGCTCAAGGTGCTGCACCACTCCTGCGGAGCGGTGCGGGAGATCATCCCCGACCTGATCGAGCTCGGGGTCGACGCGATCCATCCGATCCAGGCGCTGGCCACGGGCCTGGAGCCGGCCGGGCTGAAACGGGATTTCGGCGCGCGGGTCTCGTTCTGCGGCGGCGTGGACGCGCAAAACCTCCTGGTCCGCGGCACGGCGGCGCAAGTCGGCGCCAAGACCCGGGAACTGGCCGGGCTCTTCCCCACGGGGCTGGTCATCTCCCCCAGTCATGAGGCGATTCTGCCCGATATGAAGCCCGAGAATCTCGCCGCGATCTTTGCCTGATTCGCGCCGTGGCCTCAGCTCAAATCAAGTGAATAGAATCGACTCCAGAGGCTCCATTTCGTAAATTCCGCGTCAGTTGAATCCGGGTAACCGGGCAGGCGGAAAAGCCCGGCCGATATCTTGATCCAATTTCCTTTGACAAAATGATATTGGTGATTGCTATCCGCATAGCCGGTCTGTTTGGCCTGATTGGCTGAAAAGTAGCTATATTGCCGACCGGCAATTTCACTAAGATGGTTTTTTCTGACCAGAGGTGAGGTAAAGTTGCGCATCAGTACGTGGCCTCAAGGTTCAGGAGTCGATTAAGTTTTATATATTTTATCTACCCTATCCCGGCCAAGAAGCAATTGTTTGGTGGCCAAAGTTCTAGCCAAAAAACCTATACTGAGATGCTAACGATAATAAAATCAAAGATTTGTGACTCGTTAGGCTATTGTAGGCTCCCAGGCATAGTCAAGCATAAGCCATAGTGAGGTGGTGGTAATTTAGCCCCAGTGGGAATTTGGGCGCAGCGGAAGTTATGCTGGGCTCTGTCCGCAGCGTATCGGCAAATTTTAGCCGGTTGGTCAGGGTTATCTGGCTAAAAGTGATGAGGCGGAAATCAAATTGATGAGTAATGGTTGTATCTTGTTTATTAGTAACTTGTTATGCTTCATGGAGGGATGGTTGTGAGGACTAAAGTGGGACTTTTTGCAGACACATTTGGCTTTTGATTCGCGTCTCATTTTGGCGGGATTAAAGTTAAATAGACGTTTAAACCGTTGAGCCGAGGGCCGCAAATGCCGGTTAAGGTCACACAAAAGCATCGCGCCCTGCTCCTGATCGCCAAAACCCAGGAGGGCTATTTTACGGCTAAGCAAGCCCAGGCTGCTGGTTACTCCCGCAAGCATATGGGGGGGCGTTGCCGTCTGGGCCAATGGGTGGCGGTCGATAAGGGATTGTACCGTTTGCCCGAACAGCCGCAGACGCTGATTGCTGAAATGCTCCGCTGGACCCTCTGGAGCCGGGACCGGAGCGAATCGCCGCAGGGGGTGATCAGTCACGAAACTGCTTTGCGGTTTTACGGGCTGCTGCCGGCTTCACCTTGGGCGGAGCCAGCGGCGGGAGAGCTTTTTGGCGGCCGAGGCGGGGCGCAGCTGGTTTCTTTCGGGCTGCGCGCGGCTTCCACCGTTGACTCGCCCCGGACGGAATCGCCGGCCGCCATTCATTTGACCGTGCCGCTGGCTTTCCGCAAGAAGCCGCCCACCGCCTGCCGGCTCCACTTCGCGGACTTGACGCCGGCGGAGTGGGACTACTGCGGCGGCTGTCGGATTACCGTTCTGGAGCGGACCCTGGCCGACACCCGGGCCTGGCTGGAACCGCGGGATCTGTGGGGAACGGTCCTGGAAGAGACCGAACGCCGCGGGCTGCGCACCCGGGCCCAATTGCACGCGGCGGGATTTATACCCAGTCAAAGGAGGCAGGTAATGCCCAGCAAACGCGCGTTTGGCCCCGTGGTCCGGGCCCGCCAAGCCGGTTTCACCCTGGTGGAGCTGCTGGTGGTGATGGCCATCATCTCCGTTCTGGCCGGAATGCTGCTGCCCGTGCTCAAAAAGGCCCAGGACGCCGCCTATGCCATCAGCTGTCTGAACAATCTCAAGCAATGGGGCCTGGTGACCGGCGCTTATTGCGACAACGCCGCGGAATTCTTCTGGCCCCACTTCAACACCAGCCCCTATGCGCCGGGTACGCTGGCCTGGAACCATTACGGCAATTTCGTGCGGACCTTGTACGTTCCCGACGTGTCGCAGGCCACCTGGCTCAAGGGGGAGAGCATCAACGGTTGTTTTAGCAAGACGCAGCGGATCGAGCACGGGACATATACCTTCCGTCACTGGAGCTACGGGGTGAACTATCACCTGGCCTGTCCGACCGGCGTGGCCGACTGTCCGCCGGCCCGCCGCGCGACGCTGAAAAATCCCGCGGGCATCATCTGGCTGACGGACGTCGCCGGCGGGGCGGTCGCCAACGACTACTATGTGGGCTATTTCTATTCGCAGTCCGACGAGCGGCGCGGGTTGCCGCACAACCAGGCCGCCAACACGCTTTATGTCGACGGTCACTGCGCCGCCGAGCGCCGGCTCGACTCCGCCAATATGATCCCTTGATCCCTTGAGCGCTTTTCGAACGCCCCACCCGCCTATGCAAAGGAGCCCTCATGTTTCGCCCCCGAACGCTGCTGGTCTGGTGTCTGGCCCTGTCGTTCAGTCCCGGCCGGCCGTCCGCCGCGGCGGCGGACGCCGGCAGTGAGAAGCTGGTGGCCCTCCCGCCGGTCAAGCGCGGCCAGAAGCCTGAACAGACGCTGGTCTTCGCCCGGATGCGCACGCAGTACAATCTCTACGGCAACCCGTTGCAGAATTCGTCGGAAGAGCGCTGGATCGACCGGCCCCTGCTGCACGACCGTTCGTATTTCGAGGCCGACCAATCCACCGCCGTGTTCCAGAATTACCGGGTGCAGCTGGGGCAGGCGCGGGATTACGGACTGGACGGCCTGGCCGACGCCTATCACACCAAGCAGCATTACCGCCGATTCATCGAGCTGATCAGCTCGGCCGAGCTCTGCCAGCCGAACAACGGCAACCAGGTCATGTTCGAGGCTATCGGCCCCATGCTGACCAAGGGTGCGGCCGCCGCCGCAGAGGAGTTCGGGCCGATCCTGGCCCGGCTGCTAACTTCGCCGACCGCGGCTCGCCTGAAGGGCAAGGTGGTGGTCAGCTCGTACTCGGTCGACATGGTCTCGCCGGCCGAACTGGACAAGTTCCTCAAGATCCTGCGGCAAAAGTACGGCGATTTCTGGTTCATCACCTCAATCGCCAACCCGGCCAAGAGTAACTGGTCCCGGTTGCGCATCCAATTCGACGGCAATCAGGGTAAAATGCCGGAGAAGATGGTCGAGGAGCTAAAGGCCCACCTGCGCGCCTATCTGGACGTGTCCGACGGCATCCTGATGAACAACTGCAATCATGTCGACACGGGCGATGATTATTTCCACCGGGTCTTTTATGAAGAATTCATCATCCGCCTTTACCTCTCGGTTCTGAACGAGCCGGCCTATCGCGGCAAACTGCTGGGACTGAGCGCGGCCCTGGGCTACGTCAACAACAATGTCGGCGGCACGCAGTATGAGGACGGCACCCGGGCCCTGCGGGGCAGTCTGGAGGCCGCCCTGGCGGCCGATCCCGATCTGATCCTCATGCCCGAATGGAACGAACTGAACGAGAACACCAACCTCGAACCCACGATCAACCGGGGCTTTTCGACCAAGCGGGTGGTTCGCTACTACATGCAGAAATTGAAGGATCGCGGCCGCCTGACGCCTTTGGCCGGCGACGACCCCCGCATCCCGAACCTGATCGTCTCGGTCAAGGCCTTTGCCAAGCTGGACGAAGCCGCCTTTGTCGAATTGCTGAACGTGCCGGACGGCAGTTCGGCGCAGGAATACCGCGTCAAGTGCCGGCTCAAGAACGAGCGGGACGCCCTGCTCAAAGAATTTCCCGAGCAGGTCTTCAAGGCCGCCGAGTTGCAGGAGCAGCGCTACCCGATCGAACCGGCGATGCTGGCGCAGAACCTGACCGTCAAACCCGAGTTGTTAATTGCTACCGCGGCCGGGGAGACTTTAGAGTTCGTCCAACTGCCCTTCACCATCACCCGGCCGACCTGGAACAACAACCTGATTTGTCTCAAGCAGTGTCTGCGCGACCTGGCCCGGCCGGACAAGTTTGACGTCCAGTTCACGCCGGCGGCCGACAGGGGGGCGGCCGAATTCGCGGTGGACTTGAGCTGCCCGACCGATCCGATCCGGCAGGTGGACATTCTCGACAACGATACGGTGGCCTATTCGTACGACCGGAAGCACGAATACGAAGCCCAGGCGGGCGAACTGGCCGTCCACGTCAGCTACAACTCGATTTTTGAGATCCAGCCGTTCTTCCTGCGCCTCAGCGTCGAAAACGGCCAGATCCGGTATTTTCGTAATCAGGTGCGCGACACGGACGCCCGGGAAATGAAGTGGACCGCCTTTTCGGACTCGGCCCGGATCGACTGGAAGAGCAACTGCCACAAGCGCGGCGGCCTGCTCGTCATCACCAATAAGGATCAGGCCGTTTTGCATCTGCAATCGCCGGTCTTTGACGACCGGGTGCCGGTCCGGGACATCGAGCGGCTGGGCTCGCTGGCTCGGGCCTACGCCCAGACCGTGTTCGTGTATTGCGAGAGCGCGCAGCGGGCCCTGGATCTGCCCGAGCCGGTCCGGGCCGAACAGCTGGCCTTCCGCACCACCGTCACCCCGGGAGGCCAAGATACGGTCTACCGCCTGCGTCTGGTGACCATGAGCGGCAAGCGCTGCGAGCGCGGGCCGTTTGTCATCCCCGCCGCGCCGGCCGGCCAAAAGGCGACCCTCCGGTTCGCGGCGCCGTCGACGGGCGAATCGACCGAGATCGGGGTCGACCGAGCGCGCTGTCCGGAGCTGGTTTATCGCTTCGATCCGGCCTGCGGGGCGCTGCTGAAAACCGCTTACGGTTCGCGCTGGACCGCCACCTTGGGCGGCGGTTGCGCTTGGGGGGGGGCGCTCTACACCTTCAACGGCAACAAAGCCTATCCGGCCCAAGGCTCGCTGGCCGCGCCGCAGTGGGTGGTCGAAGAGGGGGTCAATTGCCTGAAATTCGACGGTCAAGGCAATTACCTGCACTTCCCGACCGAGGTCCTGCCGGCCGGCGGAAATTTCACCCTGGAGTTCGAATTCAAGCCCCTCTCCGGCAAGAAGCAGTGCCTGATCCGGTCCCAGTCCGATTACCAGGGCATGCTCAATCTGCTGTATGCGGACGGGAAACTCGAGGTCGCCTTCTTTGGCGAGCTGGTGCCGGGCGAGCCGCCGTATTACAAGGAATTCAAATTCTCCTCCCGCGGGGAGGTCGCGCCGGGAACCTGGGCCAAGGTCAAGCTGACCTACGACCGGCAAGCGCTCCGGCTTACGCTCAACGATCAGCCGGACGCGGAGCTTGCCTGCACCCGAAAATCGTGGTGGACCTTCACCCCCTTCGTGTTCGGCGGGTGGGGGGCGGATTCCAAGCTGTACTTTGACGGCCTGCTGAAGGCCATCAAGGTCAAGCACTACGCCGAATAAATTTCGTCCAAAGCTTTTTGGCGGGGCCGACCACGCCCTTGTGGTCGGCCCGGCCGCTATTTTCGGGCTATCGGCATAACTCCCAATGATAATGGGGCGATGGCGGAACTGGTCTCCCTCCCCTTCCGGGGGAGGGTTGGGGTGGGGGAGGCAGCCTGGAGCGCAACAGGTTCTCGCCCTCCCCCGACCCTCTTCCGGAGGGAGGGGGAGACGTAAGTCGTGACCATCGAGGCTTGCCCCCTATTTGTGGGGAGCCGTACTTCGGTCGGGGTCGGACGGTTGGCAGGGTGGCGCGACCGGCAGGCGCATGAGGCTTGGAACTGACGGCCGCCTTCCTCTTTCACGCCGGCAGGTTCAAGGCTATCCCCGCGGTCTGCCGCGTCCGTTTCGAGTTCGTCCGATTGCGGGCGGGGCGTCGAAACCGCCTGGCCGCAGGTCGATTCAATTTCCGATTTAAGCTCCGTCTCGCCGAGTCGCGGCTTCCAAATCACCCCTGAAAACCGTAAAATTCTAAAATCAAATTTGACAGGGCCGCCTACGCATGCTACAGTGAAGCATCACCATCTGAGACCAGACCTCCGCCCGGATTTTCTCTCAGGAGTGAACCGATGAAATCCAAATCCTCCCCGAGCCCTGCCGGCGACAGCCGCCCGCATCCGCCCGTTTCGCGGTTTGACCAGGCCTATGAGTACATCCTGGAGGAGATTCTTTCCGAACGGATGGCGCCGGGGACGATCATCAACCGGCGGGAGATTGCCGCGCGGCTGGGCGTCAGCATTTCGCCCGTGGGCGAGGCCATGCTTCAACTCGAGCTCGAAGGCGTGCTCGAAACCGTGCCGCGCAAGGGCACGCGCGTGCGCCGCCCCACCCAACGGGACGTCTGGGGCATGCTGATCACGCGGATCGCGCTCGAATGCCAGGCGGCGCGGATGTTCTGCGGCGAGCCGGTCAAGGCGGCGCGGGAGCGGATCGAGGCCAAGGCCCGGGCGGTCGACGCGGCCCCGCCGGCCAGTTCGCTCCTGCTGCGCGCCGACGCCGGGTTTCATCACGCCCTGGTCGAGTTGACCGATTGCCCGGCCCTGCTCTGGCATTTCGACCGGCTGATCCGACAGAGCCTGCTGCTGCTGCGCGGCCTCTCACCGGAGCCGCACCGGCGCAGCAGCCACGTCGCCCTGGTGGAGTCGCTGGCCAATTCCGATCCCGATCAGGCCGAACAGGCCATGCGGGAGCATATCATGTATGGCAAGACCGCCCTGACCTTGGAGCGGGGCGCGTTCGAAGACCCGGTCCGGCCCCGCCTGGGTTATGCGCCGCTCCTGGCGCAGAAGCGCCTGGGCCGGAGCATGCAGCTGCTGCTGGACGAAACTCCGGCGTCGGAGTAATATCAATTCAAACTAATAGTGGCCGATTTTGGGGAACCTTTTTTGCAAAAAAGGTTCCCCAAACCCCACCAAAAAACTCTCATCCTGTTCATCAGACCCGGACGCTAGTCGGCCATCAATAACTTGAGTTGATATGAGTCGTCCCCGCTGGAAGGGGGGCTGCGGCCCGGTGCGGCGCTAAGCCGTGCTCGCGGCCCTGGCCGAAAGCCTCGCCCGTGCAGCTGGCGGACCGAACCGCGGATTATTGACGAAGGCGTCGGTCCGGCCAACGTGGCCGTGCGCTGGGCGAACGGTCACCTGCTGATCGCGAGCGCGAACCGCGCCGCCGGCGAAGTCTGCCTGTACGACCTTTCCGAACTCTGACGTCTCGCCCGCCGAACGAGCTCACGGGGCGGCCTCGGTCAGAATGATTCCCGGCCACTGCTCGGGGTGCGTGTACGGTTCGGAATCGGGGGCGGCCGTGTTCACCAGGCAGCCTTTTCGCCCCTCGCCGTCGTTGTCGTTGAGCGTTAGGCCCAGGCGGGCGAAGGTGCCGGCCTGCAATTTGAGCGGGGCGACGATCCGGGCCGGGAAGGCGATTTCGTAGAGATAGCCGTCCGGCAGCAACTTGACTTCGGCCTCCGCCTCGGTGTCGACGCTGTGCGGTTTGGGGGCGTCGATTCCGCCGGCCAGCTGCTGTTCGGGCGCATTTTCGCGATAGACCCGGGCCCGGCCGCTCGCGGCGTCGCGCGAGACGAGGTAGCTGTAGTCGTTGAAATCGAAGATGGTCTGGCTCTGCCGGTTGGCATTGTCGCCATAGGCGTCCAGATAGATCTGTAGGCTGTCGAACCGCCAGTCGCCGCCCTGGTTCTCGCCTTGCGGAAAGCAGGGCCGGTCGTCCCTTACCTTGACCAGCAGCCGCAGTTTATTCCGGTCCCAGCGCAGCTTGTATTCGGCTTCGAGATCGCCCGGGTAACCGGCGTCGACCTGGACGGGCGCGGCGCTGGTTCCGCCGCGCGTCTTGTAGATCCTGCGGTTGGTCAGCTTGAGCCAGGGGGCGGACTCCCAGTCCCGGGTTTCGGCCACCGCCACGGCCCGCAGGGAGAAGTCCTGGCTCACGCTGGCGCCGCCGTTTTCGGTCACGGTCAGCGGCAGCGCCACTCCGGCGATTTCGTCGAAGGGAATCGGCGCCGGCAGGGTCACCGGCCAGGTCGCCGTGCCCGCCTCCGCAATCGAGAGCGGCAGTTCCCGGGCGCCAATTTTCGCGCTGCCTTCAAACCGGCGGCTGATGCGGTTGGTGAAGGTCAGTTCGGCGGTGGTGCGCGACTTCAATTCCAGTCCGACGGCGAGGGGAAATTCGCGGGAGCCGGAAAGCGTGGCCGCCGCGATCCCCTGGCACAACTCGGCCAGGGAGCCCGGCCGGGTTCGGATGAAGACGGGGAACGGGGTCACGGGGACGGCAAAACTTCCCTCCGCCGGAGATGCGGGCGTGATGGCGTTCTCCATCAGGTCGATGAACTCGGGGTTCAGCCCCGGCAGACGCAATTGGGCGACCGGGCTGGGGAAGCGGCCCCGGTCGACCTCTGGGATATGGCTCCAGAGCGCCGCCACCGGCCGGCCCTGGCCGTCGACGAAGACATAGGCCCGGCAGTTGACGGCGAAGCGAAGGTCGCGCTTGAAGTCGGCATCGCCCAGCAGGTGCCCCAGCGTGTTGGGGACTTTAGCCACGGCCGTCATCGGGACCATCGCGCTGTCGATCGTCAGATTGAGGCCCCAGGCGGTGAACTGCCGGACGCGCGCGCCGTATTTCAGCGCGACCAGCCAGCTGCGGGCGGTGTAGGCGGCGCTGATGCGTTCGCCCCAGCCCATGTGATAGGTGGGCGTGCCCGCCCACCAGTGGTCAGTCGAGCAGCCTTTGTGGGGATCCAGCCCCCACTCCGGAACGTTCAGGGGGGTGTAGTAGATCCCTTCGTTCCAGAAGGCCGGGGCATTAAGATAGCCGTGCTTGTCCAGCACGTTGAAAAACGCGGCCGCGTCGGCGTCGAGATCGGGGGCTTCGGGCAGTTGCCGGTACGGATGAATGGCGAAGCCGTCGAAGCGCACGTCGGGGGCGAGCCGGTCCGCCTGGGTAAGCCATTCGTCGATGTCGCGGATGCCTCCGTTGGGGAACATGTTGCAGGGGCCGCCGTCGAGCAGCGCGGTCTTGGCGGGATCGGCCTGCTTCACCGCCCGGTAGGTGGCGATGAGGAACTGGGCGAACCCCGCCGCGTCCCTTTCGGCCAGGACCTTGAAATCCCGGGGATTGCTCTCGTGAAAGAGGAACCACTGGTCGATCCAGGGGCAGGCCCGGACCAGTTCGCCGGTGAAGCGGGCGATGTCGTCGCGCAAACCGTCGCTGTAGGATTCGACTTTGACGCGGGCGGCCAGCTCGTCCCGCGCTTTTTTATACTTGGCGTCCTTGGCTCCCCGGGCGCCCGTATAATAACTGAGCACGGAGCAGCCGCTGTCGATGAGCCCGTATTTTTTGATGAGGTGGATTTTCTCTTCCGCCGGCTCGTAGCTGATCGAGCCGAGGCCGAGCTCCCACAGGTGCCGCACATAGCTTTCGGTGAAGCTGCCGTTCCTTATCCCCGGCGCGCTGAAGAGCGGGCGGTGGCGGAAATTCTCGGTCAGCGGTTTCATGATCGACAGGCGGTGAAAATCCGTGGCGCTGGCGCCTTCGGCCAGAACGCATTTGGCGCTCAGGACGAACACGCCGGTGCCAAGCTTGCCTTCCAGCGGCAGCGCGAGGGTCGCTTCGCCCTGTTGATCCGTGGTGAGCTTGAATTCGCCCTGCCAGAGCATCCGGTAGAAATAATCCTCCACGGCGCAGGTCAGGGCCACCTGGGACGCGGGGGAGGCGGTGCTGATCCGCAGCCGGGCGGCCGGCGGCTGGCCGGGGGCGAGGTAGTTGCCCGGGGCGGAGCACTCCAGCCAGGTGTTCACCGGCGGGCCGATGTATTCGCTGGCCGCTTCCGCCGCCTCCAGCTGAAGGCTGTCCAGCCAGACGTGCGCGCTCTCGGCGGTTCCGCCGTTGTGGCGCGGGCGGAAAACCAGGATGGCGGCGCTGTTGGGCGCGGTGAAGGTGCCGGCGTAGCGCGTCCACTCCAGGGTGGGTTGGAAGCCGGACAGCGGCGGAAACTTCAGCCACTCCCCGGTTACGCAGGCCACTTCGATCCATTGCCGGGGGTCATCAGCCTTGGCGTAAAAGCTGAAGGTGTATTTTTTGCCGGGCAGGGTCGGAATGGTAAACGTGCCGAGGGCGCTGGGCCGGGGGTAGTCTTTCCACGTGGTCGCGCGCAGACTGCGTCTGCCGGAATGGGCGACCGTGTCGTCGACGGCGTAGATCTGGCGGTCGGCTCCCGGCCATTCGCCCCACAGGTACGGCCCGATAGTGTAATGATGCAGGTCCGCCTCGAAGGAGGGATTCGGCAGCAGGTTGCGCGAGGCGGCGAAGTCCGGGACGTGGAGCCGGTCGTTCTTCCAGAAGTTGATGCCGGCGAAGGTGTCGGCCGAGTTGAGCGATTCGGCCGAGGTGGTGCGCATGTCCAGCTGAAAGCAGAGCGCCCCGTCGGCCTCCGGATTGATCCGCACCTCCACGAAATACTTCCACTTGTCGCTCGCCTCGGCCTGCGGCTTCTTCTCCGTGATCCAGACCTCGAGCGGCCGGGGCAGGATCACGGCAAAGGTCCGGGCCGGATTGCCGGGATGGAACACCAGCCGCCCGGCCCGGCCCCGGAAGACCGGGTTTTCGCCGTAAGGCGGGCCGGCGGGCGAGATCTGGAAGGATTGGTCGTCGACCTGGATTTTCATACCCGCCGCCAGCGAATAGGGGCGGAAGTTCAGTTGCAGGCAGCCGTCAACCTTGACCGAAGGCGGGACGGTATAGCGATAGTCGAAATCCACCAGCCCGTCGGCCAAGACGGAAATTTTCTCGCAGACCGAACCGTCGGCCTCCGGGGCGGAGGTCGCCGCGAATTTCTTGGTGACGGTGAGGCGGTTGGCGGCCGGATCGAGGGTGACTGCGGGTTCGCCGCCCTTGAACGGATGCCCCCAGCCGGCGGCGGTGCTGCCCCAATAGACGATCTCCACCGGCTGAGCCTGGCCGCCGATGGTAAGTTCGTGCGCAAAAAGATTCCGTCCTTGCAACACGAGTTGGTTGTCGCCGCAGACGACGCCGTATGTTTCCTGGAACCGCGAATATGGCCCCGGCCCGGGTTTCATGGTGTTGATTTTGGCCGCTTTGGGCTGGGCAGTCACGAACTGATCCGCCGCGAACGGAGCCGGCGGGGCGGAGGCGATGGTCGGTTCTTCGGCGCGAAATTCGTTGAGCGGCGAAAGGACCAGGGCGAGAAGGACGGCGGCTAAGAGTCGGCGAGGGCGCATAGTCGGGGCTCCAGGTCGGGGAAGAAAGGAATCGGTCTGGTCAATTGACGGGGCGCCAATAGTTGGCGGTAAACTGCTGGCCGAGCGGAAAAGATTTCACCGAAAGATCGACGAACATGAAATTGCCTTGCTTATCGTGCCGGTACGAGGCGCCCCAGAGGTTGAAGTAACTGCCGGCGACATCGTTGGTGTAGGCGGGCACGGTGTAGCAGTAGGGGACGTTGGCGGGGTAGCTCCATTTGGCGATCAAATTCAGCTCGAGGTTCTGCTCGACAAAGATCACCGAACCGGGGGAGATGCTGCGCAGGGAACGGGCCTTGGAGAGATTCGCCCAGGAGATAAAATAGCCGCCGTATTCGCTGCCGGGCGCAGTGTAGCCGTCGTAAAACGCCAGCGCGCCGCTGTAGCTCATCGCCACGGGAAAAGCCACTGTGCCCTCGGCCGTCGAGGTGCGCAAAGTGCTGGGGCAGAGCGTGACGCCGTTGAAGTCGTCGTTTTTCAACTTGTTGTTCAAATACGGCTGGGCCAGTCTGCACCAGCCGTTTCCGAATTGATTGTTGTAGGGAATGACGCAATCGTTGAAATCGCCGGCATAATTCAGGATGGCATAGCCGACCTGCTTGAGATTGTTCCGGCAGGCGGCGCTGCGGGCTGCGGCCAGCGTCCGGTCCAGGGCGGGCAGGAGCATGGCCGCCAATACGGAAATTATGGCCATGACCACCAGCAGTTCCACCAGGGTGAAGCCGCCCTGGGCTCGGCCCAACCGGCGGCTAAAAGGGGTGGTTCGCTGACAGATCATTTGGAAGATCCTTTCGTTCCGGGACGCCGGTTCGATCGCCGCGGCCGCCAACTCCGGCGGTTCGAAGCTTTCCGCCGGCGGGAATCCGGGGGGAGGCAGCCCCACGACGCCGGGGGCCGGCAGGAATTCCAGGCGCACCGCCTCCTCCAGCGACAGCCGGCTGTCGGCCAGCACCTGGCGCAGGATCTGGTCCCAGAGGCGGCGCCGGCTCAGGTCGGGGCGCATATCCTCCAGCGTCCGGGCCAGGCGCGTAATCATGAAGCCGTCGCCCGATTCGATGGCCGAGAGGCTGAGCGAGGCTTTGTGGACGACGCACTCCGGCGGTGCGGGTTTGCGGAAGGAAAACGGAACGGTCAGGTGAACCTGACCGGCGGTGTAGTCGCCCAGGCCGCGCCAGGCCAGGGCGCTGGCATGGCTGATCACGCCCTGGGGCTGGTCCCGGTGATTGCGGCTCCACAAGGTCCAACGGACAAATTCCGCTTCCGGGGAATCGGCGAATTCCGGCAGCCGGAAAAGGGCGCTGCCGTATTTGAGCCAGTTGCCGGACTGGCAATGGTAGGAGTGCATGCACTTGGAAAAGCCGGCCATTTTGGCCTGTTTGGCCGTGAAATAGCCGTGCTGGGCAACGGCCAAGGGTTTCAGTTTGCGGAAAGAAGCCAACATTGAAAGTCATCCCCTTATGAGGTTGAGCTTATTCCAGGCCAATTAAGTTGGCGACTGGTTTTCAATTTGCCGCACCGTTCAAAAGTCTGAAAAAAATACGCAACATGCTTAATTGTAAGGTATTATGGATGTTGTCGTGGTCTGAGGTGATGCGGCGGGGAAAGACTGCAAATCCTCGGGCACGGGCTGAACCGAGGATTGCCCAAAGTTTGTTGCGCGGCCAAACAAACTGCGAGTAAGAGGGTGAGGGTGGCCATATCGAGCCCGACTTTTTACAACCGTTCTATGGAGGCGGAGGCATGAAGTGGGAACCGGCCATATATGAACACAAGGCGGCCTTGATCGGGCATTCGCCGGCCGAAGTGGCGCAATCCGCGCCTTTATTAATCGAGGCTATATGCCGCGAACACGAGCTTTACCAGAGCGACTATCTGACGGTCGGGTTGGACGTCTACAATCTCGAAGCGGAAGCCCTGGGCGCGCGGCTGACCGTCCCGGGGCCGGACGAGTGTCCGGATCTGGCCGGCCGGCTGTTTGATTTGGAGGCTCTGCCGGCGCCATGGCCTCGGCCGGCCATTCCCGCCGGGGGGCGGTTCCGGCTGCTGCTGGCGGCCGGCCGGGAGTTGACCCGGCGACTTGGCGACCGGGCGCAGATCCGCGTGGCGGCCTCCGGTCCGGTCAGCCTGGCGGCCAAGCTGGCCGGTTTGGAGGATCTGCTGATCTCCCTCAGTCTGGAGGACGGCCGCGCGCAAAGACTGCTGGAATATACCACTGAAATTGCCGAATCCTGGTGCAACTGCCTGCGGCAGAACGGGTTGTCCGCGATCATGTTCGACAGCATGGCCTCCCCGCCCATGTTCAGCCCGGAAATGTATCGCCAATATGTCCTGCCTCTGCATCAGCGGTTGATGAATAATCTCCAGGCCGCGGGGCAGGCGGAACGCGCCTTGGTCATCGGGGGCGACACCACGCCGATCGCCCAATATCTGGGGCAAACCGGCGCGAACATCCTGGTCTGCGACTATATCGCCGAGGCGCAAGCGTTCCGGGCGGCCTTGGGCGATGATTCTGAATTTCAGATTCGGCGCAACATCGCCCCGGCCAGCCTGACCGGTGCCGCAGCCGAAGCGGCGGCGGTCAAATTCAGCCGCGAGCTGTCCGGTTTCAGCCGGCCGATCGCCGGGACGGGCATCCTGCCTTACGCCTTCAGGGCGCAGGATTTCTGGAATTTCAGAGACCGAGTCGAGCGCGCCCAGCGCGCCGGGTGACCCAGCTTCCAACGTCGCTTGCGGCCAAGTCCGGCTCAGCTCTAGCCGGGCCACGCCAGATCCGCCATCGTCAGGGCTGATTACGGAGAGTCTTTGGCAAAAGTGCTTGCCGTGCATGCATAAAACGCCCGGCAAGTTCAGATGGGCGAATCGTGCGAACAAGGCCGCCGTTGAATTCATCCCTCTGAACGCGCGAAATGGCGAAGCCGAGTGAGAGTTTTTGGCGGGGCCCGGGGTACCTTTTTTGCAAAAAAGGTACCCCGGAATCAGTCCTTAATTTGGTATCGGTATGGCCGGCGGTACAGCCCACCATAAATTTAGTGACAAAAGTGGCATTGCGGCGCAGATTTTCTTTTCTGCGGCAAATCAAGCCATCAGGGCTCGGGCCAAGACCACGCGCCACGATGGTTCCCGCGTTTATGGGGCGCTACAATTCACGGGGTGAGGCAATTTCAATGGGCAGACCCGCGCTTACGGCATAAGCTTGAACTGCAAGGTTTCGTCGTCTCTCAAGTCAATTTAAATTAAGAAGATAAGAAAAGATGTCTAGTGTTTGCAGGAGTGAATATGGGCTAGTTGATTGCGCGTCTGATTAGTGAAAGGTATCCTCTCCTTAGGTAGCAGTCGGTCAAACCGAGGAGCGGCGATAGATGAAGGTTCAGGGGCCAATTAATGAGCGGCGTAACGAACTGATGGCGATCGCCGCCAAACAATATGGCTACTTCACCGCCACCCAGGCTTTGAAGGTAGGTTATGTTCTGGACCACCACCTTTACCACGTCCGGAAAGGCAATTGGCAACACGTCATGCGCGGCATCTACCGCCTGGCGGGTTACCCCGATTCGTTGGAATCGGAATTCACCAAATGGTACATGTGGAGCCGCAACCAGAAAGATCAACCCCAGGGCGTGATCAGTCACGCCAGCGCGCTGGCGCTGCATGGCTTGGGCGAATATCGGCCGGGTGAAATCCATCTGACGGTTCCTCGCTCGTTTCGCAAAAAGCCGCCGCCGGAAGTCCGGCTTCACCCGGAATCGCTGACTCTCTCCGCCATTGAAAACCGCCCGGGCTTCATGGCCACCCGCCTCTGGCAGACTCTGATGGCGCTGCGGCCCGAAATGGAGGGGACGCCGGAGTGGAACCAGATCCTGCGGCGCGTGGCCGAGGAGGACCGGTTGTCGCGCGCGGAAATGGCGGCGCTGGGCCAGGCCGAGGCCGCCCCGAGCGGCACGCCACCGCCGGCCGATCCCGACCATCTTGCCGGCCAAGCACCCGTCGACCCACTTTTAGAAGGAGTATGGCAGATGATCTTCAAGCGTGCGGAGAGCGGCCGACGGCGCACCCAGGCCGGCTTCACCCTGGTGGAACTGCTGGTGGTGATTGCGATCATCTCCATTCTGGCCGGGATGCTTCTGCCGGCTTTGGAAAAATCGCTCAATTACGCCCGCGGCCTCCAATGTCAGAACAATCTGAAGCAACTGTTTGCCGCCGATGCCGTGTACGGCAATGATTTCAACGACTGGGCGATTCCACATGGCTGGAAGTATGGCGGGTTCATGTACACCTATTATTGGTTCAACATGATGCGCACTTATCTCAACCTGCCGCCGCTGGCGGCCGCTTCGCTCGATCAGCGCAAAGAATTGAAAGAGCTGGCTTGTCCGATCGCAGATAGAACTATCTCTGTGTTTTACGGGGAAAACTTTTCCACGGCCTATAAATATTTGCCCGGGGTTTCATATTTTGGTTCCGAGCCGTTTGCCATCGGCAAATTTTCGCAAATTTCCAATCCATCGAAAATAATTCTTTTTGGCGATGGATTGGATTTTCACATTCTGCAATCTGGATGCGCCAATTATGCCGTTCCGGAAGCCGCCAACGCTTGGCTCAAAGATCCTGCATTCCGTCACCAGAAAAACTGCAATCTGGCCTTTTGGGATGGCCATTGCGGCTCTGCTGATCTGATCAAGATGTCAACCGACGCTGAGATGTGGAAATAAATTTGGCCACGGCTTGAAAAGGCGGCATTTCAGGTCTTGAGACTGCTATAGGGCACTTGCGAATAGTCTGTTGTCGTACATTTCTTTCCCTTAGATTGGAGCCCACCATGCCCGGATTTGGAGTCGAATTTCTCCGCAATTTCTCAATGATCTCTCCGTCACTGCTTTTGACCTTAAGCGCCACTTTTTTTATGGAATCCGGCTTGTTGGCCGGCGAAGCGGAAAAGCCCATCGCGCCGCCCGCCAGTTTGGAGGACGTCTATCTCTGGTCGGTGAACGAGCCGGTCAACAGTGAAGAGAATTTCGCCCTGTCCACGGAGTTTCCCTGCCAGGTCTGGGTGCGGGCGATCTTCAAGTGGCGCAATGCACGTCCGGTTGATACTTACGCCAAATACGTCCGGGCGGCGGCCGAACGCGGCATCATCTATGGCGGCGGCATCACCATGTCGGCCATTTACCGCGGCGAAAACGGGATCAGCGAAGAGGAGTTCATGGACCTGGCCACCCGGGACGTGAACAGTCAATTATATCCCGGAACCAGCTACGACAGCAGCTATCAGCACGGCACGCTTTCCAATCCGCGCTATCTCGATTATTGCCTGAAATGGGTCTATCAGCAGATGGACGTCGGCATCACTCATTTTCACATGGACGAGATCACCGGCGTGCATCGGGCCATGGAAGGCTATGATGATTACGCGCTGAAGGATTTTCGCGAATGGCTGCTGGCGAACGTCGGCCTGACCGCCAATGATCCGAAGTGGACCGAGCAGTACGCCGTATCGCTCGAGCCGCAGGCCGGAGTCTGCCCCGACGGAACCCTCAATACCTTCAATTACCGGGAGTATTTGAAATCTCGCGGCTGCGCCGATGAGAAGCTTCTGGCGGATCTGAAGCTGAACCGGCTCTCCGGTTTATGGGCTAGGTTCAAGATCGAGCGCAACGACCGGGCCTGGCGTTATGTCTGCGACCAGATGCGCGAATACGCCAAGAAAAAAGGGCAGCCCGTTTTCATCACCTCCAACGGACTGGCCAAATATGTGGATCACCAGACTGTCTATATGGGCACCGCCCAGCTCTGTCTCGATGGCAACAAACGGGTTGATGCCAGTCGATCGTTGTTCGCCACGGCGGAGAATTGGCTGCTGGCCAGCCGGGCGATGCTGGACGCGGACGTGCCGGTATTCGCCTTTCACGACTGGGGCAACGGCATGCCCTGGGTTAAGGACATCGATCACGACGAGGATCGGCGCCTGTGGTTGCGGGTCTATGCCCCAGAATTCTACGCCGCGGGCGTTTATCTGGGCTTTCCGGTACTGTGCGCGCACGGCGGTCATGCGGTCAAGAATGGCGCTTTCGATACCATCAAGCTGTTGACCGAATTCGTCGCCCAGCATCACGAGAATTACGTCTTTCGCGGCCGCAACTACGTTGGCCGCGCGCCGCTGAAAGTTTTGACGCCGCGGGTGACGGCTTCGCTGATCGAGTATCCGGCCGCCGGGCGGCAGGTAGTGCACTTGATCAATCACAACTTTTCCACCGGCCAGATGCAGGCCCAGAAGGGAATCGAGGTCACCTGGGCCCAGGCGCAAGCGCCGCTCAAGGCGGTCGCCTGCTCGCCCGATTTCGCCGGGGAACAGGAGGTTCCTTTCACCTATGCCGACGGAATGCTGCATCTGACCGTGCCGGCCTTGGAGTATTATAACCTGGTAGTCCTGACCTATCCCGGCGAGTTTGCCCCCCTGGTCATCAAATCAAACGCTCTGAGCCTGACTCCGTTCGACGCCCAATGGGGCAAGCTGGGGTGGAGCGGCCCATACCAATTGCCCGAGCCGGACCTTAGCGGCCTGTCGCGCTATGTGCACGGCAGCGTGCACCGGGAGATGCAGGTCGATTATCAATTTGCCGTCGATTATCCGCGCGCGGGGGCATTTTCGGTTGATATTGACTCGGTGGCAGCCTTCGGCGCGGTATTGGAGTTAGACGTCGACGGGGCCTTGGCGGCGCGGATGCCCATCCTGGATCGTGACGGCAAGAACGCCTCCGGCGGGTTGGAGATCGATTCGCTGTATACCGTGTCCGTGCCGGCCGGGAAGCATTTGATTACGATCCGGAATACCGGGGCGGACTGGTTCACGGTCAGCCGTTACATTTTCCACAACGCCAAACCGTGAAGGAATGCCGGACAAGCAGCGTCCGGCCGCGCCATGACGAATGTGGCGCGGGCTCCCAACCCGCACCGGGCGAGCGCCAGGCTGACGGAACCGAAAGTCTGGCCGGCCCCGGCGCGGGCAGGAGAGTCTGCGCCCCCAGGGCTTTCCTTTTTTCTGCAGGGCCGAGGAGTCCGATCATGAGGTTCAAACTGCATCAGGTTTGGTTTATGGTCGTTTGGTTTTGTCTGCCGCTGGCGACCGGCGCCGGCCGGGCTGGCGAAGGCCCCACGCCCGCGGAGCGGGTGCGGCTGGCGGCGGAGGTGCGGGCCAAGCTCGATCAACTGCTGGCCTGCTGGTATCCGCGCTGCGTGGACGCGCCCGGGAGGGGCTTCAAACAGAATTTTTCGCGGGAGTGGAACGAGCAGGACGACGGGCTGCGTTCGCTGGTTTTCCAGGCGCGGATGACCTGGGTGGCCGCGCAGGCCGCCCGGCGCTATCCGGACGCCGCGGCGACTTACACCCAGTACGCCCGGCAGGGCGCGGCGTTCCTGCGCGAGCGGATGTGGGACCCGGACCGCGGCGGATTCCATTGGGCCGTGGACCTGGCCAAGGGCGGCGCGCCGGCCACGCCGGACAAGCACGTCTACGGCAACGCCTTTGCCATCTACGCCCTGACCGCGGCCTATCAGGTCACGCACGACGAGGCCGACAAGGCCGCGGCACTGGCCACCTTCAAATGGCTGGAGCAGCACGCGCACGACGCCCGCGACGGCGGCTATTTCGAGGCCCTGGACCTGGCCGGCCAGCCCCGGCCGCGCGGCTACCTGGGCCCCAACGGCGGGCGCAACGACCAGATCGGCACGCTTTACGGTTACAAGTCGATGAACACGCACATCCATCTGCTGGAGGCTTTTGCCGCCTTGGCGCCGTTGTTTCCCGAGCAGGCTGAGGTCCGGACCCGATTGACCGAGCTCTTGGGCCTGGTGCGCGACAAGATCGCCGTCGAGCCGGGCTGCCTGAATCTGTATTTCACGCCCGACTGGCGGGCCCTGCCCGACCACGATTCGTTCGGACACGACGTGGAAACCGGCTATCTGCTGCTGGAGGCCGAAGAGCTTTCGCGGCGGCCGGCCGACGCCCGGACCGCGCAGGTGGCGCGGCAGTTGGTCGATCACGCCCTGACCTTCGGCTGGGACGAGCAGAGCGGCGGGCTGTACGATGCCGGCGGCGCATTCCGCTCGCTCTATGTGACCGACAAGATATGGTGGGTGCAGTACGAGAACCTCAACGCCCTCTGCCTGATGTTCAAGCGCCACGGCCAGGCCGACGGCCGATACTGGCCCGAACTGGAGCGGCAGTGGTTTTTCATCAAAACGCACCTCTGGGACCAGGTCTTCGGCGGCAGCTACGGCCAGACCGACCAGCTGGGGCGGCCCCAGAGCGAGAAGAAAGGCACGGCCTGGAAGGCCGCCTATCATGAGGCCCGGGCGCTGCTGAATGTTTCGGATTGGTTGGCGGCGAGGCCATAGCCGGGGTGAAGGGCCAACGGCGACTCGGTCGATATCCTATCCGTGGCGACGCGAGCGGGTTGGTTCTGTCCGCCTAAATCGACGGCGGAGCGTTGGACGTTGCCAACCTGCGCCGTTACGACTCCCAGCGGTTTAGGCCTGGTCGGGACGGGCGCACAAATCAGTGGCGGCGGACTATATCAATTCACGTTGATAGCGACTGATTTTTGGGGACTTTTTTTGCAAAAAAAGTTCCCAAAAATCCGCCAAAAAACTCTCATCCTGTTCATCCGGCCAGAACGTTGGTCGGCCATCAATAAGTCGAATAGGTGCGAAATCCATCCGCGCCGAATTTGTCCATCTGAACGCTCGAAACGGCGGAGCCGGTCGAGTCTTTGTGCGCCATTCTTCATGCCGTGCGGGTTTGTCTCTTATGGCAGATCGAGCGCTTCGAGCGTGAAGCGGATGCGCTCATAATGCAGGTTTACCGGCCGCCGGACGCGCAGCGAGACTCCGCCGAGATCCTCGCCGAACGCGTTGTAATGGATTTGCATGGTTCGCCGATAAGTATCGCCTTGTTGGTCGGTGGAATCGTCGGAAACGAAGGAATGTTGCCAGTGCGCACCTTCGACCGGGGCGGTAATGACCAGGTCTTTGACGGCTTGGGGGCCGGATAGGGCCAGCTTCAAATCGCCCTGGCGCGTCTTGGGTTGCGCCTTTCCCGCCTCGTGGTTCAAGATTTGGAGCTTCGCGCCCGGCAGCACTTCCGCCAGGTCAACGGTGGGCACCGGCGCGGCCGTGAGCGAGGGGATTAGGATTTCTTGCCAGCTGGAAAATACGGACAGGACGGCCTCGCCTTCGAGTTTTTCCACGGCGTTGGCGTCCACTTCCGGCAGACTTAAGTGCAGCTCGATTGTGGTCTGACTGTATTGCTGTTCGTTGTCGTTCGAGTACGAACGAAAAGTTTGCCGCTGGCTGGACCGTGGGCGGGAGAGAAGTTCCCGGCCCTGGTCGTCCACGGCCCGGATGACGCGGGACGATTTCAGGGCCAGGATTTTTCGGTTTTCGGGCGCAATCAATGCGGCCCGAACCAGGCATTCGCCCGTGGCCTGGAGGGGTGAATTTTGCGCATCTTTTTGGGCGGGATCGGGCAGACGGATCGTCGATTCGTACGCCAAAGCCAGCCCTTTGGCATAGTAGGGCGTCGGCGCGTCGATCACCGTCTCTTGGGCTTGAGGTTGGTCCGTTGCGGGCGGAGCGCTCTCCCCGGAGTCCAGCGGCAGGCCGTCGAGGGGCAGGCCGGCGGGTTCAACCACGATGATCACGGGCTGGGCGGTGACCGCCCGGGCCTGATCGATGGTCTGGGGCTTGCGGCTGTCGACCGTCAGGCCGGTGGTGTGACCGTCGCGTTCGGGGAAGGTCGAGGAGATGACCTGGCCGGGAAATGCGAACTGTAGCGACTCCACCAGATGCGATTCGACCTCGCTGAGGTTGAGGTTGTCCAGCATATCTTTATCAAACCGGTCGGGTTGGGCGTAGAGTTGGATCTGCAATTTTCCGGCGGGGGTCTGGCTGAGCCGGATTCGCGAGAAGCCCTGGGATTCAAACGACTGGCGGAAATGCTCCACGAAGTCCTTGAGCGAGGGAAAGACCACTTCCCCCTCAATGCTTACGGTTTCCGGACCAGGCTGGACGTTTTTGACGACATGTTTTATTGAGTTGCCCTGTTGTTGAGAAATTTAGGTTTCGACGAATTTCTTTAAAAGGGCGGCAAATTCAGCCTCGGCCGCGTTTCCTGGAGCCGCCGTCTCGGGCGATTTGGCGGGCTCGGTTTTTTGTGGTTCGGGCTTTTCTCCGGCCGGAGAATCCGGCGGCGAAACCGGTTTTTGCTGGTTCGGTAGCGCAGCGATTTTTCGTTGCCGTTGCTCGAACTGGGTCATAACGGTTTCGGCGCTTTGGCGGTCGATGACCACGCGCCACGCCTGAGTCACTGCACCGTTCTTGGCCCAGGTGACCGTGGCGTAATTTTCCTGCGTGCAGCCGGCGGCCAGAAACAGGGCCAGCCACGCCGGCGCCAAGGCGCGGGACGTCCGGAGCGTCGGCTTCATTCGCCGTCCTCCTCGGGAGCGCCGGTCGCGGACTGATGATTCGAGGGCGCGACGAGGGGCAGGTTGGCGGCCTCCACCGGGCAGCGGACGACCGCGCCGCCCGCATCCAGGAGCAGGGCCAGGGACAAGGGGCCTGGGGGAACTCCCGTCAATCTTAAGTCGTACATTTCGTCGTCGCCGACGTCGCGGAAGCTGGGCTGTGCCAGGCAAGGTCGGCCGTTGGCATCATAGATCTGAAGGTCGAGGACCGGCGAACCGGCCGAATTGCGTTCGTCGTCGGCTGACCCCAAGCGGAACATGATTTCGACGGTGCCCGGCGGATCCTGGAGCATGACCAGGGGAGAGCTGAGTCTCAGGCTCAGGCGGGCCAGGGCCGGATGGTTCACCTCCTCCGACGGATCGGCGTTTCGGTCGGAATCGGCGACGGTCGCGATCTGCGGCAGTTTGACCAGTTCCGGGGCGCCGGGGTAATGGAGCGCTACGACGCCCTTGAACTGCACCAGCCGTCGCCGCGCGCGGTCCGGCGCGCGCAGGTTGAATGTCAGGCTCTGGCGGACGACGGCGGTTTTCGGGGCCTTGGGTTTGAGCCTGGGGCGGGAGAATTCCCGGAATCTGAATTCGCGGTCGTCGCCCGCGACGGCCAGGGATTCGCCGCCGTCGTCGATGGCGGTCAGGACCTCGGTCTCCCCCCAGCGGCTGGGGGCCAATCGGTTCGGCAACTCCAATGTCCCCCGCAAGACCAGATCGTTTTCCGGATTTTCCGAACTGGCCAGCAGAAATGTGCGGTGGATTCGGATCTCGACGGGCGTGAATTTTGCCTCCCGCTGGAGCGCAGCCGCGTCGACCGGCGCCGGAGCGGCATCCCCCGGCCCTTCGGTCAACTCCGCAAAATTGCCGGCGAGTACCCGAGGAATAAATCGGGGTTTGAAGGTCAGGCCAGCGGCCGGGCAATTGGCGGTCAGCTTCTGGCAGAGGAAGAGGGCGAGATTCTCCCCAGGCTGGACGGCGCCCACGGCCTGCGCGGGACCGGGGCGCGTCGACGGAAAGGTCCAGGTCGCGGTCAGGCCCCCGACGTCCGCGCCTGCGGCGGTGGGCGCGGCCGGGAAATCGACCGTGAACCGATAGGTGAACGCGCCTTTTAGGGCAAGCAGGTTGGGGAGTTGCGGCAAGAAGGCGAATGTGACATTCTCGGGATCGGCGGCGGCGAAGGCGGCGTAAACCGACAGGCCCGTGCCGGCTTGGAAGTTGAGCTTGCCTTCCTCGAGTCGCAGGATGAGGCCGTGAGCCGCGGCGTAAGGCGAGGCGAGAAACGCGTTAAGGTCCTTGAAGGTGGCGGTCAGTTCCAGGCCGTTGGGCACTTTTTTATTCTCCACCGCGAAAGCGCCGCCCTCAAACAAGCGTCCGGCCATTTCGCGATTAAGCGGCGGATAACAGAGCCGGGCCGGGACGTATTCGAAAGCAAACGGCAGGCGGAAGTCTCCGGGCCGGGCGCTGGTGTTGGTCTCTATTCGAAGGCAGACCGCGCCCGAACCGTCGGGGTGGATGGTCAGCCGATCATTGATCGAAACGCAACCGGTCAAGCCGCAGGCCAGAGCGCACAGCATCAGCCGGATCGATCGGCGAAGCGAAAAACGTGACGGAGTTGGCATGGGCACGCTTCCTGTATTGGTTACATGGTCCGCAGCCGCCGGTTTATTTCCCGGCGGAGTTCCCGCGCCTCTTCACCGGGCAGACCCTCGAGGTCATCGAGGTTGCGTTTCACGTCCGCTTGGTCCTGGGCCTGCTCCAGCCGAAGCCGGACGATTCCCAGGTATTTCGGGTCGCGGGTCAGTTTGAGGCCGGCGGTCATCAGCAGGGGAGCCAGCTCCTCGTCGCCGCCTTGCAGCGCCTGGTCCAAGGGGGCGGGGTCGCCGTATTGCGCCAGCAGCACGGCCAGTCCGGCGCGCAGCTGCCGGTCCTCCGTTTTTTCCAGCAAGGTGCGCAGCCGGGGAATCAAGGTCGGCTCGTGCGGCGGCTGGGGCGAGATGGTCGGCGGCGAGTCGCCGCGGTCGAGTTGATTGGCCCGAAATTGGGCGTAATGTCGGTAGTCGCCGAAACGGAATTCGCAGAGGAGGTTATAGAGCCCCAGAATTTTTCCGAGCGGCGGCCGGAGCAGGCCCAACGCCGCCAGTTTGGCCACCTCCGGCTGCGGATCGTCCAGGCGGGGCAGGAGGTCGCGCTCGCGTTCCTCGGGCGCGCGCGGGGAGATGGCGAGCCAGGCCTGGAGGGCGGCGTAGCGGACCCAGGGATCTGGTTCCCTCGCCGGCAGGGGAAAATCTTTGGCCGCCGCAAAGTAGGCCAGCGCTCGGGGGAGGGGATCCTGGGCCCGGGCCAATGCCGCCAGCAGGGAGCGATTGGTCGGATGGCTCCGGAAAAGCGATTGGGCTTGGCCGTCGCTTTCGAGCAGGACGTCCAGGATCGGCTCCAGTTCGGCGAGCTTTTCGGCCCGAAGATTCTGGATGAGCGGGGCCGAAGCGGTCCAAAGCGCCTGGCCGGGGCCGGCCGCCAGATTCGCAAACCCGAACAGCTTGGCGAATGCCTCCGGCGTCTGGCTGAGTGCTTGGCGCAACTGCCCGGCCTCCGGCCAGGGGACGCGGGCGGCCAGAATCCGCCAGCCGCAGTCAGCGGGAATTAGGTTCAACTCGGCGACCGCCTCGGGCCGGGCCAGGAGCGGCGCCAGCCGGTCCAGTCCCTGGCGTCCGTCGCCGAGGGCATAGGCGGCGAGCGCGAAGCGGAGGGGCGATTTTTCGTTTGCGGCGAGGGCTTCCAGGCGCAGTCGCCAGCGCGCATGGGTGCGTTCGACGGTCTGACGCGGTTCCGTTTTGTTCTCCGTGTCCGCGGGCGGGGCGACTTCGCCGCTTCCGCTCCCCAGGGCTTGCAGGAGGGTGGAGGCCAATTTGCCCAGCCAGCCGGAGGCGCTCCGGTCGGGGGGAGGCCCGGGCTTGAGAACGCCGAATTCCGGCCGGTCTGGTGACTGGCTGCAACCGTAATGTATGGCGGCGACTGTCACCGCCGTCGCCGCGGCGCAGAGGCGGACCTCGGCGTCCTCATCCGCCAGGAAGCGGTCCAAAAGCTCGGCGTCCAGGGCGGTGGCATAAGCTGTCAGCGCTTTCGCCGCCCGCCGCCGGATGTCGACGTCCGGATCGAGCGAGGCCTTTTCAAACATCGGCTGGAGGCCGGCGGGATGTGCAGTGCGGTGCTCGTCAGGATCGGCCAGGATATCCAGAATTGCGCCGCGGCCGGGGGAGGTGGTCTTTTCGTAGATCGAGACCAGCAGTTGGATCGACGGTTCGGCGCCGACCTCCAGGAGGTAAGTCGTCAGCGGCCCGAGCAGGTCCGGTCGGATCTCGACCAGCCCCCCCAGGTCGGGCGGGGCCGGGGCTTTCAGCCGATGCAGGGCCTCGATGGCGTTGCGCGCCACAAACGGGTCCGGATCGTTCAGCAGCGGCCCGATCAGGGCGGCCGCGTCGGATTTTTCGAGCTTGCCGAGGGTCTCCAGTTGAGCGCGCATCCGCGCGTTTTCGATTTC
>CAYMGG010000014.1:28190-28747 GCA_964389915.1 uncultured Planctomycetaceae bacterium
CGAGGGTCTCCACCGCCGCCGCCCGCACCCGCCAGCGGCCATCCTTCAGGCACGGTTCCAGTAACCGCCAGTTTTGCTTGGCCCCCAGCTCCTCCAGGGCGGCGATGGCCGTGCAGGCGACGGTCTCGTCCGGATCCAGGACGGTCTGCGCCAGAGCCGCGGCGCCCTGGGGGCTCTTGGTCTGCCCCAGGCTTTGGGCCGCGACCATGCGGAGATTCGCGTCGGGGTCCTTGAGCAACTGGGCGATGCCGATGGCGGCCCGGGCGTGGCGCACGGTCTTGAGGGCCCGGAGGGCCGACTCCCGCACCAGGGAGTCGTGATCCGCCAGCAGTGCTTCCAGGGCGGGCAGGGCTTCGGTTCCGGCGGGCCCGAGGCGCAGGGCCGCTTCCTGCCGCTGCGGGCTGGTCCCGCGAGCCAAGGCCCGCCGGCAGGGCTGCTTCTGCTCGAGTTGCTCCGGGATCAGGATCGCCCAGTGGACGTCTTCGAGCAGTTCGGCCAGCCGTTGATCGCCTGTTTCGGCCGCCTTCTGCCCCCAGCGGCGGGTCTGCGGCAGGATG
>CAYMGG010000014.1:28757-34222 GCA_964389915.1 uncultured Planctomycetaceae bacterium
AGGATGGGCGGCCCCAGGTTGACCAGCCGGGTCAGGCCGCGCGTGCGCGCGACCGGGTTGGCTGCTTGCAGGTCTTGCCAGGCTTCGTCGAGCTCCCAAGCCGAAGGCGCGACGATCGGCGCGACGGCCGGCCGGTCGGCGCCGGGCTTCTGCCACCATTCGCGCCAGGCGGCGAGCTGCGCGCGGCGTTCCCCGGCGGGCGCCCAGGGATCGAGTTCCGGGCCGTCCGGGGCCGCTTGCCGCAGCGCGTCGCCGGCGCCGATACGCCGGCCGAGATACGGATCGTCGGCCGCCGCCAGGAGCCGGGGAACGGCCGTGGCCGGTTGGCGCAGGAGCGCCTGGGCGGCCAGCCGCCGCCGGCCCGGCTCCGGTTCGGCCAGCTGTTCGATCAGCTCCGCCGGCGAGGCGGCGCCGACCGTGCCGCCGGCAATGCCTTCCCATTCGCCGCGCGCCTGCCTGGCGCGCGCCTGGGCCAGCCAGTCCAGGAAGGCGTCGGTCGAGAGCGTACCGTCTTGCCGGGCGAGGATCACGCCTTCGGCCGACAGCAGGGCGAGGTGCGGAACGGTGCGGATTCCCCACTGCCGGGCCAGCCGCCGTTCGCGCTCGCAATCGATGCGGGCGAAATGCACGCCGCGGGCCCGATCCTGAATGGCGGGCGAGTCGAACACGGCGCGCTCCAGGGCCTGGCAGGCCGGGCAGGCGCTGAGGCGAAACAGCGCCAGGATCAGGCCGTCATCCGCCTCGGCGGCGGCCTGCGCGGCCTCCAGGCTGGGGTGTTCGACCAGTGGCGCGCGCGCTTCGGCTCCGCCGGCCTGGTCGGCGGGGAGATATGGCGGCCAAACGGCCAGCAGCAGCGCCAAGGTCAATTTCAGCCGCTTCCGGTTCATGGTCGGGACTCCGCAGAAGAAGCTTCGGCGACGTGGGCGGAGGCGGGGATCATGAGGAAGCCGCTGGAAGCGCCCTTGATTTCTACAAACAGGTTGAAGGAGACATTGCCCGTGAGTTCGAGCGAATGCAGGCTGACTTCCAGCCGGGCTTCGCTGTTCGGGGCGATGGCGGTCGCCGGACAATTGGCCGCAAAGCAGGTGCAGGGGCAGAAGATCCGGCCGAGGGTGACGGTGGCGGTTTGGTGATTGATCAACGTCAGGATGGCGGTCTGGGTTTGACCGCGGCGGAAACTGCCGAATTTCAGCTGGGCGGGGCGGACTTCGACATCCATTGGCACGGGCCGCGGCGGCGCGGTTTTAGCCCAGCGCCGATCTAGAAGCTCGGTTTTGCCTTTCGCGTTCACCGTCCGCCGGCCCTGCCAGGCGAGGGACAGATCGCCCACGTAGCGGCCGCCGTAAATCGAGGCGATGATGGTCCGGTTGACGCGCTCGGGCAGATGCGACTGATTGCGGCCGCGGAAGAGGATGAGGGTGATTTCCGGGAAGTCCAGGGCCAGGGTCCGCGCCTGGTCGAGGCCGAGGTCGGCCAGCACGACCACGGCGGCCGAAAGGTGGGGCGCGGTTTGCAGCCAGCGGGCCAAGGCCTCCCGCGGCGGCTCCAACCGCAGACCCTCGCCGACGGCGTAGGCGTCGTCGGCCAGTCCGGTCAGCCGGACTCCCACGCCGCCCACTTTGAGCGCCAGCGATTCTTGCCAACTGGCCGCCCCCGCGGTCGGGCGAAGGTTGAGGCTGACCAGCGGCACTCCGGCCTGGGCGAAGTCGCGCAGCCCGGCGCAGCCGGCCGCCAGTTCGGTTTCGCCGAGATTGACGGCCTGGTAGCCTTGCTCCGCCATGGCCCGCAGAATGGCCGCTCCCCGGCGCAGATTGGTTTCGGTCGTGCCGCTGGAGACATTGCCGGTGTCGACCAGCAGAAACGGCGGCGATTGGCCGGCCAGATAAGCGCGGCGGAATTCGAGGCCGCCGGCGAACTCGTCGTCGCAGACGCAGGCCTCCTGCCGGCCGAGCGTTTCGCCGGTGAACAGAACCCGGAGCGTGCTGCCCGCTGCGGGCGCCGCGGTCCGGCCGGCCGAGCGCGCCAGGAGCGCCAAACCCGCCAGGAAGACCAGGCTGAGGATGATCACCGTCCGTCGCATGTCATTGCACCAGGGCATAGGCCAGGATATTGGCGTTCATTTTCTGCGAATCGTGGATCTCGTTGCCGCCGCAGCAGCAGCAGCCGTGCTGGCTGGACGTGTCGTTCAGACCGTCGGCGGAATACACCAGCACGAGCTTGCCGCCGAGGGTCAGGCCGCGGAGCTTGGCGGGCGGCCCCTTGGTGTCCAGCTGCCGGATGGTATAGATGGTACGGAAGATCTCGTGCTCGAAGGGGATTTCCGCAAGCTGTCCGTCCGGAAAAATGAGCGCAAATTCGCGGCAGAACGACTCGGCCCAGGCTTTGCTCGAACAGCCGGCGCTCGCCAGCAGAAAACCGCCGCGCTCCAGGTAGCGCCGCAGCTGGTTGCGCTCCGCCTCAGTGAGGGTAAACGCCCCCTCGCCGGTCATGACCGCAAAGGGGTAGCGGAAGATCTCGCTGTCGGCGAGCTTGACGGGGTGGAACTTGCGCGCGGTCTTGAGCGTCGAATCGCGCGCCGCCAGCGTCAGGAACTTGTCGCTGAAGCAGACCGAGCTGCGCGTGCCGGCGTAAATCAGGTTGGCGCAGGCCACGCCGTTGTCGCCTTCGGCCGGCGCGTCTTGCGCCGGGGCGGCGGCCGCCGCGCCCAGCATGACGAACAGTATTGTTGCGCCTGCGCGCATCGGCTTCTCCTCGCCCGGGCCTCGGCCCGAAGCTTTTCATTCCCCGCTTTCCGCCAGGCGGCGGAAATACTCCCCAACCAGTTCGCGGTAACGGAGCGGATAGCGGACATTGCTCTGGAGCCGCACCGCCGCGGGAGCTTCGGCGTCCGGCCGGGCGGGCTCTTCGCCATCCGCGGCCGCGACCGTCGTCACCGTCTCGCGCCCCGCGCCGCCGGCTGTTTCAGGTTCGCCGTCCCCGCCCGCCCCGGCCGGCGAGGGCGCATCGGGGCCGAACAGGCCGACGTCCTGCGAGGCCAGGCTGAAGCCGTCCGCCGATCCCGATCCGGCCTGGCCGCCGTTCAGGGCGTTCAGGATCTGCTCCAGCGTATGGCCCAGATTTTCCGCCAGCGAAGGGCGAAAGCACAGGCAGGTCTTGCCGTTGGCGGGCAGCGAGCGGCAACGGGCCACGAGTTCGTCCATCTGGCGCGCGGCTTCCTCGGCGGGCGGCACGCCCGCGGCCGCCTGTTCGTCCGCCCAGGCGCCGGCGGCGGCGGCGAGGGCCCGGGGGATTCGGCGCTCCTGAACCGCGGCCAGAAACTCCGCGACCTGGGTCTTGAGCGGGGCGTAGATCGGGTCGTCCGGCAGCGCGGTCGCCAGGGTCGGCACGCGATCGAGCCAGGCCGCCAGCGCGTCGCGGATCGCCGCCTCCTCTTCGGCCAGGCCCTGGAGCCCGGTCCGTTCGGCCCGGGACGGGGGGGCGCTCGGCACGCGAAACCGCGCGGCGAGCCGCGCCACCCGCATCTGGGCGGCCGCCAGCGCGGTGAAACGATCCGCCTCGGCCAGCAGTTCGGCCACGGCCGCGATCTGCCGGGCCGGATCCTGCACTTCGCTTTCCGCCCGGCCGGCCAGCCCCGCGAGCCCGGAATCCAACTCCGCCAGGTCCTCGGCCGTCAATCCGCCCCCGCGGGCCAGCTGCCGGTCGAGATTTTTGACCAGGCGTTGGAGCGGGGCTTCGTGGCTTTCCAGCTGCTTCCGGAAATAGGCCTCGATGTCGAAGCGCCCGACGCCCGCTTTGGTTTCGTCCAGGGCGCGTTGATATTCGTCCAGATCGCGGCGCAGGGCGCGGACTTCCTTTTCGTCGGCCCGGCCCGTCGTCTGGGCCTGCTGGCGCAGGTGGTGGGCGCGTTCCCCCAACCGCCGGAGCTGCGGCGCGAGCTTCAGGTAGGAGTCGAACAAAGCTTTTTTGGCCGCCATGGTCCGCAGGATGCGGCGGTAATCCTCCAGCGAGATGATTTGCAGCGTAAAAATACGGCTGACCGTGACGTTCGGCTCGCCCGGATGGTTGTCCACGGCTTCGGCAAAATATTCGATCCGGTCGCCGGGACGGACGCCCAGTTCCCGCAGGTCGAAGGCGGTGCGACTCTCGGCCGTACGGGCGGTGCGGCCGGATTGCCTGGCCAGCGGTGCGCCGCGCTCGCGGGAACCGTTCAGGCTGCGAAACCAGCGCAGTTCGGCGATGCCGTAGTCGTCCTCGGCGCAGACGACGACGGGGATGGTCATCTCGGGGGTGGAGACCGCGTTTCGTCCGGGCTCCTGCACGCTGATGCGGGGCCGGCGATCCGGCAGGATGGAGATCCGGCCTTTCGGCGTTTCCGGCGCCGGAAGACCGTCGACGTCCGTGATCCGGATCGAGAACGCCGCGTCTTCGGTTACCGGCGCGCGGCCGCAGACGGTCTCGGGCTGGTCCGGCGCGGGCTCGAGGGGGAAGCTTTGGACCCGGCCGCCGCCCAGGGGGGCCAATTCCAGGATTCCTGCGCGAAGCGGGCGGTTGCTGACCACGCGCCAGCTGATCAGGGTTTGGGCCGGAACGGCCAGCGGGGCGTTCCCGAGCTTCTGCGTCTGCGGTCGCAGGCCGGTATAGGCCGGATATTCGAGGGCGATCTCGACCCGGGCGATCTGCGGCGTCCGGCGGATGCCGATGGCCAAACGCCGGCTGCGGGCCCGGCCGTCAGTGGCGCAGACGCTCACCGGCGCGCGCAGATTGGTGAGCGTCTGGAAGAACGAGCCGTCCGGGCGGCGGAACATGGCGGCTTCCTGACGCTGGCCGGCGGCGGTGACGACCAGCGTCAGCCGCTCGGGCGGGAGGCCTTCCGGCCAGGCCCGGACCTCGCACCGCCCGCCATAAATCACCTCCGCCAGGTCGGAGGAGATTTGCAGTTTCAGCCGGCTATAGGGAGGATGGTCGCCGGTCGGATCGAGCAAGCGGGGCAGGACGACGCGGAAGACTTCCGGCAGGAGGATCCCGCCGATCAGCCAGCCGCCAGCGCCCAGCCCGATCGCCAGGCCGGCCCGGACCAGGGGGCGGCCCACCGCCGGCCAGAGACGGAGGTGGGCGGCGCGGCGCCGCCCCAGCGCGACGACTTCCTGCCGCAGGTACGTCTCCAGGGCGGTCAGGCCGGCGACCTGGCCCAGTTCGACGGCGTTGGTGAGTTGATTGCCGAGTTCGGGGTAAGCTTTTTCCAGGCGGCGGGCCGCGCGGCGGGGGGTGAGCCGCCAATAGGTCCGCGCGGTCGCGGCGGCCCCCAGGAGCAGCCAGAGCGCGCCGGCCAGTCCCGCCTGACGCCGTCCCGCCTCGGGCAAGACCAGGATCGCGTCGGCCGCCACCAGGAGGAGCGCTCCGGCGACGAGGCCGGCGACGGTCCAGAGGACCGCCCGCAAACCAAGCGCCGCCCCCAGGCGACGGCT